>NZ_CP127251.1:2775000-3075000 GCF_030285925.1 Devosia sp. YIM 151766 | reverse complement strand
CGGCGCTGGCGCAGGCCGTCGCCATGGCCGGCCGGTCGGTGACGCTGATCATGCGCAATGCCGAACAGGCGGCCGCCATCAATGCCGGCCGCATCAATCAGGCGGCCTTGCCGGGGCAGGTCCTGCTGCCGGGCGTCACGGCCGCCGGGGCTTTCAGCGGCGCCGATATCGTCATTCTGGCGGTGCCGGCGCAGGCGACGCGGACCCTGTTGTCCGGGCTCGATCCGGCCCTGCTTGCCGGCCGGCCGATCGTGCTTTCGGCCAAGGGGCTGGAGACCGGCACGCTGGCGCGGCAGAGCGAGATTCTCGCCGACATGGCGCCGGAGGCCGTGCCCTATGTGCTGTCCGGCCCCAGCTTTGCCGCCGATGTCGCGGCGGGGCGGCCGACGGCGGTGACGCTGGCGGGAGACGATGCCAGCGACACTTCCGCGCTGGCCGCCGCCCTGGCCGGCCCGACATTCCGGCCCTATGCCGCCGACGACCGCGTCGGGGTGGAGATCGCCGGGGCGCTGAAGAATGTCTATGCGCTGGCCTGCGGCGCCGTCGAAGGCGCCCATCTCGGCGCTTCGGCCCGGGCGGCGCTGATCGCCCGGGGCTATGCGGAAATGGCACGGATGGTCACCGCCATGGGCGGTTCGGCCCATACCTTGACCGGGCTGGCCGGGCTGGGCGATCTGACGCTGACCTGCACCTCGGTGCAATCGCGCAATTATCAATTCGGCATGGCGCTGGGCGCGGGCCGCCGGACCGAGGATATCCTGGCCGGCGGGTCCAGGCTGGCGGAGGGCGTGGCTACGGCGCCGGTCGCCGCCGCTCTGGCGAAAAGCCTCGCTGTCGAGGCGCCGCTGATCGAGGCCGTCGACGCCGTCATAGCCGGTCAGGCCGATATTGCCGAAATCGTGGCGGGATTGATGTCCCGCCCGCTCAAGAGGGAAGATTGAAATGCTCTATGCCATGATCGCCAAGGATGCTCCCGGCGCGCTCCAGACCCGGCTCGACACGCGGCCGCAGCATCTGGACCATCTCAAATCGCTGGGCCCGAAGCTGGTCTTTGCCGGAGCGCTGCTCGATGCCTACGAACAGCCGGAGGGCTCGATCGTGGTGTTCGAGGCCGAGAGCCTTGCCGAGGCCGAGGCGCTGGCCGCCGCCGATCCGTTCGTGTCGGCCGGGGTGTTTTCCGCCTATGAGGTCAAGCGCTGGCGCCTGGCCATCAACAATTCCGGCGCGGAGCTCTGAGCCATGGCCTATTGGCTGATGAAGTCGGAGCCGGACGTTTTTTCCTTCGACGATCTGGCCAGGAAGACGGCGAAGGGCGAGGTCGAGGAATGGAACGGCGTGCGCAATTATGCGGCGCGCAACAATATGAAGGCCATGGCCATCGGCGACGAGGCGTTCTTCTACCATTCCAATATCGGCAAGGAGATCGTCGGGATCATGAAGATCGTGGCCCTGGCCCATCCCGACAGCACCGCCGAGCTCAACGCCAAGGGCGCGGTGGTGTGGGAATGCGTCGACGTGCAGGCGGTGAAGCCCTTTGCCCGCCCGGTGACGCTGGCCGAGATCAAGGCGATTCCCGAATTGAGCGAGATGGAGCTGGTCAAGCTCTCCCGGCTGTCGGTGTCCAAGGTCGGTGACGCCGAATGGACGCTGCTCTGCCAGATGGGTGGTCTATAGGCGGCCTGGACGTGCCGAAGCGCCGGACGGCCATGGGCCTCCGGGTTTGCTTTGGTGAAGGACCGCCATTCGAGCTTAGCTCTCACGGCCTTCTCGTTTCAAACCGGTCCACCGGACCGATTTGTGGGCTTTGCCGCACAACTCGAAGCTGCGGCATGGGGCGAGGTTTGCCTCGGTGCCGGTCGTCCGGCGGAAAATAATGGGTGAGGAAGACCTCGCCCCATGCACCGGATGCTCGTTCATCGCGCTGGTGCGGCGGACTTGCGTCCTGATTTCCGCCCATGAGGGACTGTTTCGTCTTCGCCCTGCTGGCGACGTGACAGCTGCCGTCCGGTGCAGCCGGAACGGCCCGACATGGTTCCCGTGGAGTGAGCCGGGATCCGCCCATACGCGCGACGGAAGAAGGGCGACCCCTTCTCCATCCGGTATCCCGCACCGACCGTTCGTCGCGACCGCGCAGCTTGTGCGGGAATGGATGAAAGGTGCACCAGATTTCGGCAGCGGGGATAAGTTTTCACGCCGGCCCCGATCCCGGGGGCGGGCGGGAAGGAGGCGAGAAGGCCCGCTTCAGGTGCCGGTGGCGACGGGGGGAGGCTGAGCCGGCTCCGCCGCGGGGGCATATTTGTTGAGCAGCGGCAATTGGCTCATCGAGAAGACGATGGTCAGCGGCATGATGCCCCAGACCTTGAAGGCCACCCAGAAATCGGTCGAAAAATTGCGCCAGACCGCTTCATTGAGCACGGCGAGGACGACGAAGAACAGGCCCCAATTGAGCGTCAGCTTCCACCAGCCTTCGGGCCTGAGCTTATAGACGTCGCCGAAGACATATTTCAGCAGCGATTGCCCGAAGACCAGGCCGCCCAGGAGAATTGAGGCGAACATCACATTGGTGATGGTGGGCTTCATCTTGATGAAAGTGTCGTCCTGCAGCCACAGCGTCAGCCCGCCAAAGACCAGCACCACGACGCCGGTGACCAGCGGCATGACGGCGACCTTTTTGAGAATGATCCAGCTCAGCAGCAGGGAAATGGTCATGGCCGCCATGAACCAGGCGGTGGCGACGAAAATATCGGCGCGGCCATTCATGATGAAGAAGACGACCAGCGGTCCGAGCTCCAGCGCCAGCTTGGTGATCTGGGGGCGCAATTCGTCCCAATTGACTTCAGGTTCGGCTTTGTCCGTCATCTTACTTCCCGTGGCATGGCTCCAATGTGAGGGCAGGGGCCGGATCATGCAAGGCGCAATAGTCCGCAAGAGTGGTGAGATTTTGGCTTTGCCGGCATTCGCCGCAGCCAATGCGCTATTCCCTTCGGGATGGGAACGGTTCTGTCGATCAACGCTGGACGCCACCTCCCGGCGGAGCGAGGGCGAGGCTGCCGGATGTGTAGAAACCGCAGCACCCCCTCCCGCCATTCGAGCGTAGCTCTCATGGCCTTCTCGCCTCAAATCTCTCCACTGGAGAGATTTGCCCTAGCGGGGTGGCTCGAAGCCGGCAATGGCGCGGGCGAAATCGCTGGCGGCGAAGGGTTCGAGGTCCTCGACCCCTTCGCCGACGCCGATGAAATGCACCGGCAGGCCGAATTTGCTGGCGATGGCGACGAGGATGCCGCCGCGGGCGGTGCCGTCGAGCTTGGTCATGACCAGCCCCGTCACTCCGGCGCGCTGGCCGAAGATTTCCACCTGCTTGAGAGCATTCTGGCCGGTCGTGGCATCGAGGGTCAGCAGGGTAGCATGGGGGGCTTCGGGATCGACTTTCTTGATGACGCGGATGATCTTTTCCAGCTCGTTCATCAATTCGTCGCGGTTCTGCAACCGTCCGGCGGTGTCGATGATCAGCACATCGCGGCCTTCCGCCCGGGCCTGGGTGACGGCGTCGAAGGCCAGGCCCGAGGCATCGGCGCCGGCCGGGCGGGCGATGACCGGCGCGCCGGTGCGCTGGCCCCAGACCTGCAATTGCTCGATGGCGGCGGCGCGGAAGGTATCGCCGGCCGCCAGCATGACCGAGCGGCCCTCGCGGGTCAGCTTCTGCGCCAGCTTGCCGATCGTGGTGGTCTTGCCCGAGCCATTGACGCCGATCATCAGGATGACGAAGGGTTTCTTGCCCGCATCAATGGCGAGCGGCTGAGCCACGGCGGTCAGCACCTCCTCCACCTCGGCGGCCAGCACCGCCCGCACATCGTCGCCCGACACGTCCTTGTCGAAGCGGTCGCGGCGCAGAATCTCGGTGATCGCCATGGCGGTGTCCACGCCCAGATCGGCCTGGATCAGCACGTCTTCGAGTTCATCGAGCGTCGCCGCATCCAGTTTGCGCTTGGTAAAGACCGAGGTAATGGACGAGCTGAGATTGTCCGAAGAGCGCTTGAGGCCCGAAGCCAGGCGGCCGAACCAGGACTGGAGCGGCTGGGCCGGCGTGGCGATCTCGGCGGGCGGGGTGACGAACTGGTCCTCGACCCGCTCGATATAATCGGGGGTGGTTTCCGGCGGGCCGGGCGGCGGCGGAATATCGGCGGGCCGGAGCGGCTCGGCCGGCTCCGGGATGGGCTCGGGTTCGGGCGTGGCCGGCACGCTTTCCGGCGCCGGCTCGGCCGGGACTTCCGGCTTCGTTTCCGGCGGCGCGGGACTGGGCGCCGGCTGGTTGCCGCCGAAGAGGCGCTGGAAAAAGCCCGGTTTCTTGTCGGTCATTGCCTGTCTTTCGCTGGTTCCGGCCCACATTGCCACAACCGTCTGGTTCGACAAGCTCACCATGAGCTCCACGCTAACGCAGAACTCCCGGAGACCTCATCCTGAGCCTGTCGAAGGACGAGGTCGTTGCCGCTAGGCCGCCGCCGGCAAGGCCTCGCCGGTCAGCCCGTCCGCATCCATGCCGGTAATGCTGACGCCGAGCAATGCGCCGGCCTGGGCTCCCGGAACGCGCACCGGGATGAATTGTTCGGTGCGGCCAAGGCCGTTGCGTTCGACCAGGACGTTTTCGAGCCGGCCGAGGCGGCTCCGGCACAGGGCGGCGAACTGGCTGTCGCCCGCCTGGCGCAGCAGCGCGGCGCGCCGGCGGGCAATGGCCTTGCCGACCTGCGGCATGCGGGCGGCGGGGGTGCCGGGGCGCGGCGAATAGGGAAAGGCGTGGATATAGGTGAGCCCGGCCTCGGCGATGAAGCGCCGGGAATTTTCGAACATGGCGTCGGTCTCGGTGGGGAAGCCGGCAATGATATCGGCGCCGAAGACCATGTCGGGACGCCGGCTGCGCAATTTGTCGACGACGCCGAGCGCATCGTCGCGCAGATGCCGGCGCTTCATGCGCTTGAGGATGAGATCGTCGCCCGATTGCAGCGACAGGTGCAGATGCGGCATCAGCCGCGGCTCGCCCACCGCCTCATAGAGCGCCGGATCGGCTTCGATGGAATCGATCGAGGAAATCCTGAGGCGCGGCAGGTCCGGGACATGGCGGAGGATCGATTGCGTGAGCTTGCCCAGGGTCGGACTGCCCGGCAGGTCGGGGCCATAGGAGGTGATGTCCACCCCGGTCAGCACCACTTCGGCATAGCCATTGCCGACGAGCTTCTTGATCTGCTCGACCACCAGCCCCATCGGCACCGAGCGCGACGGCCCGCGACCGAAGGGGATGATGCAGAAGGTGCAGCGATGATCGCAGCCATTCTGCACCTGCACGAAAGCGCGGGTGCGGCCATCCATGCCCTCGATGAGGTGCCCGGCGGTCTCGCGCACACTCATGATGTCGTTGACCTGCACCTTGTCGTTGAGCGGGGTGCCGAAAACCATAGGCCGGTAGCTCTCGGCCTTGAGCTTGTCCGCATTGCCGATGACCAGGTCGACCTCTGCCATGTCGCCGAAACTGCGCGCCTCGGTCTGGGCGGCGCAGCCGGTGACGATGATGCGGGCGGCGGGATGGTCGCGCCTGGCCTTGCGCACGGCCTGCCTAGCCTGACGCACGGCCTCGGCGGTCACCGCGCAGGTATTGATGATGATGGCATTGTCGAGCCCGGCCTTTTCGGCCTCGGCCTTCATCACCTCGCCCTCATAGGCGTTGAGGCGACAGCCGAATGTCAGCGTCTCGACCCCCATCAGGCGGCCCCGCCGCGGGTCCAGGCGCCACTGGCCGGATCCAGCCTGCCGCGCCATTCGAGCTCGGCCGGCCCGGTGAGGGTGACATGATCGTTGTCGAGCCATTCAACCAAAAGATCGCCGCCCGGCAGCGTCACCCTGGCCTTGCGGCCGGTGCGCCGGGTGCGGGCGCCATTGACCAGGGCGGCGCAGGCGGCGGTGCCGCAGGCCTCGGTCAGGCCGGCGCCGCGCTCCCAGGTCCTGAGGACGATGTGATCGGGGCGGACCACTTCGGCGATGGAAATGTTGCAGCGCTCGGGAAACAGCGGATGGTTTTCGAGCAGCGGCCCGAACCGGTCCAGCGCATAGGACCATATATCGTCCTTGACCCAGAAGGTGGCATGCGGATTGCCCATGGAGGCGACGGAGGGCGAATGCAGCACCGGCGCGTCGATGGGGCCGATCTGGAGCTCGATGGCGCGGGTATCGGCGAATTCCTCGTTGAGCGGAATGTCGTACCAGGCGAATTTGGGCGTGCCCATATCGACAAGGATGGCGCCATCTTCGTCTTCCTCGCCGAAGAGGATGCCGGCGACGGTCTCGAAGGTGAAGCGCCGCCGGCCCTGTTCGGCCGAAAGGGCCCGGACCACGCAGCGCATGCCATTGCCGCAGGCCTGGGCGCGGCTGCCGTCGGAATTGACGATCTCGATATAATTGTCGGTGCCGGGTGTGCGCGGGTCATGCACGGCCATGATCTGGTCGAAGCGGGTTTCGGGATGCGCATTGATGGCGATGGCGGCTTGCGGCGTGACGCGCGCCGGCATGCCGCGCAAATCGGCGACGATGATCTGGTTGCCCAGCCCGTTCATCTTAAAAAAGGGGACGTCGCTCAAGGCGGTCTTCCATCGGTGTTGCTACCAAATAGCACTTTGCCGGTTTATATGGCGGATGTACCGGAAAATTGCCAGCATGGGTGTTGCCCGATTGATCCGGTTCAGGGCTCAGCGCGCGCCATAGCTGCATTTTTCTTTTATTTTTAACCACTTGCGCTGGGGTTGATCTTAACCAGAAAGGCAGCTTTCACGTGCAGCTGGCGCTTTGTGGACTAGGATGATGGCCGAAAATCTTATCCCAGCATCCGGGGAGCCGATCCATGAACATGCCGCTCATTTCCGATCAGATCATCACCGACTGGCAGCCGCATTATCCCAAGCTTTGGGGCAATCAATCGTTGCGCCTCGGCCATAGCCTCGCCAATTCGCCGCTGTTCACGGACGAGGCGCTGGCATCGCTGATCGACCGCTCGCCGCGCGAAGCCTATCACGTCAATTATTCGCAGAAAACGCCGGGCAATCCGCCCAAGAGGCGCGAAGGCGAAATCAAGGAAATTTCCGGCGCCGAAGTGCTCGAGGTGGTGCGCAATGGCAATATCTGGGTGAACCTGACCGCCCCGGCCAAGACCGATCCGGCCTATGGCGCCTTGCTCGACAGCCTCTATGCCGAATTCGAGGAGCGGGTGCCGGGCTTCAAGAGCTATAAGCGCAATCTGACCATCCTGATCTCCTCGCCGAATGTTTCGGTGAAATATCATTCCGACGTGCCGGGGCAGAGCCTGTGGCAGGTGCGCGGCACCAAGAAGGTCTATGTCTATCCGGCCCAGGCGCCGTTCATTTCGCAGCCGGCGCTGGAAAAACTGATCCTGGGGCAATTGCGCGAAACCGACATGCCGTTCGAGCCCTGGTTCGACGATTTCGCCCAGGTCTACGATCTGGAGGCCGGGCAGATGCTGCATTGGCCGCTTAACGGGCCGCACCGCGTGGTCAATCACGGCATGCTCAATGTCAGCTTCACCACCGAGCACTGGACCGACGATTTGCGCAAGCATTACGCGGTCAATTACGCCAATGGCATTCTGCGCGGCAGACTGGGCCGGAAAAAACTCAGCCAGCAGGTGACGGGCCTGTCCTATCTCAGCAAATTGGGGCTGGCCGGGGCGGTGAAGTTCAGCCCGCTCAATCCGCAGAAGAAAAAGGTCTATAGCGTCGATTTCCGGGTCGATCCTCAAGCGCCGGAAGGCGTGCGCGATATTCCGGCCCATACATTCGAGAAATGACTGCCGCAGGCGCGATCGCGCTTTCCCCGGGGCGCCATAGTGCCGACGCGACAGCGCCCGGCCAGGAATTGGGCGCGAAAGTGGTGCGCAAAAGGCAGGACCTCGATGCGCTGGCTGGATGCTGGCAGGCGCTCGAGGCCGGAAGCAGCGGCGCCAACCTGTTCCAGAGCCTGGGCTGGGCGCGGGCGGTCTTCGACTTCGAGGCGGCGCGCGAAAACCCGGATTTCGATCCGGTCATCGCGGTCCTCAGGCAGGGCCAGCAATTGATCGCGGTGCTGCCGCTCGAGCGCGTCCGGACGGCGATGCGCCGGGTGCTGGTGCCGCTGGGCAATGGCTTCGGGCAATATTGCAATATGCTGCTGGCGCCGGGTATCGATCCGGGGCGGGCCATGTCGCGCCTGCTGGATGCGGCGATTGCGGCGGCGCCCTGCGACGCGGTGAGCCTACTCAAGATCAGGGATGGATCGAGCCTCGACCGCGGTCTGCCCAAGACCGCCATCGAAACCGGCTCCGAAGCGGGCGCGCCCTATGTCGCGCTGGATGATTTTGCCGATTTCGCCGGCTATTTCGCCACTATTCGCAGCAAGACGCGCAAGAATATGCGCAATGCCCGGAACCGGCTGGAACGGAGCGGGCCGGTGGAACACAAGGTCGCCACGGCACCGATCGAGCAATTGGGCCTCATCGAGCGCACCCTGGCCGGCCGGGCCGAGCGGCTGCGCGATCAGGGGCTCACCTCGCGGGCTTTCCGCGATAGCGGCTTTCCGGATTTCTGCCGCAATCTAGTCGGCCATCCCGATATCGACCTCATGACCTTTTCGCTGACCCAGAAGGGCAAGCCGATCGCCGAGCAATGGGGGTTCGTGCATGGCGGGCGCTATTATGCCTATGTCGCCGCCCGCGATTTTTCCAATTCCGATGAAAGCCCGGGCAAGCTGCATTTGGGCGAAGTGCTCAAGGCCTGCGCCGAACGGGGTCTTTCCGGCTGCGATCTGGGCGTGCCGGTCATGCCCTATAAGCTGACCTTCGCCACCGAAACGGTGATCGTGCGCGATTTCGCCCTGCCGGTCACGCTGAAGGGCTGGCTGATCACCCAGGGCTGGGACGTGCTGCTGCGGCCGGCGCTCAAGGGACTGGTGCTGCGCATGCCGGCGGGGCTGCGGACCCGGTTCATGCATCTGGCATGGCGCCGGGCCTGAGCGGCCGCGCTGCCGGACCTCAAACGCCTGGCCTGTCCTTGACTCCGGCGGGACTTTCCCTTAGAGCCAGCCCGTTCATCGAGCTTCATGTTCCTGAGCCGCCGACCGGGACCCCGCAAGGGTAGTCAGACGATCCCGGAGGTCAACACCCGCCAGCGCGTTGCGCCCGCGGGTGGGTTTGGTGTTTGGCTTGCTGCACCCTATCTCTCCGGGACCTTTTCCGGCAGACGAAGGATGGACCGATAGATGTTTGAGAGCCTTTCCGACCGGCTTGGCAAGATTTTCGATGGGCTTCGCGGACGCGGCGCGCTGAACGCCGCCGATGTCGATGCGGCCATGCGCGAAATCCGCCGGGCGCTGATCGAGGCCGACGTGTCGCTCGAAGTGGTCCGCGCCTTTGTCGAGCAGGTGCGCGCCCGCGCCGTGGGCGCCGAGGTTACCCGCTCGGTGACGCCGGGCCAGCAGGTGGTCAAGATCGTCAATGACGAACTGGTCGCCGTACTGGGTTCCGATGCGGTCAGTATCGATCTCAATGCGCCGGCGCCGGTCGCCTTGCTGATGGTGGGCCTGCAGGGCTCGGGCAAGACCACGACCAGCGCCAAGATCGCCAAGCGCCTCAAGGACCGGCAGAAGAAAAAGGTGCTGCTGGCCTCGCTCGATACGCGCCGCCCGGCGGCGATGGAGCAATTGCGGGTTTTGGGCGAGCAGGTGGGCGTCGATACGCTGCCCATCGTCGCCACCGAAAATCCGGTCGAGATTGCCCGCCGCGCCGAGCGCGAAGGTCGCCTGGGCGGCTATGACGTCCTCATCCTCGACACGGCCGGCCGCACCCATATCGATGAAGAGCTGATGGCCGAAACGGTCGCCATCCGCGAGGTCGCCCGCCCGCACGAAATCCTGCTGGTGGTCGATGCGCTGACCGGCCAGGACGCCATCAATGTCGCCCGGAGCTTCGACGGGCGCCTCGACATTACCGGCATCGTCATGACCCGCGTCGACGGTGACGGGCGCGGCGGTGCGGCTTTGTCGATGCGCGCCGCCACCGGCAAGCCGATCAAGCTGATCGGTGTCGGCGAAAAGATGGATGCGCTGGAGGATTTCCATCCGGCGCGCATCGCCGACCGCATTCTGGGCATGGGCGATATCGTCTCGCTGGTCGAGAAAGCGGCGGAACATGTCACCGCCGAAGACGCCGCCAAGATGGCCAAGAAGCTCAAAAAGGGCGTCTTCGACTTCGAGGATTTGCGCGGCCAATTGCAGCAAATGAAGAAGATGGGCGGCATGGGCGGCCTCATGGGTATGCTGCCGGGAGCGGGCCAGCTCAAGAAAGCCATGGCCGGCGCCAATGTCGATGAAAAAGTCTTCGACCGGCAGATCGCCATCATCAATTCAATGACCCGCAAGGAGCGGGAAAATCCCGACCTGCTCAATGCCTCCCGCCGCAAGCGCATCGCGGCCGGCGCCGGCGTCGAGGTCTCGGACATCAACAAGCTTGCCAAGCAGCACCGCCAGATGGCGGATATGATGAAGAAGGTCTCCCGGGGCGGCATGGGCGCGCTTGGGGGCATGTTCGGCGGCAAGATGGGCGGGATGCTGGGCGGCATGCCCGATCTTTCCAAGATGGACCCGGCCCAGCTCGAACAGATGGCGCGCCAGGCCGGGATCAATCCCGAGCAGCTCAAGGGCCTGCCTGCCGCCGATCCGCCGCAGCAGAAGGCGCTGCCCAGCGACGTCAACGCGCTGCTCAAATCCTCCGGCGGTCCGGCCTTGCCCGGGCTCGGCGGAGCGCCCCGTTTCCCCGGCCTTCCCGGCCTGGGCAAGAAGAAATAGCTCTTTTAACCGACTTGAACTGACAGGACTGAACAATGGCTCTCAAGATCCGCCTTGCCCGCGCCGGCACCAAGAAGCGCCCCTTCTACCATATCGTCATCGCCGATGCCCGGTCGCCGCGCGATGGTCGCTTCATCGAAAAGCTCGGCACCTTCAACCCGCTGCTGGCCAAGGATGCGGAAAACCGCATCGTGCTCAACAATGAGCGCGCCCAGCACTGGCTCTCCGTCGGCGCCGTGCCGACCGACCGCGTGCTGCGTTTCCTCGACGCCGCCGGTCTTGCCAAGCGTGATGCCCGCAACAATCCCAACAAGGGCGAGCCGGGCGAGAAGGCCAAGGCGCGCGCTGAAGAAAAGGCCGCCAAGGACGCCGCTGCCAATGCGCCGGCCGAGGAAGAAGCCGCCGAATAATTCCGGTTCTGGTGAATTGAAAAAGCCCCGGTCGCAAGACCGGGGCTTTTTGTTGGGCGGGCTCATGGTTCGACGGGCTCACCGTGAGGTCTCAGGGGCTCTTACTGCTTCAGCTTAGCGAGGATGGCGGCGCCCATTTCCTCGGTGCCGATGGTCTTGCGATTGTCCTGGGCGATGTCGCCGGTGCGCAATCCGTCGCTGAGCACGGCGGAGATGGCGCCTTCCACCTTGCCGGCCAATTCGATCATGTTGAACGAATAGCGCAGCGCCATGGCGAAGGAGGCGATCATGGCGATGGGATTGGCGATGCCCTGGCCGGCAATGTCGGGAGCCGAGCCGTGAACGGGCTCGTAGAAGGCCTTGCGCTTGCCGGTCGCCGGATCGGGGGCGCCGAGCGAGGCGGAGGGCAGCATGCCCAGCGAGCCGGTGAGCATGGCGGCGACGTCGGAGAGAATGTCGCCGAACAGATTGTCGGTGACCATGACGTCGAACTGCTTGGGATTGCGCACCAATTGCATGGCGGCGTTGTCGGCCAGGATATGGTGCAGCTCGATATCGGCATAATCCTGGGCAACAGTCCTGACCACTTCGTCCCAGAGCACGCCGGACTTCATGACGTTCTTCTTGTCGGCCGAATGCACCTTGCCGCTGCGGGTACGGGCGAGGTCGAAGGCGACGCGGGCGATGCGGTCGATCTCATAGGTCTCATAGACCTGGGTGTCGATGGCGCGCTTCTGGCCGGAGCCGAGATCGGTGATGGTCTTGGGCTCGCCGAAATAGACGCCGCCGGTCAATTCGCGCACGATGAGGATATCGAGGTCTTCCACCAATTCCCGCTTGAGCGAGGAGGCTTCGGCCAAGGCCGGATAGCAGATGGCGGGGCGCAGATTGGCGAAGACCGCCAGTTCCTGGCGCAGGCGCAGCAGCGCGGCTTCCGGGCGCTGCTCATAGGGCACCTGGTCCCATTTGGGGCCGCCGACGGCGCCGAAGATCACCGCATCGGCGGCCTTGGCCTTGGCGACGTCCTCGTCGGTGATCGCCAGCTGATGGGCGTCATAGGCGGCGCCGCCGGCCAGGCCGCGATCCAGCGAAAAGTCCGTCAGGCCCTCGGCATTGGTCCAGGCAATGAGCTTTTCCACCTCGACCATGATCTCGGTGCCGATGCCGTCGCCGGGCAGAAGGAAAAGGGAATGGGTGGCCATGATCGTCTAAAAACTCCTCGCCGTACTGGTGGGTACACCTCAATGCGGCGCAGTTAGCGCTTTTTGCCCATGCCGCGCAAGCCGTGCTCCGCCGGGACCGATAGGGGCGGCACAAAAAAGAAGGCGCCCATAACGGGCGCTTTCCTTAGCCGCAGGGGAGCCCAAAACGGGCTATCCGTTTCAACCGGCGAAGAACGGCTGGGTGCCGTGGGCTTCGATGGCGGTGGCGAGGCGGCCCAGGGCATGGATATAGGCGGCGGAACGGGCCGAAACATTGCGGGTCTTGGCGATGTCCCAGACGGCGCGCCCTTCGCGCTCCATCATCTTGAGCAGGCGCGCCTGGATTTCTTCCAGGTCCCAATAATAGCCCTGACGGTTCTGCACCCATTCGAAATAGGACACGGTGACGCCGCCGGCATTGGCCAGGATGTCGGGCAGGACCACGACGCCCTTGTCGTTCAGGATCTGGTCGGCATCGGGGGTGATCGGGCCATTGGCCAGTTCGAGCAGGACCTTGGCCTTGATGGTGCCGGCATTGTCCTTGGTGATCATGTCTTCCAGGGCGGCGGGCACCAGCAGGTCGGCCTCGATGGCCAGCAGATCGTCGGCCGAAATGACATGGGCGCCCTGCTCGGCGGCCATGTCGGCGACGCGGCGGCCGGCATTCTTGCCCTTGATCAGTTTTTCGACGTCGAGCCCGCCGGGGCGATAGATGGCGCCGGCCGAATCGGAGACCGCCACGACCACATTGCCATCGGCGGCGCTGAGCCGGGCATAATATTGGCCGGCATTGCCGAAGCCCTGAATGGCGACGGTGTGGTCCTTGTCCAGGCCCAGTTCGGCGGCCAGGTGGCGCACGAGGTAGAAGCCGCCGCGCGCCGTGGCGTCGTTGCGGCCGAGCGAGCCGCCCAGGGCGATAGGCTTGCCGGTGATGACGGCGGGGGAAACCTGGCCGGTGATCTGGTTATATTCGTCGGCCATCCAGCCCATGATCATGGCATTGGTATAGACGTCGGGCGCCGGGATATCGCGGTCGGGCCCCATGATATTGGCGAAGGCCTGCACATAGGCGCGCGACAGCCGCTCCAGTTCCGACTTGGACAATTCATGCGGGTTGACGCGGATGGCGCCCTTGCCGCCCCCATAGGGCAGGTTCATCACCGCGCATTTGAAGGTCATCCAGAAGGCCAGCGTCTCGACTTCTTCGATATTGCTGTCGGGATGAAAGCGGATGCCGCCCTTGGTGGGGCCACGGGTATCGTCATAGCGGCAGCGCCAGGCCAGGAACGATTTGCGCGAGCCATCGTCCATGCGGATGAGCAGGCGCGTCTTGGTGGTCTCGCGCGGATATTTGAGCTTTTCGGTTACGTCCGGATCGATCTGGAGATGATTGGCGGCTTCTTCCAGGCGAATGAGCGCACGGTCGAGCAGGGTGTCGTCGGACATGGTTAACCCTCAAGGACGGGGGAATTATGCGAAACGCATAAAAATGCGGCACACACCTGCCATGGCGAGGGGGTTAGGTCAATAAACCTGACGCATGTTGGGCTGAAAAATTCTTCTCTGCCCATTGACTGGGCACAATGGCATAGGAATATGACAACCCGCTCGTTCCTTGGTGTTCAGTGTTTTCCTCCCTGCCGCTGCCTGCGATTCTCATCAATTCCGACGATTACAATCGCGTGCTGCTGCTGGCGGAGCGGTCGGCCAGCGCCATGCCCTATGTGTCGGCCTATCTCGAACGGGAGCTGCACCGCGCCGAAGTCTGCAATCCCTGGGAGAAGGCGGGCGTGTCGATGGGACAGCGGGTGCTGTTCCGGCTGGACGACGAGCCGCGGGCGCGGCTGGGGGTCTTGAGCTATCCCAACCGGCCGTTCGGGGAACGCGGCAATGTGCCGATCCTCGGGCCGGTCGGTGCGGCCCTGATTGGCATGCGCCGCAAGGCCAGTATCGAATGGCTGGACCAGGGCAAGATCCGCACGCTGACGGTGGTCGATTACGGCTGGTAGCGTCAGGCGGCGAAGCCGTTGCGGTCGAACAGGACCCAGAAGGTGAAGAGATTGGTGAGGGTGTGAGCAATGCTCACATAAAACACCGAACCGGTGCGCCAGGCGATCCAGCTCCATAACAGCCCCAGCAGCGCCGCGCCGCCGATCAGGGCGGCCGCCCCGCCATCGAAGACGACGCCATGGCTCAGCGCCAGCGGCACGTGCCAGAGGCTGAACAGCGCCCAGCCGAGCCATAAGCCCAGCCGCGGCCAGGCGCGGAAGGTGGCGAGGAAGCCGCCGCGCCAGGCCATCTCCTCCAGCGGGCCGTTGATCGTGGCAATGAGAATGGCCAGCCACATACCGCCATTGGTCAATATGGCGGTATTGGGCGCGAAGGCGACGATGGCGATCAGCCCGATCTGGGCCAGCAGCAGGGGAATGAGCCACCAATCGCGCCAGGGCAGCTTTTCGGAGAACAGGCGGCCGTCATTGCCGGGCAGCGCGTGGAGCCCGATCACCGGCAGGCAGAAGAACAGCCAGTAGAAGGTCAGCGAGAAGAGATAGCCGGCGCGCGAATCCCATTGGGTCAGCGCCGGCACGAGCCAAAGCAGCACTCCGATCAGGAGTGCTGCATGCACGAGCAGGGCGAGCTGTTTGCCATTCATCGCCCGGACACATGTGCGGGGCGGGCCAAAGCGGCGCACGCCCTATGAAAGTGCCGCTCCATCTTCTTGGTGTCGCATCGTTCTTGCCAAAAACCGGATGCCACTTTTCGGCACGACGCTCTAGAGCCAGGGCCGTTCGGAAGCCATCCTGCCTTCGAAGGCGGAGATGGAGGGGTCCGATTTCAGCGTGCCGGCGATGTCGTCGAGGCCTTCGAGCAGGATCTGCTTGCGGGACGGGTCGATGTCGAAATGCAAGGTGCCGCCATCGGGCCCGCGAATGGTCTGGGCTTCGAGATCGACGCTCAGCGTGGCGTTGGAGCCGCGCTCGGCGTCGTCGAGCAGCAGCTTCAATTGCTCGGGGGTCACCACGATGGGCAGGATGCCGTTCTTGAAGCAATTATTATAGAAAATATCGGCGAAGCTGGTGGAGATCACGCAGCGGATGCCGAAATCCAGCAGAGCCCAGGGCGCATGTTCACGCGAGGAGCCGCAGCCGAAATTGTCGCCGGCAATGATGATCCTGGCGTCGCGATAGGCCGGCTTGTTGAGCACGAATTCGGGATTTTCCGCGCCGTCCTCGTCATAGCGCATTTCCGAGAACAGGGCGGTGCCCAGACCGGTGCGCTTGATGGTCTTCAGATATTGCTTGGGGATGATCATGTCGGTGTCGATATTGATGATCGGCAGGGGCGCCGCGACACCGGTGAGGGTGGTGAATTTTTCCATGGGGCTCTGGACCTCGCTATTGGGATGGTCATGACGCAGAACCGGGCTTTGGGTCAAGGCCGAACCGTACCGAAGCGTTCGGCGGTCCGGCCCGGCGATTACGCCTCCAGGCTTTCCCCGGCCCCGACCCCCAGCATGATATTGAGGTTCTGCACCGCGGCTCCCGCCGCGCCCTTGCCCAGATTGTCATAGATCGAGACGATGACGGCCTGAGCGGCGTCGTCATTGGCGAAGACATGCAGGGTCAGCGTATTGGTGCCGTTATGGGTCTGCGGATCGAGGGCGGCGTCCTTGCCCAGCCCGGCCTGATAGGGCGCGACGCGGACAAAGCTGTCGGCAATGGCGGCGTAATGGTCGGCCAGGGCGGCGTGGAGAGCCTTGCCCGAAGGCATTTGGGCGACCATGTCGAGATGCAGCGGCACCGAATTGGTCATGCCCTGGGCGAAATTGCCGACCACCGGCTCGAAGAGCGGGGCGCGATTGAGCCCGGAATAGACCTGCATTTCCGGCAGGTGCTTGTGCTGGAAGGCCAGGCTATAGGGCATGAACTGGCTCGCCGTCGTGCCCTGGGCTTCATAATCCTCGATCATCTGGCGACCGCCGCCGGAATAGCCGCTGATGCCGTGATAGGAGAGCGGATAATCGCCGGGCAGCAGCCGCGCCTCGATCAGCGGGCGGATCGAGGCGATCAGGCCCTGGGGCCAGCAGCCGGGATTGGCGACATAGCGCGAAGCGGCGATGGCATCGCTCTGGTCGGCCGCCATTTCGGCAAAGCCATAGGTCCAGCCGGCGGCGACGCGATGGGCCGAGGACGCATCGATGACGCGGGTGGTATCATTCTCGATCAGCCGCACGCTTTCCTTCGCCGCCTCGTCGGGCAGGCAGAGGATGGCGATATCGGCTTCGTTGAGCAGGCGGCGGCGCTCGTCCTCATCCTTGCGCTTGTCAGGGGCGATGGACAGGACTTCGAGGTCGCGGCGGCCGGCCAGGCGCTCGCGAATCTGCAGCCCCGTCGTGCCGGCTTCGCCATCGATGAAAATCCTTGCGACCATGTCCATGCCTCCTTGGCTGCAGGCGTAGATGGCCCCGGCGGCCGCTTCCGTCAAGCGCCGGGGCCAGGATTGTCTTTGCCATGGCAGGGTGGCATTGATTTGAGCAGATGGACAGGAAGGAAAGAGCGCCATGACCACCCCGCACAACCATGCCAAGCCGGGCGATTATGCCGAAGCCGTGCTGCTGCCGGGCGACCCGCTGCGCGCCAAATGGATCGCCGAGACCTTTTTCGAGGATGCCAGGCAGGTCAATTCGGTGCGCAATTGCCTGGGCTTTACCGGCAAGTGGAAGGGCCGGCCGGTCTCGGTGCAGGCCTCGGGCATGGGCCAGCCATCCTTGTCGATCTATGTGCACGAATTGATCAATGTCTATGGCGCCAAGACGCTGATCCGCGTCGGCACCTGTGGCGGGCTCAATGCCAAGGTGAAAGTGCGCGACGTGGTGCTGGCGCTGGGAGCGACGACCGATTCGGCCATCGTCAGGGGCCGGTTCGGCCCCTATAATTTCGCTCCGATCGCCGATTTCGGCCTGTTGCGGGCAGCGGCGGACAAGGCCGATGCCAAGGGGCTCAAATTCCATGCCGGCAATATGCTGTCCTCGGACATCTTCTATCACGCCGATGGCTTCGAGGGTTACGGCCAGCTGCCCGATCACGGGGTGATCGGCGTCGAGATGGAGGCGGCGGCGCTCTATACGCTGGCCGCCCGGTTCGACGTGCGGGCGCTCACCATCTGCACCATGACCGATTGCCTGATCACCCAGGAGGAAATCAGCGCCGAGGACCGCCAGACCTCGCTCACCGACATGGTGGAACTGGCGCTCGACGTGGCAGTGGAGGCGTAAGGCGCCATTCAGGGGCCCGCCCGGATTCGCTCCGCCGGATCAGCCGGCGGCGCGGCTCAGGGCTCCCAGCACCCGCACCCAGGAGCGGATGCCGCGGTGGAAGCTGTCCAGGTCGTATTTTTCATTGGGCGAGTGAATCTGGTCGTCGACCTGGGCGAAGCCGATCAGCAGCGTATCGAGGCCGAGGATCGACTTGAACTCGCCCACTACCGGGATCGAGCCGCCCGAACCGGTGATCACCGCCTGCTTGCCCCATTCATCGGTGAGCCCGGACAGCGCCTGGCGCAGGAAATCGCCATCGGCGGGAACGGTGATGGCCGGCGAGCCGCCATGGGGGGTGAACTTCACCGTGCAATCGGCCGGCAGCAGGCTCTCGACATGGGCGCGGAACGCGGCGCGGATCTTGTCCGGGTCCTGCCCTGAGACGAGGCGGAAGGATATCTTGGCGCTGGCCCGGGCGGGGATGACGGTCTTGAAGCCGTCGCCGATATAGCCGCCGCTCATGCCGTTGATTTCGCAGGTCGGGCGGGCCCAGAGCTGTTCGAGCACCGAGCGGCCCTGTTCGCCGGCGGCGACGGACAGGTTCACATTGCCCAGAAAGCTCTTCTCGTCGAAGCCGAGCCCGGCCCATTGGGCTTTCAGCTCGGGCGAAATCTCGGCAACATCGTCATAGAAGCCGGGCAGGGTGACCGAGCCGTCCGGGGCGCGCAGGCTGGCAATGATCTCGGCCAGCACCTGATTGGGATTGCGCGCGGCATTGCCGAACATGCCCGAATGCAGGTCCTTGTCGGCAGCGATGATTTCCACCTCGTCGGCGACGAGGCCGCGCAGCATGGTGGTGATGGACGGCGTCTGGCGATCCCACATGTCGGTGTCGCAAACCAGGGCGATATCGGCCTGCAGTTCCTCGGCATGGTCGCGCATGAAGGGCGGCAGGTTCTTGCCGCCGCTTTCCTCCTCGCCTTCCAGCAGCAGCGAGATGCGCAGCGGCAGCGCGCCGGTGGCCGCCTTCCAGGCGCGGCAGGCTTCGATGAAGGTGAGCATCTGGCCCTTGTCGTCGGAGGCGCCGCGCGCCACGATGATCTTGCGGCCGTCCCGCTCCTGGATTACCGGCGCGAAGGGATCGGTGTGCCAGAGCGCGAGCGGATCGACCGGCTGCACGTCATAATGGGCGTAGAACAGCACGTGCGGGCCGGCCTGTTCGGGGCCATGGGCGACGACGACGGGATGGCCGGGCGTAGGGCGCGAGGCGGCGGTGAAACCAAGCTCGCCGAGTTCGGCGGCAAGCCAGTCGGCGGCCTTGCGACATTCGGCGGCATAGGCCGGATCGGTGGAAATCGACTTGATGCGCAAGAGGGCGAAAAGCCGTTCAAGGCTCTGATCCAGCCCCGAATCGACACTTTCGAGTACTTTGTCGATGGTTTGCGGGCTGGTCATGGTCCAATTGTCCTGTCGTTGAAACCGAATTTGCGGCCAGCACAATGGCGCGGCCGAGTGCGGCCTGTCCAGCCCGTCAGCCGGGTCTTATTGTCATACTTATGGGCCTGTGATTAGCTCGGGTCCGGTCGAGAAAGAAGAGTCGAGATGGACAGGTCCAGCGGACGCGCGCGCAATTCCGGCGACCTCATCGCCACGCTTTCCGGCCGCAATCCGGCGCGGAACCTGCATTCCGACGTGTTGTGGGAAATGGGTTTCGCCATCGTTTCGGGACAGTATCCGCAGGGCAGCATATTGCCGCCCGACAGCGAATTGCTGGACCGGTTCGGCGTGTCGCGCACGGTGCTGCGCGAGGCGCTGAAGACCCTGGCCGCCAAGGGATTGATCGAGGCACGGGCGCGGATCGGCACCAGGGTATTGCCGCGCGGGCGCTGGAATCTCTTCGATGCCGACGTGCTGGCCTGGCATTTCGAGCTGGGCCCGGACATCGCCTTCCTGCGCAGCCTCGCCGAGGTCCGGATCGGCATCGAGATCGAGGCCGCGGCCTTGGCGGCGGAACGGGCGGAGCCGGACCAGGCCGCCATTCTGAGCGAGTGGGTGAACAAGATGGCCGGCGCCAAAACCCCGGCCGATTTCGCCCGCTACGATCTCGAATTCCACCGGGCGGTGGCCGAGGCCTCGGGCAATCCGTTCATGGCCTCGATCAGCGCCCTGGTGGAAATGGCGCTGACGGCGGCCTTCACCATTTCCTCGCCGGTCAACAATTCCGCCGCCCTGGCCGAGACGGTGAATGTGCACCGGCGCATCGCCGAAGCCATTCGCGACCGCGATCCCGCCGCCGCCCGCGCGGCCATGCGCGACGCCATTTCCCAGGGATTCGAACGGGCCGCCGGGCGCATGGAAGACGGCGGCTCCGCGGCCTGAAGCCCCGATAGCGGGCATTGCCTGAGGGCGATAGCAGGCGCGCCGCCATGGCTTCGCCCAGGATCGTCAAGGCACCAATCTATCCACCAAATACACGCATGATTTCGTGACCGGCGCCGGCGCGCGCCCGGCCGCGCGCAGGTCGGCGTGCGGCGTTCGGGACCAGACGAGGGCAGGTCGAATTTTGTCCGTTGACATTTTTTACGTTCGTTCCATACACTGATGTTCGTTCAAGATATGGAACCGCTGAATGTTGTTATCGATCAATCCTGCGACCGGGGCGCTACGGAATCGATTCCCCGAACACACGCAGGAAGACGTTGATGCGGCGCTGGACGCGGCGCGAAATGCCCAGCTTGCCTGGCGGGAAACAGCGCTTGCCGATCGGTCCGCGCTGTTGAGGGCAATCGCCGCGGCGCTGAGATCGCGGGCGGATGTCCTGGCGCGGGTCGTCACCGAAGAAATGGGCAAACCCTATGCGGAAGCCCTTGCCGAGGTCGAGAAATGCGCCTGGTGCTGCACGTTCTATGCGGAGAAGGGCCCGGACTTTCTGGCGCCTGAACCGATCGCCACCGAGGCCGCCTATAGCGCGGCAACCTTCGATCCGCTCGGCGTGGTCTTTGCCATCATGCCGTGGAACTATCCCCTGTGGCAGTTTTTCCGCTTCTTTGCCCCGGCGCTGATGGCGGGCAATGGCGTCGTGCTCAAACATGCCAGCAATGTTCCCGAATGTGCGCTGCTGATCGCCGATGTCCTGCGCGAGGCGCAGGTGCCCGAGGGGCTTGCCGGGGTGCTGATGATCGGTCCCGATCCCGTGGGTGCGATCATCGCCGACGACCGTATCGCCGCGATAACGCTGACGGGCTCCACCGCTGTCGGCGCGGTGGTCGCGGCGCAGGCCGGCGCGGCGCTGAAAAAGCAGGTGCTGGAACTGGGCGGATCGGATCCGTTCATCGTGCTTGCCGATGCCGATATCGCCAAGGCGGCGGCGGCGGGCGTGCGATCGCGCTTCATCAATAACGGCCAGAGCTGCGTCAACGCCAAGCGGTTCATCGTCGAAGCCTCGGTTGCCGATGCCTTTGCCGATGCGTTCTGCGCCGAGGTCGAGCGCCTCAAGGTTGGCGATCCGATGGATGACGGCGTCAGCATCGGGCCGATGGCGCGGGATAACCTGCGGGCGGAATTGCACGCCCAGGTGCAAAAAAGCGTCGAGCGCGGCGCGGTCGCCCGGCTCGGCGGACGGCCCATCGACGGCGCGGGCAGCTTCTATGCGCCGACCGTGCTCGACCAGGTCGCCCCGGGCATGCCGGCATTCGACGAGGAATTGTTCGGTCCGGTTGCCGCGATCATTCGCGCCGACGATCGCGAGCACGCGATCGCCCTGGCCAACCGCTCCGAATACGGATTGGGCGCGGCCATCTGGACCGCCGACACGGAACGGGCCCGGGCCGTGGTTCCGCGCATCGAGGCCGGAGCGGTCTTTATCAACGCCATTGTTGCGTCGCACCCGCATCTGCCGTTCGGCGGCATCAAGAAATCCGGCTATGGCCGCGAGCTGGGTAGCTACGGCCTCAGGGAATTCGTCAACGTCAAGACCGTGTGGGTCGGGGGCGAATAGTTTTCGAAACGATCGAGGGAGGACAAGTTCGATGATCGTAATAAAGCAAGGCTACGGTGCCCTGCGCCGGGCATCCATGCACAGGCTTTCGGGAGTGGCTCTAGCCGCCATGCTGGCCATGAGCGGCCAGGCCGTCTTCGCGCAGGGGGCCCTTGAAGGGTCGTCACTGATCGGCCAGCTCGAGGGCGCCGAGGTGTACGCCGAGGAAATCGCGTTCTCCAACGGTTTTGGCGAGGCGCCCGAGCTTGCGGATCTGGTGGCGGCGGGCGAGCTTCCCCCGGTGGCCGAGCGTCTCCCAAGCCAGCCGCTGGTGCTGCAGACGCTTGAGGAAATCGGTCAATATGGCGGCACCTGGCGCACGGCCTTTACCGGCCCGGGCGACAGCGAGGCGGGTAACCGCGTCATGGCATCGGACCGTGTCCTCACCTGGGATTATTCGGGATCCACGCTCAAGCCCAGCGTGGCGCGCGACTGGGAAATCAGTGAGGATGGGTTCCAGACGACGCTGCATCTGCGCGAAGGCATGAAATGGTCGAACGGCGATCCCTTTACCGCCGACGATTTCGTCTTCTGGTATGAAGACGTCTACAAGAACAGCGATATCGGCGGACCCCGCATCCAGGAATTGCAGGTCGCCGGGTCGGAAGGCCGGGTGGTCAAGGTCGACGATTATACCGTCCGCTTCGAATTCGACGGCCCCAATTTCCTTCTGGTCGAGCAGTTCGCGGCGCAGGGTAATGTGGGCGGCCAGACCTGGGGCCAGAATAGCGGCCGCAGTCTCGGCCCCTATGCCCCGGCAGCCTATCTCAAGCAGTTCCATCCCGATTACACGCCGCTCGAGGAGGTCGAACAAACCGCCCAGGCGGCGGGATACGAGAACTGGGTGCAGTATTTCCACTTCCTCAAGGATTGGCGCCTCAACACCGAATTGCCGGTGCTGGGCCCGTGGAAGACCGTGCAGCCCATCAACACGTCGAACTGGGTTCTGGAGCGCAATCCCTATTACTGGATGGTCGACACCGAGGGTAATCAATTGCCCTATATCGACCGGGTGAATTTCGGTCTCGCCGAAGACCTCGAAGTGGTCAATCTGCGAGCCATTGCCGGCGAATATGATTATCAGCAGCGGCACCTGCAATTGGCCAAGCTGCCGGTCCTGCTCGAGAACCAGGAGCGTGGCGACTACACCGTCCATATCGACCTGGCGACCTATGGCGCCGATCTCGTTCTGCACATGAATATGAGCTACACGGCGGACGAGGAAATCGGCAAGTGGCTGCGCAATGTCGATTTCCGCCGGGCGCTGTCGCTGGGCATCGATCGCGAGCAGCTCAACGAAACGTTCTGGATCGGCTTGGGCACATCCGGCTCGCCGGTGGTCGCCGACGAATCGCCGGAAAACCCCGGACCGGAATGGCGCACGAAATGGTCGACCTATCAGCCCGACGAAGCCAATCGCATGCTCGATGCGATCGGTCTCGACCAGCGCGATGACGAAGGATATCGCGTGCGCACCGATAATGGCCAGCGCCTGGTCCTGCAGGCCGCCGCCGTGCAGTCCCTGCAGCCCTATCCGCAGCAGCTCGAAATGGTGGCGCAGCAGTGGAAGGATATCGGTATTGCGCTCGACGTGCGGGAAACCGAGAGGTCCCTGGCCTTTACGCGCCTGCTCAATAATGAATTGCAGATCTTCCCGTTCAGCAATTCGGGATCCGAGAAACTGTTCCTGGTTCCGCATTATGTCGTGCCCATCGATCCCAGCCAGTCCAATAACGGGCCTGAATTCGCCCGCTGGTACGTCTCGGGCGGCGAACAGGGCGTGGCGCCCGAAGACCCTTACATGATCGAGGTTTTTGATCTGTTCCGTCAGGCGCCATCAGTGGGCGAGGAAGAGCGCAACCGGCTGGCCCAGGAAATCTGGAAGATCGTTGTCGATCAGCAATGGTCCATCGGTGCCGTGGGCGTATCGCCGGGCAGTTTCGGAACGCGTGTCGTCAGCAACAAGCTGGGCAATACGCCCGAGCGCAGCTGCGTGGCCAATCAGTGCCGCACGCCGTCGGCGGCCTATCCGCAGCAATTCTTCTTCCGCTGATCTCTTGAACTTCGGGGCGGGCGCTCGGCGCCCGTCCTGCCAGCTGCTGAGAAAGGCACGCGATGCTGCGCTACATTGCCCATAGATTGCTGATGGCAGCCGTCACGATCTTTTTTATCACCATCATCACCTTCGTGATCATCCAGCTGCCGCCCGGAGATTTCGCCGATGCCTATATCGCGCAGCTGGCGGCCAGCGGCAGCGCCGTATCGGCGGCCGAGGCCGAGAATCTGCGGCGGGAATTCGGGCTCGATGATCCGATCTTCATCCAATACGTAAAATGGATCGGCAAAATCCTCGTGGGCAATTTCGGCTATTCGATGGAATGGCGGCGCCCGGTCTGGGACATCCTGTCGGACCGCCTGTGGCTGACGCTCGCCGTTTCGGTGTCGGCGCTCCTCATCACCTGGCTGATCGCCATTCCGGTCGGCATCTATTCCGCCGTGCGGAAATATTCGGTCGGCGACTACATCTTCACCTTCCTTGGATTTATCGGGCTGGCCGTGCCCAATTTCCTGCTGGCGCTGATCATGCTCTATATCGGCTTCCGCTATTTCGGCACCAGCGTCGGCGGGCTGTTCTCGCCCGAATACGAACAGGCGCCGTGGAGCCTGGCCAAGGTCCTCGACCTGCTGGCGCATCTCGTGCTGCCGGCCTTCATCCTGGCCATGGCGGGCACGGCCCAGCTCATCCGCCTGATGCGCGCCAACCTGCTGGACGAATTGCGTCAGCCCTATGTCGTCACCGCCCGCGCCAAGGGGCTGACGGCGATGCGCGTGCTGGTCAAATATCCGGTCCGGGCCTCGCTCAATCCCTTCGTGAGTTCGATGGCCTATGTCTTTCCTCAGCTGATCTCGGGCAGCATCATCGTGGCGCTGGTGCTCGGCCTGCCCACTGTGGGCCCGGTCCTGCTCAGGGCACTGGTGGCCCAGGACATGTATCTGGCGGGCGCCATCGTGCTTCTGCTCGGCGTCCTGACCGTCATCGGCACCTTCATTTCGGACCTTTTGTTGATGTGGCTCGATCCACGCATTCGTTTCCAGGTGACACAATGAGCCAGATCGCTGTCGGTGCACCCCAGTCCACCATAATCTCGACGGATCAGAGCGATATCGAGGCGCGCGTCGCGCAAGCCGGGCAGCTCCAGCTCACCTGGTGGCGCTTTCGCAAGCACAAGCTCGCATTGGCGGGAGGCATCGTCCTCATCGTCTTTTATACGATCGCCATCTTTGCCGACTTCCTCTCGATCAACAATCCGCACGCGACGGCCTCCGCCCGGAGCTTCATCCCGCCGCAGGCGATCCATTTATTCGATGAAAGCGGCTTCAATCCCCATGTCTATGGCCTGTCGGGCAAGCGCGACTTGCGCACTTTCCGTATCGTCTACGAGCCCGACCCGGATCGGAAAATTCCCGTGAGCCTGTTTGCCGAGGGCTATAGCTATCACCTGTTCGGGCTTTTCGAGACCAATCGGCACCTGATCGGGCTGGCCGAGCCGGCCGCCGCCAACAGCGCCGACGGCATCTATCTTCTGGGGACCGACCAGCTCGGGCGTGACCTGCTGTCGCGGCTGGCCCATGCGACGCGCATATCGCTGTTCATCGGATTGGCCGGTGTCGCCGTCAGTCTCGTGCTCGGCGTCGTTCTCGGCGGCATATCGGGGCTGTTCGGCGGGATCATCGACAATTTCATCCAGCGCACTATCGAAATCCTGCATTCCATACCGACCATACCGCTGTGGATGGGGCTTGCGGCGGCGTTGCCGCCGACCTGGAGCACGATGCAGGTCTATTTCGCCATCACCGTGATCATCTCGCTGATCGGATGGACGGATCTGGCGCGGGTGGTGCGTGGACGGTTCATGTCGCTACGCGGCGAGGACTTCGTGCTGGCGGCCGAATTGGCCGGGGCCAGCCGGACGCGGATCATTTTCCGCCATCTCCTGCCATCCTTTGTCAGCCATCTCATCGCCTCGGTAACGCTGGCGCTCCCGGCCATGATCATCAGCGAGACGGCTCTGAGCTTTCTCGGGCTGGGCCTGCGTCCGCCGGCCATCAGTTGGGGCATCCTCCTGCAGGACGTGCAGAACGTCCAGTCGCTGGTGCTGGCACCCTGGCTGCTCAGTGCCGCCATCCCGGTGATCGTCGTGATCCTCGCCTTCAATTTCTTTGGCGACGGCTTGCGCGACGCCGCTGACCCCTATGGAGGCTGACGCCATGCAGACGCCGATTTTGCGGATCACCGATCTCGAGACCTCATTTCATCAGGACGAAGGTGTCATCAAGGCGCTCGATGGCGTCAATCTGGAAGTCTATGCCGGCAAGACACTCGGCATCGTCGGAGAAAGCGGCTGCGGCAAAAGCGTTACCGCCCGCTCGATCCTGCGCATCCTCGACAAATCCGCGAGCATCGATAACGGCCAGATCTGGCTCGATGACGGCGTGGACGCGGCGGCCGTGGATCTCGTCGGCCTGCCGGCGGAGGGGTCGCAGATCCGTTCGATCCGCGGTGGCCGCATCGCGCTGATCTTCCAGGAGCCGATGACCTCGCTCAGCCCCTTATATACGATCGGCAGCCAGATCATCGAGGTGATCCTCAAGCATCGCAACGTGACCAAGCGCGAGGCGCGGGAAATGGCGATCCATTACATGAACGAGGTGGGCATTCCCCAGCCGAGCAGCCGGATCGACAGCTATTCCTTCCAGCTCAGCGGCGGCCTGCGCCAGCGCGTGGTGATCGCCATGGCGCTGGCCGGGGATCCGCGGGTGCTCATCGCCGACGAGCCCACCACGGCGCTGGACGTGACGACGCAAGCGCAGATTCTCGACCTGTTGCAGCGCATCCAGCAGGAAAACAACCTGGCGCTGATCCTGATCACCCACGATATGGGGGTGGTTGCGGAAATGTGCGACGACGTGGCGGTGATGTATCTGGGGCGCGTGGTCGAACATGCGCCGGTGCGCACGATATTCCAGTCGCCCCAGCATCCCTATACACGGCTGCTGCTGCGTTCAATTCCCGATATCCGGGCCGCGCCCAAGTCGAAACTGCCAACGATCGAGGGCTCGGTTCCCCATCCCTATATGCGCCCCCAAGGCTGTCTGTTCCATCCGCGCTGCCCGATCGCCGAATCCGGCCTTTGCGACGTCGAGGTGCCGAAGGAGGTCCATCTGCCCATGGGCAGCAGGGTGAGCTGTTTTCGTACGGGTATTCCACTATGAATTTGCTCGAGGTCAAAAACCTCTCCAAGAGGTTTCCCATCCGTCGCGGGCTGCTCCAGCGCGAAGTCGGCCAGGTCCAGGCCGTCGACAATGTCAGCTTTGCCATCCGCAAGGGGGAAACCTTGTCGCTGGTTGGCGAAAGCGGCTGCGGCAAGACCACTGTGTCGCGCTGCGTCCTGCGGGCGCACACGCCTTCGGCGGGGGAGATGTTGTTCGATGCCGATGCCGGCCAGGTCGACCTCGCGCGGCTTGACCGCAATGGCCTAAAGCCGATCCGGCGACAGATCCAGATGATTTTCCAGGACCCCAATTCATCGCTCAATGCGCGCATGACCGTGGGCGACATCATCGACGAACCCATGCTGATCAACAGGTCCGGAACGCCCGAAGAGCGGCGCAAGCGGGTTCTCGAATTGCTGGACCTGGTGCGGATGCCCAAAAGCTCGGTTTCCCGCTTTCCCCATGCTTTCAGCGGCGGCCAACGCCAGCGCATCGGCATCGCGCGGGCGCTGGCGCTTAATCCCAAGCTGATCGTCGCCGACGAGCCGGTGTCGGCGCTCGACGTGTCGGTCCAGGCCCAAGTGGTCAATCTGCTGCTCGAATTGCAACAGGAACTGGGCCTGTCTTACCTGTTCGTCGCCCATGATTTGGGCGTGGTCAAGCATATGAGCGACCGCGTCGCCGTCATGTATGTCGGACGCATCGTGGAAACGGGTCCGACCGAAGACCTCTATTTGCGTCCGCTCCATCCCTATACGGCGGCGCTGCTGTCCTCGGCCCCGGTGGCCGATCCGGAAAAGCGCGGTGCGCGCACGGTGCTGCGCGGCGAGATCGCCGACCCGGCCAACCCGCCCAGCGGCTGCGCCTTCCATCCCAGATGCCCGTTCGCCATCGAGCGCTGCAAACAGGAGGTCCCCGATGAACGCACCCTATCGCCGGGCCGCACCGTGCGATGCCATCGCGCGGAAGAGCTTTCGCTTCAAGGGACGGCGACGCAAGCCGCCTGAACCCGTCATTTTAGTTACAGGAGATTTCGAATGAGCCTTGCCACAGACATCCTTCCCGAAGCCGCCGACACCAATCCCGTCCTTGAGCGGATGCGGGCCGACGAACCAGCCATGGGCATGGTCGTGCGGCTGGCGCGGTCGGGCGAAATCGCCCGCCTGGCCAAGCTGACAGGCCATGATTTCATCTTCATCGACGGCCAGCACGGCATTTTTTCGGCCGAGACCATCGCGCATATCGCCCAGACGGCGCTCGGATGCGGCATCGCGCCCATCGCCCGCGTCCGCGGCGTCGACGATCCCAATGTGCAGGTTCTGCTGGATGGCGGGGTGACGGGCATTATCTATCCCGACGTGAATACGGCCGAGGAGGCCCGGCGCTGCGTCCAGGCCTGCAAATTCGCCCCGCTCGGGCGGCGCTCCTATGCCGGCGTCTATCCCAATTTCAACTATGCGCCGCTGCCCATGACCGACATTATCGCGCGGCTCGACCGCACGACGGCGGTGATCTGCATGATCGAAACCCGCCAGGCCCTGGAAAATGTCGAGGAGATCGCGGCGGTGCCGGGCATCGACGTCCTGCATGTGGGACTTTCCGACCTGCTCATCGATATGGGCATGGCCGGCGAATTCGGCAGCGCGGCAGCCAACGATGCGATGGAGCGCGTGATCGCGGCATGCACGCGCCATGGCATATTCGCGGGCATGGGCGGGGATCGCGACCCCGACCGGCAGGCAGGCTATATCAAGCGCGGCGTCCGCTTCCTCTCCACCCATGCCGATTCCGCTTTCCTCGTCGAGGCCGCGACCGCGCGCGTAGAGGGATTGCGCAAGGCCATCGCCGCTTCCCGGAACGCGTGATTGCTCCCAGATAGCAGGCTCGATAGATGAAAAAGCTAATCAACCACCCCGAGCGCTACGTCGATGAGGTTCTCGACGGCCTGGTCATGGCGCATAAAAGCCTCGCGCGTATCGGTACGGGCGGACGGGTCATCAGGCGGTCCAAGCCCAATATCGCGGGCAAGGTGGGTATCGTCAGCGGCGGCGGTTCGGGACATCTGCCGCTGTTCTGCGGCTATGTCGGGGACGGACTGCTCGATGCCTGCTCGGTCGGCAATGTCTTTGAAGGCCCGAACATGGCATCATGCCAGGAGGCGATCGAAACGGCGAATGAAGGCGCAGGGGTCCTTTGCCTCTATGGCAATTACGGCGGCGACAGGATGAATTTCGACATGGCCTCGGAGATGGTCGAGCTCGATGGCATCTCGGTCCGCACCGTTCTGGGCACCGACGACATCGCGGGCGCCCCGCCGGCCGAAGCGCATAAGCGCCGCGGCGTGGCGGGCATCGTCTTCGCGTATAAGGCGGCGGGCGCCTGCGCGAGTGCCGGCGGCACGCTCGACGAGGTCGCCGAACTGGCCCAGCGCACGGTGGCGCGCACCAAGACGATCGGCGCGGCCACCTCGCCCTGCATCATTCCCGGTTCGAAGGCGCCGGTCTTCCAGATCGGCGACGATGAAATCGAAATGGGCATGGGCATTCACGGCGAGCCCGGTATCTGGCGCGCCGCCCGGCCGCCGGCCGATGTGCTGGTCGACGAAATGATCGAAAGGCTGCTGGCCGAAGCGCCGGACGATAGCAATGGGCGGGTGGCCGTTCTGGTCAATGGCTTCGGTTCGACCCCGCTCGAAGAATTGTTCCTCATGTATCGGCGCGCGGCGGAGCGGCTCGCACAGGAGAAGTTCGAGATCAGCAGCCAGATGGTGGGCGAATATGTGACCTCGATGGAAATGGCCGGCCTGTCGATCTCACTGTGCTTTCTCGACGAGGAGATCGAGCGCCAGCTCGCGGCGCCGGCCACTTGTCCCTTCTGGACGGTGGGTGCGAAATGAACGTCACGAGCCAATCGATCGCAGCGGCGATCGCCAGGATCAATGTCCGTATGCCGGCGATTTCGGCCGAACTGGACGCGGCCGATGCGAAACTGGGAGACGGCGATACCGGCACCATGCTGGCCAGGCTCGTCCAGGGCCTCGCCGAGGTCGATCTGTCGGGGTCGGAGAGCCTGCAATCGAGCTTCAGCCGGTTGGCGAAAGCCGCCAGCGCCACGACCGGTTCGAGCCTGGGAACCCTGGTGGTCGTCGCCTTGATGGTCATGGCAAAAGCCAGTAGCGGCAAAACGGAGCTATCGTTCGTCGAGTTCGGCGAGCTCCTGGTTCTGGTCCGCGACGGGATCATGAGCCGGGGACAGGCCAATCTGGGGGACAAGAGCGTCGTCGACGCGCTCGACTATCTGGCGCGCGCGCTGGCCACGGCCCCCGGCGGTCAGCCGCCGGCATCGACGGCGATCGCGGCCCTTGAACAGGCGATCGCGGATTTCCGGGACCGCCCCTCCAAACTCGGCCGCGCCCGCCTCTATGGGGCGGAATCGGTCGGCCTCACCGACCCGGGCATGCTGGCGCTCCATCTTATGGTTTCCGCCATTGCCGGCCAGCCCTGAACAGCATCGGATCGCCAAGGAACTATGCCATGATCTCGTTTAATCTCTCCAACCCGACCAGCATCGCCTTCGGCAAGGGCGCGATAGCGTCGCTCTCGGAACTGGTCCCGGCCCGAACCCGCGTCATGCTCGTCTATGGCGGCGGCAGCATCAAGCGCAACGGCGTCTATGAGCAGGTGATGCGGGCGCTCGCCGCATGCAGCGTGATCGAGTTCGGCGGCATCGAGGTCAATCCCCATTACGAAACGATCCAGAAGGCCGCCGCGCTCGCCAAGGTGGAAAAAGCCGAACTGATTCTGGCCGTGGGGGGCGGCTCGGTCGTCGACGCCGCCAAATTCCTCGCCAGTGTCGCCGCCGTCGAGGAAACGGACCCATGGGATGCTTTCCTAAAGGGCGAATATCCCGCCTCGCCCCTGCCGGTCGGCGTCGTACTCACGCTTCCCGCCACGGGTTCGGAAAGCAATCCGGTCTCGGTGATCACCAGCGTGACGCGTCATCTCAAATTGCCGTTCAGCTATGAGAAGGCCCGCCCCCGGTTCGCCATTCTCGACAGCGACACCATGGCGAGCCTCGACCGGCGGCAACTCAGCAATGGCGTCGTCGATGCCTTCACCCATGTGCTGGAGCAATATGCGACGGTAAAGGACAATACCCCGATCCAGCAGGGATTCAGCGAAACCTTGCTCAAGGTACTGCTGGCATGGGGGCCGGTCTTGCTCGAAGACAATTCCGACGAGGCGCGCGAAAACGTCCTCTGGGCCGCCAATCAAGCGCTTAACGGGCTGATCGGGGCCGGCGTCAGGCAGGATTGGTCGACCCATATGATCGGCCATGCGATCACCGAACTGCATGGCCTCGACCATGCGCGGACGCTGTCGCTGGTCATGGCCTCGGTCTTCAGGAGCCGGATCGCGGCCAAGCAGGACATGCTGGCCCAGTGCGCGCGCGAGGTCTGGGATTTCGGCGCGGGCAGCGACGAGGAAGCCGCCCGGTTCGCCATCGATCGCATCGAGGCTTTCTTCATGGCCATGGGGGCGCCGGTCTCGCTGGCGGATATCGCCCCGACCGAAATCGCCGTGGATGCCATTGTCGATCACATCGCGCGGGCCGGGCAACTGCCGCTTGGCGAGGGCCGCGATATCGGCGCCGAAGAGGTGCGCGCTATCCTCAACGCGATTCCGGCCACGCCTCCGATGCAGGCGGCATAAGCGCCATGACAGCAAGAAGCGGGCTCTCGGCCCATATCGGCTACATGTTCGGTGAATACCGTCTCGAAGAGCGGTTCGCAGCGGCGGCGCGGGCCGGCTTCGATGCCGTTGAGCATCCGCATCCCTTCGCGCTGGCGGCGCCGGCCGTCAAGGCGCTGCTCGAGGAGAGCGGGCTGAAATTCTCCCAGCTTGCCGTCGGCGCGGAAGTGGCCGACGGACCCGGCAAGGGGCTTGCCGCGCTGCCCGGGCAGGAACGCGCCTTCCGCGATGCCCTGCTGCACGCCCTCGATTACGCGGAGGCCATTGGCTGTCCCTATATCCATCCGATGGCGGGCATGCCGCCGGCGGCTACGCCAGAGGTCGAGCAGACATATCGCGACAATATCGCCTTTGCCGTCGAGAGCTGCCAGGGGCGCGGCCCTTCGGTGCTGATCGAGGCAATCAGCCGCAAAGTGGTGCCGGGCTATCATCTGCATAGGCTGGAGCAGGCTGCGGGCATTGCCGGAGAATTCGCGCCCGGCGCCGTCTCGATCCTTGTCGATACCTATCATGCGGCGGTGGATGGCGTGGACGGCGTTGCGGCCATCGGCACATATGCGCCGCTGCTCGGGCATATTCACATTGCCGATTGCCCGGGACGCCATGAGCCAGGCAGCGGCACGCTGGATTTCCCGGCGATCCTTGGGGCGCTTCATACCGCCGGCTATAAAGGCGCGATCGGCTTCGAATATATCCCGGCTGGCGATACCGAGCGCGGGCTTGGATGGCTTTCCGAGTGGAAACGGCAGATCGCCGCATAAGCCGCGTGTAAGCATTGAACATCGAACTGGAGCGCTTGTCATGACGGCACAAGACCTTACCGGGAAGGGCATTATCCTCTCCCCCAAGACGCTGCCCTTTCACGATCGCGGCGGCGGCGCGAGAACGACCCCCCTGGTCACGCCCAAGATCGGGGCGAAGAATTTTATCAGCGGCATCACCGCCTTCGAGCCCGGTGCCGCCATCCCGGTGCATTTTCACAATTGCGATGAAAGCGTGATGGTGCTGTCCGGCAATGCAATTGCAGAGCTTGACGGCGAAGCGCATGCGCTCTCGGTCCAGGATACGACCTTCGTTCCGGCCGGCGTGCCGCATCGCTTCATCAACGCATCGCAGACCGAGCCGATGTCGATCCTGTGGATCTATGCCTCGATCGAGGCCAACCGCACCATTGTTGCAACAGGAGATACCCGGCCCATCGCCATGGAAAGCGCCGGGCCCCGCTAACGCTTCCAGCAGGACAGGCCGCAATTCCGGCGGTTTGGAAGTGTGCTAAAACCAGGATTGCGGCGGTTCGGCCGCGCATCGGAAACGGCGGGGGCTCAAGATGGCTTGCGCCCGAAAGAGAGGACATCGATGGTGGTTTGAAATTTTGACTATGACGCCGTATGAGGCGCTGGAATAAGGCTGCCTGGCGGCCTTCTCGGCGTGTGCGGCCAAACGTAGTGGCAATCGGGGGTATCACTGCCATGCAAAAAAGCCGGCAAACGACGATGCAGGCACATGTTCCCGCGCTGAGCAGCGCCAAGAAGATCATCGACTATATCTGTGCCAGCGCCGAGCCGCGCGGCATTTCCGACATCGCTCAGCATGTGCATCTGCCCAAAAGTTCGGTGCATCGAATATGCTGGGCGCTGGTGGACCTCGATATCCTTTCCGATGCGGGCAATGCCTTTCAGCTGGGCTATACGGTGCGCGAATGGGCCAATGCCTTCGACCGGCAGACCTCGCTCACCGCCGAGTTCAACGCGCTCGACATCGACATGGCCGCGCTGGGGCATGGCACGCTCAATCTGAGCGTTCTCAACGGCGATCAGGTCGTCTACGTCGCCAGCCGGCAGGGCGCCGAATCGCTGGGCATCACGTTCAGGGTCGGCATGTCGCTGCCGGCGGTCTTTACCGCCACCGGCAAAGCCATGCTGAGCAGTTTTCCCGAGGCCGATATTGCGGCGATCGCCCGCGACTGGCCCGAGGCGCGCACACGCCGCAGCGTTGCGGATGTGGACGGGCTCAATGCGGAGCTGGCCGCCTGCCGGGAGCGCGGCTTTTCCATCGAGGACGGGCAGTTGCGGGAAGGCATGCTGTGCCTGGGGGTGCCGATATTCGGACCGGACACCCGCGCCATTGCCGGCCTGGCGCTCGGCATGCTCAGCGCCGAAGTGCGGGGCAATATCGAGCGATACGGGACCGAATTGCGCAAGATCGGCGACGCGCTGTCGCGCCGGATGGGCGGACGGCGGCAAAACTAACAACGCATTCCGGCCGGCGTCAGACGACAAGGCACGCTCCTCCGTCGATATTGATGGCGACGCCGGTGATGTAGCTGGCGCGTTCGGAGGCGAGGAAGGCGATGACGTCGCCGGCCTCGGCACCCTCGCCGACGCGCCCCAGAGGGACGCCGCGCTTGTCGGCCTCCCGGGCATAATGCTCATCGAGGGTGCGGGGAGCATCGGGACCGCTGGCGCTTTCGAAGCGCCGTTCGTGCTGGCCGCTCTTGATGAAGCCGATGCAGACGGTGTTGACGAGGATATTGTCGGCGGCCAGGTCGTGAGACAGCCCCTTGGTGAAGGCGATCCCGGCGGCCCGCGAAATGCTGGTCGGCATCTTGCCGGCGCGCGGGGTGCGGCCATCCAGATTGGTGACGTTGATGATGCGTCCGCCGCCCGCCTGGCGCATCGGCGGCAAGGCGGCCCGCACCAGATGGATCGCCGCCCAGAGCTTGAGGTCGAAATCGGCTTCCCACTCATCCTGTGAGACGGCGTCGAAAGGCTTGGCCAGCGATATTCCGGCATTGTTGACCAGGATGTCCACGCCGCCAAAGGCGCTCACCGCCGCATCGACAATGCGCCCGGCCGCGCCCTTGGCGGTGATGTCCTGGTCAAAGGCCAGCACCCGGCCCCGATGGGCGGCGGTGATCCGCTGCGCCGCCTTTTCGAGCACGTCCTTGCGCCGGCCCACGATGACGACATTGCCGCCCTCCTGGGCAATCCGCGCGGCGGCGGCAAATCCTATACCTTCGCCGCCGCCGGTGATGATTGCCGTCTTTCCGTCCAGTCCGAGTTCCATCACTTGGCTCCAATCAGATTTCGCTGTCGGCCTGAACCTTGCGGAAGACCCGCAGCGACGACAGCAGCAAGGCCGCCAGGGCAACCGAAAGCAGGGTGAGGGCGAGCGGGCGTTCGAAGAATATCCCGAAATTCCCGTTCGACATTTCGAGCGACTGGCGCAGGGCGCGTTCGATCATCGGCGTGAGCACGAGAGTGAGAACGAGCGGCGCGACGGGAATGTCGAGCTTGCGTAGCAGATAACCCGCCACGCCGAAGGCCAGGGCGACCCAGATGTCGAAGACGCTGTTATTGAGCGAATAGACCCCGATGATGCAGAAGACGACGATGATCGTCACGAGTATCGGATAGGGCACTTTGAGCAGTTGGACCCAGAGCGGGATCAGCGGCAGGTTGAGCACCAGCAGGATGGCATTGCCGACCACGAGGCTGGCGATGACCGCCCAGACGAATTCGGAATGCTCGATGAACAGGCTCGGTCCGGGGATCAGCCCGTTGATCATGAAGGCGCCCATCAGGACGGCGATGGTCGGGGAGCTGGGGATGCCGAGGGTAAAGAGCGGGATCATGGCCGCATTGGCATAGGCATTATTGGCGGTTTCCGGGCCGGCGACACCTTCGATCATCCCGGTGCCGAATTTTTCCGGGGTCTTCGAAAGGCGCTTTTCGACGGCATAGGAGAGGAATGTGGGGATCATCGAGCCGAGGCCGGGGATCAGTCCCAGCGGAAAGCCGATCAGCGTGCCGCGCGCGATCGGCGCCGCCGAAGCCTTCATGTCCTCGCGCGAGAGATAGACCGAGGAAACCTTGTGGGCGAAGACGCCGCGCGCGCGGGCCTCGGCATTGGTGAGGATTTCTCCCAGTCCGAACAGGCCCATGATCACCGCCACGATGTCGAAGCCATCGTAAAGTTCGGGCGTGCCGAAGGTATAGCGTCCGGTGCCCATGATGGGATCGATGCCCACTTGCGCGATGAGCATGCCCAGAACGGCGGCGATCATGGCCCGCACCATGGACTGGTTGGCCAGGGCGGTAACGAAAGCCAGCCCGACGATGAGCAGGGCGAAGATTTCCGGTGGGCCGAAGGTCAGTGCCAGCTTGGTGAGCGGCAAAGCGAGGACGACGAGGCCGATAGTGGCGATCATGCCACCGATGAACGAGCCGATCGCCGCGACGGCGAGGGCCGGTCCGGCCCGGCCTTGCTTGGCCATCTGGTAGCCGTCCAGGCAGGTCACCGCCGAGGCGGCTTCGCCCGGCGTATTGATCAGGACAGAGGTGATCGTGCCGCCATACATGGCGCCGTAATAGATGGCGGCGAGCATGATGATCGATCCGGTCGGATCCATCACCGCGGTGATGGGGATCAGGATGGCGGTGCCGGCGGCCGGGCCGATGCCGGGCAGCACGCCGACCATTGTTCCGAGAATGCACCCGATTAGCGCGAAGCCGAGATAGCTGGGCTGAAGAACGGTGGCAAAACCGCCCAAGAACAGGGAAAGCGTTTCCATGAAAACCGCTCCTGGCTAGATCGGAAAGGAACCGGCAGGCAGGGTGACCTTGAGCCAGTGCGAGAAAACGAAATAGACGCCGAAACTGCCGGCGAGCGCCACCGTGATCAGCGGCAGGGGCTTGCGCAGGCCCAGCGTGATGAGAACCAGCAGATTGACCGCGAGCATGGTGATGGGAAAACCGATGGTTTCCAGCCCCAGCGCCGCCATGGCCAGGGCCGCCAGAATGGCGAGAAGGCGCCAGATGCCGCCTTCCTGGGGCCAGAAATCGGCGGGCAGGTCGCGAACCGGCTCGCGCCAGGCTCCGAAAGCGGCCAGCAGGCCGAGAACGGTCAGCAGCAGCGACAGCCAGAAGGGGAAGAATCCCGGCCCCGGGCCGATCGAGGTGTAATAGGGCATGCGGGAGGCGCCATAAAACAGGGCCAGTCCACCGGCGGCGATCGTCAGGCCGCCAATCGTGAATAGCTGCCGATTGGTCATAGGCTCCTCCTCAGAAGGCCGTAGCGTCCGAAGTCCGCCTCCGCCCGAATTTCGGGCGGAGGCGGGGGGCCATTACTGGCTCTGGGTCTTGGCTTGCGCGATCAGGGGCGCGAAGCGGGCGTCGACCGCGTCCCAGAAGGTCGTGTAATCGGCGGCGTCGAGATAGGTTATGCTATTGCCGAGTTCCAGCATGCGCTGCTGCAGCGTTTCATCCTGGGTGATCTTGGCCATGGCGTCGCTCAGGCGGTCGATGACCTCCTGGGGGGTGCCGGCGGGCACGGCGAGGCCGATATTGGAGCCGATCGGCTCCACGCTCAGCCCGGCCTCGGCAAGAGTGGGCACGTCCGGCACCAGTTCGGAGCGCACCTCGTCCATGACGCCCAGGATGCGGATCGTGCCGGCATTATGATGGGTGAGCAATTCGCCGATCGAATTGAAGCTGACATCGATATGGTTGCCGAGCAATGCCGTGACCTGCGGTCCGCCGCCCTGGAAGTTGACGGTGGCCATATCTGTCTCGGTGCCCATCTGGAAGGCGATATTGGCGAAATGGCCCGTCGACATATAACCCGTCGTACCGCTGCGAAGCCCGCCCGGATTTGCCTTGGCGGCCTCCACGATCTCGGTGACCGATGTGTAAGGACTGTCGGCGTTGACGGCAACGCCGAAGGGCGCGCCGTAATAAAGCGCGACCGGAACGAGGCTGTCGCGCGTGAAGTTGGACTCGCGGTCTTCGTCGAGATAAATGCTCGTGGCGGTGGGCAGCACCGCCCAGGTCAGGGTGTAGCCGTCGGGCCGGGCATTGGCGCCTTCGGTCAGGCCGATCTGCATCGAGGCGCCCGGACGATTGACGACTTCGATGGTCACGCCCAGCTCGTTTTCCAGAAGCGGCGCCGCGATGCGCGCGGCCATGTCGGTGCCGCCGCCGGCGGTGGAGGGCACGATGGTCGTTACCACCCGCCCTTGGACCGGATAGTCCTGCGCGACAGCGCCGGACGCCATGGCCAGCACGGTCAGTGCCGATGCAGTGAATCTGAGTATCATTTTCCTCGCCTTTTCAGTTCAACAGGATCTAGCAAGCCCTCTCTCCTCTTGGGAGGGTGCATCCATCGCTTCGCGGACGATTACTCCAGTCTGCGAAATTTCTTCAATGCATTGAGATGGCCGGGTAGTTCACGGCCGGGGAACAGCGATGGCCAGGCCGATGCCGTGACTTCCCCGACATAGAGATCGCCTCGCGAATCCACGGCGAGGCCGTGGGGGGAGGTGAATTGATGGGCAGCCGTCCCCGGACCGTCCTTGCTGTCGAGACGCCCGACCAGTTCGCCCTCGCCGGACAAAACCGATACCCGCGGTCCGAGATTGGGAGCGTCCCTGTTCACCGCCATATAGGGCGCGATCTCGCCGACATAGCAGCACGGGCAATCGCCATGGGTCATGCACAGGCCGCTCGGGCGGTGCAGATTGTTCCACTGCCCCTGATAGGTGCCCTGATCGTCGAAAATCTGGATGCGGTGGTTTTCACGGTCGGCCACATAGAGCAGGCCGTCCGCATCGGCGACAATATTATGCGGGAGATTGAATTCACCCGGTCCCGAGCCCGATTTGCCCCAGCTTTTGATATGCTCGCCCTGGGGCGAAAACACGTGTACCGCGGCATTGCCATAGCCATCGGTCACGAAGATTTCCCCGTTCCGGCCGAGCGCGGTATGGGTGCAGCGGTTAAAGGGACGCCCGCTCATATAGGGGGCCTGGTCTCCGGGTACGCCGATGCGCAGCAGCAGCTTGCCCTCAAGCGTACATTTGAGGACCGTGTGGCTGCCCTCATCGGTGCAGTAGATCGCGCCATCGGGCGCGATATGGACGCCATGCGGTTTCTGGAACAGATCCTGGCCCCAGCTCGCGCAGAAATTGCCGTCCCGGTCCAGAACCACCATGGGATGCGGGCCGCGATTGAAGACATAGACGCGATCGCGCTCGTCGACAGCGACGCCCGCAACTTCGCCAAGCACGATGTCGTCGGGAAGACGAATCCAATCCTGCTGAGCCTCGTAGCGAAAGCGCCCAGAGCCAAGAATTTCCGCCATATACCCTATTCTCCCGTCGCCGACGCCTTTTTGATCCGAAAGCGTCGGTAGCTGTATCACTTCATGAGAACGTATTATCATTGAGTGATAATAGTCAAGTGTGGGTTTTATCGTTAGAGACGATATTGTTTCTGGCGGCCGGCCGGGGCAGATAACGAGGATTGCTGTGAAAACACGCTGGAGGGGAGAAGATGAGCGATAGAAGTGACATCGGAGCCATCGCGCGCGTTCTGCGGCTGGTCAGCCTTCTTGCCGATCAGCCGAACGTTTCGGCCAAGGACGCCGCCGAAATCCTGGGATGGCCCCTAAGCACCACGCATAGGCTGTTGCGCCGGCTGATCGAGGCCGAATATGCGAGCCAGACCCGCAAGGGGGCCTTCGCGCCCGGGCCGGAGCTTTTCCGGCTGGCGGGACGGCTGGGCGGGCAGCAGCCGGCGGTGAGGATCGTCCAGCCGCTGCTCGATTCCCTGGCCGACAGGTTCCGGGAGACGGCGCTGGTGACGATTTTGCAGCGGCGCAATCTCCAGATGTATGTGGCGGCCTCGGCGGCCCCGCCCGATCCGATGCGCTATTTCATCGAGCTCAACCGGACCGCCGCGCTGGTCTGGGGCGCGCTGGGACGGGCAATGCTGGCGCAACTGAGCGCCGAGGAGATCGAAAGGGCCATACTCGGCCCGAACGTGCCCGATGCGCGCGGCAATCCGCTCGATCCCGACGAATTACGCAAACACCTTGCCGAGATCCGCGAGAACAAGTTCGCGATAACCTATTCCCATCGCACCATGACCTCGGTCGGCGTGGCGGTGCCCTTTCTCGATCATTCGGGCGAGCCCACCGGCAGCATCGGCTTCCAGATCCCCGAATTCCGCTATTCCGAAGAGCAGGCTTCCGACATGGTCGCCGCTCTCAAGGAAGCCGCCGCGGTCATTTCGCAGCAGATCGGTGCGCGGGTCGATCTATGATGGGTTAGAACGTGTCGGCGAGGAACCGAGCCCGTCCTCCTTGGCCGTGCTGATGCGCTGGCCTGCATCGACCGCGAGGCCAAGGCGGCGGCGCTACTCGGCCGGCCGCAGGCGCCAACGAGCACCGGCTGCACAAAGCGCCGGCAAGGGTTCCCGCGCGAACGCGGGAACCCTGCGCTTGGATCAGTCGCGCGGCACGATGGCCAGGGCGCGGACCGGGCTACCGGTGCCACCGATGATCTTGAGCGGAGCCACTACCAGCATGGCGCCGGTTGGCGGCAGCTTGTCCAGATTGGTCAGGCTGGCCAGGCCGTAGCGGCCGATGCCCAGGAGCAGGCTGTGGGCCGGGAAGGGAGGCGTGAAACCGGCGGCATTGCCGGCATCGGTGCCGACGCACTCGCTGCCAAAGCCCATCACGTTCTTTTCGACCAGGTACTGGACGCAGTCGACGCTGGGGCCGGGAGTATGGGAGCCGTTCTCATCGGCATTGAGGAAGGCTTCGGTGCTGGTATTGCGGTGATACCAGTCGGACCGCAGCAAAACCCAGGTGCCCGGCTGGATGTCGCCATGCTTGGCTTCCCAGGCTTGGACATGCTCCTTGGTCAGCAGGAAGTCCGGATCGGCCGCCACTTCGGCCGCGCAATCGATAACCGCGCAGGGGGCGACGAAATTCTTGACCGGCACGGTATCGGTGGTGTTTTCCGGCACGTCCTTGCCCGAAATCCAGTGCGAGGGTGCATCGAAATGGGTGCCGGTATGTTCGCCCAACTCCATCCAGCCCCAGGCCCACCAGGGGCCGTTCTGGTCGTATGCCGAGATTTCGTGCATTTTGAACTTCGGGGTGTTCTTGGCGAAATCCGGCGGCAGGTGGAGGATCGGGGTGTCTGGGCCAAGCGGCGCGGTCAGGTCCACGATCTCGATCTTGCCGCTCACCAGGGCGGTGGCCATATCGGCCAGAATTTGCTGCGAAGTCATGTTTTCTCCCTCGACTATTGGCGCCTGTTCGGCCTCGCGCCAGATGCGCCACTATGCTGACGTTACGGCAATTGCATGCATATGCAAGGCTGAATAACCCAGCAGACGCATGGCTTAGCAAATTATTTTAAGTGTATAATTTCAATGTTCGCATATTCATGAAAAGGCGGATTGGGGTCCAGCTGGATTGCACGCTCAGGTGCGGATGCGCGGATCGAGCAGGATATAGAGGAAGTCGACGATCAGGTTGGCGATGACGATGAAAAAGCCCGCCAGCATGACGACCCCGATGATCACCGGACGGTCCTGCGTCTGCACCGACTGGACGGCCAGCGAGCCGATGCCCTGAAGCCCGAATACCTGCTCGGTCACCAATGCGCCACCGAGCAGGGCGGCTATGTCGGCGCCCAATTGGGTGGTCAGGGGCGAGAAGATCGACCTTACGCCATGCTTGTAGATCACCTTGCGTTCCGACAGGCCCTTGGCGCGCGCCGTGCGGATATAATCCTCGCCCAGAACTTCGAGCAATTGTCCGCGCGTAAGGCGCGCATAGATCGCGGCCGAGGTCAACGCCAGGGTGAACCAGGGCAGGAGCAGATGCCAGGCCCAAATTCCAGGATTGGGCAGGAAGGGCCGGTAGCCGCCGGGAGGGAATAGGGTGAAGCCGGCCTGCCGCGGCAGGAAATAGAGGAAATAGAGCGCCGCCATGCCCAGCACGAAGGAGGGAAAGCTGACCCCGACCAGGACGAAGCCTTGTCCCAGCCGGTCGCGCAGACTGCCGGGATGGCGCGCCGACATGATGCCGATGGGTATGCCGAGGCAGAGCCACATCACCACCGCGCCGATACACAGGGAAATGGTCGCCGGCATGCGGTTCTTGATCAGTTCGATGACGGGCTGCTGGTTGCGGTAGGAATAGCCCAGATCGCCGCTGAGGCTACGGCCCAGAAAGCTCACATATTGCTCGATCACCGGCCGATCGAGGCCCAGATTCTCGCGCACCATGGCCACCTGCGCCTCGGTGGCGCGTTCGCCGGCCACCAGCCGCGCCGGATCGCCCGGTGCGACGAAGAACAGGGTGAAGACGAAGCCGCTGAGCATGAGCAGCACCAGCGCGGCAAAGCCGATGCGGCTGAGAATGAACCTGATCATGGGGTCGCACCAGACGTGAATTTGCGGGCCTTGCGGACCTTCAGCTTCGCGCTGTTGGGGTCGAGTGCATCGCGCAGGGCATCCCCGAGAATATTGAAGGACAGCGTGGTCAGCAGCAGCGCCAGGCCGGGGAACAGCACCAGCCACCAGGCGAACATATAGATGGAATTGTTGGCCGCCTCCGCCAGCATGCCGCCCCAGCTTGGCGCCGGCGGCACGATGCCCAGGCCAAGGAAGGACAAGGTTGCCTCGAAGATGATCGAGGTCGGCACCATCATGGTGGTGTAGATGATGATCGGCGCCGCCAGATTGGGCAGAATGTCGGTGAACATGATCGAGAGATTTCCGGCGCCCATCGACCGCGACGCCAGGACGAATTCACGCTCCTTGAGCGACAGCACCTGGCCCCTGATGACGCGGCCCATCGTGGTCCAGGAGAAGAACACGATCACGGCGACGCTGAGCGATACGCTGGGACCGAACACAGCCACCAGCGACAACATGCAGAGCAGCACCGGGATGCTCATCACCAGATCCATCAACCGGCCCAGAATTGTGTCGATCCAGCCACCGAAATAACCCGACACGATCCCGACCGTGATGCCGATCAGCGCCGCCAGCAGCGAGGCGACGACGCCGATTGCCAGCGAGATGCGGGCGCCATGGGCCAGCCGGACCAGGACGTCGCGGCCCAGTTGATCGGTGCCGAACAGGAACTCGCCGCTGGGCGCCACCGGCAGGCCGGTAGGGGTGAGGCCGGTATCACGGAACTGCGCGGTCGCCGCATGCCCGGTCAGCGCCGCAATGGCGTCCGCCCCGATCGCGGTCGCGATCAGCAGGAGGATGAAGGCGAGCGAGATCAGCCCGGCCCGGTCCGCGAGCAGCCGGCGCATGGTGAGTTCGAACGAACTGCGTTGCTTGATCTCGGCGCTCATCGGACGAAGGCCTCACTCTTGCCGGTCTCGCCAGCCCGGCGGTAATCGGGGTCGGCAGCGGCCAGCAATTCCTGCGTATAGGGGTGCTGAGGCGCGTGGTAGAGCGTTTCGGTATCGCCCCTCTCGACCACCTGGCCGTCCTTCATCACGATGATCTGCGAGCTGACATGGCGGACCACGGCGAGGTCATGCGAGATGAACAGGTAGGACAGCCCCAGCTCGCGCTGCAGCTTGGCGATCAGGTTGAGAATCTGCGCCTGGATGGAGACGTCGAGCGCCGAGACCGGCTCATCGAAAATGATGATTGACGGATTGAGCGCGAGCGCCCGGGCAATGCCGATGCGCTGGCGCTGGCCGCCGGAAAACTCGGATGGAAAGCGATTATAGTGCTCTGGATTGAGCCCGACGATTTCCATCAAGTCGCGCACCCGGTTCTTGCGGTCGGCGCCATGGGCGACATTCTGGATCCGGAACGGGTCGCCGATGATCGAACCTACCCGGCGCTTGGGATTGAGCGACCCGAACGGGTCCTGGAACACCATCTGGATGCGCTTGCGCATCTCGACCCATTGGGCCCGGTCGAGGTCGACAATGCTCTGCCCCTCGATCCGCACCTCGCCCGATGTGGGCGGCAGGAGGCCGGCAATGATGCGGGCGAGCGTGGACTTGCCGCAGCCGCTTTCCCCGACAATGCCGAGCGTCGAACCGCGCGGCAATTCGAGACTGACGCCCTTGAGCACCTCGATGCCGGGCTTGCTGGAAAAGATCGAGCGACCGCCATAGGTCAGGCGGACATCGGCAACGCTGACCACGTTTTCGGCCTGGAGCGCGGCTTCCGCAGGGGCGTCGGGGACGGAAGCGGCCGCGGCCGGAACGCTCGACGCCTTGTTCTCCAGCCAGCAGAGCGATTGCGTACCGTCCTCGAAAGTGCGGAGCGGCGGCCGTTCGGCGTGACAGATATCCATGGCGGCGGGACAGCGGGGCGCAAAGGCGCATGCCTTCTGATCCAGCAGCAGGCTCGGCGGCTGGCCCGGAATGGAGGGCAGGAGCCCGCGGGCATTATGCGAGGGCGAGGAATTGAGCAGGCCCAGCGTATAGGGATGGGCCGGCTGGCGCAGCACCGCGTCGCCCCGCCCGAATTCCATGCGATTGCCGGCATACATGACCATGGCATGGTCGGCCACCGACGAAAGCAGTTCGAGATCGTGCGTGACCATGATGACGGCGGTGCCCAATTCGCGACGCATCTCGTTGAGCAGGCCGATGATCTGGGCTTGAACGGTGACGTCGAGCGCGGTCGTCGGCTCGTCGGCGATCAGCAGGGCCGGGCGCAGCACGATGGCCATGGCGATCATGACGCGCTGGCGCATGCCGCCGGAAAACTGGTGCGGGTAGTCGTGAACGCGCTTCTCGGCATCGTGAATGCCGACCCGCGCCAGCATGTCGACGGTTTCCTTGAGCGCCGCTTCCTTGCTGATGGTGCGGTGGGTGCGGATGGCCTCGGTGATCTGGTCACCGATAGTATAGAAGGGATGCAGGCTCGATAGCGGGTCCTGCGAGATCATCGCGATGCGGTTGCCGCGCAGATGCTGCATCTCGCGCTGCGAAAGCTCCAGCAGGTTGCGCCCTTCAAAGAGGATTTCGCCGGAAATCTCGGCGCCCGGCAGCAGGCCCATAATGGCCTGGGACAACACGCTTTTGCCCGAACCCGATTCCCCGGCAATGCCGAACAATTCCTCGGCCTCGACCGTAAAGGAGACATCGCGCGCCGCATGGACCGCGCCGTCCCCGGTCGGGATATCGATGTTCAGATTTCGGACGGAAAGCACGGACATATTGGGGGAGCCGATAGCAGAGAATAGCAGGGGCCGGGCATGGCAAATACCGATGCCCGACCCCCCGCGATCAAATCAGGCGAACCGATCAGCGGTTCAGCCAAACATTGGTCCAGTCGCCGTCACCGCCAGCCGCGAAGGGCAGGAAGTTTTCGACGGCCACGCCGTGATAGAGCACGGTGGTCTGGGAGATCAGCGGCACGGTCGGGGGATCGGCCATGACGATCCGGTCGACCTCGTTCCAGAGCTCCTCGGCCTCGGCCATGTCGGTCGTGGTCAAAGCGCGTTCCGCGATCGGATTGGCTTCTTCATTGTTGTAGTCGGAGAAGTTGAAGGTGCCGTGGGTGCCGTCATAGGTATATTGCGGCTGGAAGATCGAACGCGCAGCGCCGCCCGGCCAATCCGGCGACCAACCCGAGGGCACCAGGTCCCAGACGCCATTGAGCGCATTGTCGAAATTGGTGATCAGGCGCGGATAAAAATCCGATGCCGGGGTCGGGACCAACTCGATCTTGAAGCCGGCTTCCTCAAGGCTTGCCTGCAGCACCTGGGCTTCGGCAGCGCCATTGCCGGCATTGCGGAACGGCATCTTGAGCGAGAGACCATCGGGATAGCCCGCCTCGGCCAGCAATTCGCGGGCCTTTTCCGGATCGCCTTCATTGTTCGGCGTCGGATAGGGATCGAAATCGTGGTGGCCCAGAATGCCCAAGGGGAAGATGCCGTTGAGCGGGGTGGCGAATTCGGGGCCGCCGAGCTGCTGCACGATCGCCGCCTTGTTGACGGCATAGTTCAGAGCCTGGCGCACCTTGAGGTCGCGCAGCGCGCCGTCATTGTTTTCCGAAACGGTGTTGATCCAGATCATCCGCGAGCTGCCTTCGGCCAGCTTGGAGATCTTGTCGTCCCCCTGGGCATTCAGCATCTGCACGGTCACCGGCGGAACGGTGATGTCAAAGAGCATATCGCCATCGCCCGACTGCAGCTGCTGCATGGCAGCGTCGGGCTGGACGCCGGCGATCACCTCGATCTCGTCGACATAGGCCTTGCGCAGCGGATCGCTTTCCGGCGTCCAGGCCGGGTTGCGAACCAGGCGGACAATGGTGTCCGGGACATAGGATTCGATGGTGTAAGGGCCGCTGGAAATATAATTGTCGCGATATTCCGGGCTGTCGGGCAGATAGTCCAGGGCCTCGATCGGCGCGGGCGTCGTGACCGGCAGGGTCAGCAGATAGACAAAGTCGTTCGCCGCATAATTGAGGTTGAAGACGATAGTGTCGTCAGACGGCGTTTCGATGCCGGAAATGTCGTTGCCTTCGATATAATCCTTCATGGCCTCGGCCGTCGGGTCCACTTCGGCGAAGCCGGCGCAGAACTCGGCGAAGCCGACGACCATGTCTTCGAAATAGGAGACAGCCGGCGCCGGGATGAAGGGATTGCAGAGGCGCTTGAAGCCGCGCTCGATATCGCCGGCAACGATCTGGCGCGGGCCATCCGGCGCGTCCCAATTGGCGCCCTGACGCAAGGTGAATGTATAGGTCAGCCCGTCATTGGTCGCCGTCGGCACGCTCTCGGCCAGATCGGCCTGCGGCGCGATCTGCTCTTCCGGATCGGTGGAGGCGGCGAAGCTGATCAACTGGCGCGTGGTGGCGCGGAAGAACTTGCCCACATTGGCCGTTGCCGGCGGCGCCGTGTCGAAGCGATCAACTTCCGCAGTGCCCAGGACACGCAGCGTACCGCCCGTGCGCGCTTCCTGCGCGTAGCCGGATGCCGAACCCAAAAGTGCCAGTGTCATGGCCCCGAGGAGCAGACTGGCTGAAACGCGATTTCTCATTTTAGCTCCCTTGTCTGCCATATTCCGGCAGCCGATTGCTCGCTTTCAACCTTCGGGCACGCAGCCCCTCGCATGTGATCCGCAGGATGAGCATTTGATCAAAACCTTGATATTGTAAGTGGCACTTTGCTGCGATGTCAACGCCAGGACAGCAAGAAAACCATCGCCGATATTCTAGTTTGAGCAGCCTTGCGTGTCTTGTGATTTTTTGATCAAACTTCTTTACAGGCGGATGGCGGATGGACAGATTGCGCCGGCTGACCTTGACCAGCGCTGATACCGGCCGCAGCCTTTGGAGGATCACATGACGGCAACGATTTTCACCAATGCAAGTGTGTTCGACGGGTTGGGTGACGAGGCCGTTCCCGGCATGAACGTGCTGGTCGTGGATGGACGCATCGAGGCCGTCAGCGAGCAGCCGATCACCTCCAGCGAAGCGGTCACCTATGATGTGGGCGGTCGCACCCTCTTGCCGGGCCTCATCGATGCCCATGCCCATGTCTTCGCCATCAATCTGGTCGAAGAACACAATCGGGAAATTCCGCTGACGGAAATGACCGCCCAGGCCGTGCCGCGCATCCGCAAAATGCTCGATCGCGGTTTCACCAGCGTTCGCGATGTTGCCGGGGGCGATGTGGGCATCCGCCGCGCTATCGCCCAAGGCTATATCCCCGGCCCGCGCCTTTTCGTGGGCGGTCCCGCGCTCAGCCAGATCGGCGGCCATGGCGACCACCGCAGCACCACCGATGAGCGGCTGAATATCGACATCAATGCCAGCGCCTTCAATTTCATTTGCCGCATCGTGGAGGGCGAGGCCAATCTGCGCAGCGTCGTGCGCAACGAGCTTCGCAAGGGCGCCGATCACATCAAGGTGCTCGCCTCGGGCGGTGTCGGCTCGCCCAATGATGCCATCGAGGCCACCCAGTTCACCGAGGGCGAGATTCGCGCCGTCGTCGAAGAAGCGCGCATACGCGGCAAATATGTCTGCGCCCACGCCTATGAAAGCGCCGCCATCGCACATTCGATCCGCGCCGGCGTGCGCTGCATTGAGCATGGCAACCTGATCAATTCGGAAGTGGCCGCCATGGTCGCCGGCGCCGGGGCCTATATCGTGCCCACGCTGGTCGCCTATGAGGTGACCGCCCAGCATGGCGAACGCCTCGGCCTTTCCGAATATGTCATGCAGAAGCTCAACATGGTCAACGATGCCGGTATCGCGATGCTCGGCCTCTGCGAGGATGCCGGCGTCAAACTCGGCTTCGGCACCGACCTCATGGGCGAAATGGAATTCGCCCAGCTCCAGGAATTCACCATCCGTGGCCGTGTGCAGCGGCCGGTCGACATCTTGAAGTCCGCCACCTCGGTCAATGCGGAGATCGTCCAGCGTCCGGACCTCGGCGTCATTTCCCCCGGCGCCATCGCCGACGTCATCATCGTCGATGGCGATCCGCTCAAGGACATCTCGATCCTGACCGAGCCGGAGAAAAATCTGCGTCTCATCATGAAGGACGGCCAGGTCTACAAGACCGATCTGACGCCGAACTGAGGACGATCACTCGAGCGCCGCCCGCCTTTTATCCATAAATTCCAAGGTGAATCCATGTCGTCACCCGCTTCCATCGCCCCGGAACTGAGCTTCGAGACCCTTTATAGCGAGCCCAGCATCATCGGCAATTTGCCGATCGGCAGCCGCTGGTCAGTCGATGGCCAAAGCGTCGCCTTTCTCTGGAACGAGGCGGGGCACACGTTTCGAGACATCTGGGTCTGGGATCGCCAGGCGGAAAAGCTCACCCGCCGCACCTTTCTGGGCCAGGATCAGATCAGTGGCGAACCGCCGGGCATCGTCGAACTGGCCTGGCTGGCCGATGGCAGGATCGCCTTCGTCATGGATGGTCAGCTCTATGGTGCAAGCGCTGATGGCAGCGTGGCGCCACTGGCCATGGGTGCGGGCGGCGTCAGCGCGCTTGCGACCTCCCGCGACGGGCGCCAGCTCGCTTTTCTCAGCGGCAATTCCCTGATGGTGAGCGATGCCGCCGCTCCCACTGCCGCCCGCCGGATCGTGTCGGGCGCCGGTTTTGTGGGTGTCGAGTCATTCCACTGGGCCAAGGATGGCGCGAGCATCGTCTTTGTCGAAGCCGATGACACCAATACCCGCAAGATCGAGATCGCCTATGATGCGCGCTCGGAGGCGCGCAAGGATCGCTTCACCCGCGCCTTCCCGGGAGACCTGCTCACCCGCCGTCGCGTCGGGCTCGTTTCCCTCGGTACCGGCGCCATCAGCTGGTTCGAACGCCCCGATGGCGAGGACGCGATCTGGGGCTATGGCCTTTCCCCCGATGGCTCTTCGCTGTTCATCAGCAGCAGCGACCTGTCGATCAAGAATTATACGATCTTTCTGTTCGACACGCGGACCGGGGAGCGGGCGGTGCATTTCTCCGCCCATGACCCGCTCAAGATCCGCCCGGACTGGCAGGTGGATTTTGCGCCCGATGGCAAGAGCCTGATCGTCCTCACCGATCGCGACGGTTTCAATCACCTGCACCTATTGCCTGCGGCCGGTGCGGACCTCGTGCCACTGACCTCAGGTCCTTGGGAAATCGCCGAGTTCACCCTGGATGCCGCCAATGGCAAGATCTATTTCATCGCCAATGAGGCGCATCCCGCCGAACGCCATGTCTATAGCGTGGCGATCGATGGCGGCATGGTGCAAAGGCTGACCGGTCCCGCCGGCATCCACGTCCCCACTTATGCACCGGATTTCAGCGCTTTCGTCGATCTGTTCAGCGATGACAGGACCCCGCCGGAGCTGTTTGTGCAGCCAATGACCGCTGATGCGCCGGCGGTGCAATTGACCCGCTCGCCACTGCCCGCCTTTGCCGAGCGGCAATGGGCGGAGGTCCGGTATATTGCCTTCACCAGCAGCGTGGATGGCGCGGAATTGCTGGCCCGCGTCATGATCCCGCCGGGCTTCCGTCAGGATGGCAGCAATGCCATGGTCGTCGGCTCCGTCTATTCGGATGGCCTGCTCAATCAATGGGGCGGCCGCGCCGCCCATCCGAGCTGGGGTATCGACCAATATCTGGCCGCGCGCGGCTTCGTGGTCGTCAGCCCGGAAATCCGCGGCAGCTTTGGCCGCGGTCGGGAATGGAACAAGGCGCAGCTCAACAGCTATGGCACCCAGGATATCGAGGACATTGCCGATTGCGTGAAGACGCTGACCGGTCTCGGCTACGCGGATGCCAAGCGCGTCGGTATCTGGGGTTCGAGCTATGGCGGCCTGATGACCCTGATGTCGTTGTTCAAGAAACCGGGTCTCTACGCCGCCGGCGTTGCCGGGGCTCCGGCCACCAATGTCTGGCACGCCTATCCCGAACAGGGCTGGATCATGGGCCTGACCGAGGGCGAAGACTATATCGAGCGCTATCGCGCCCAGTCCGCCTTGTTCCATACTGCCGGGCTCGAAGACGAATTGATGATCATCCACGGCACCAAGGACGAGGTGGTGCTTTATGCCGACACGATGGCGCTGGTGGAAAAGATGATTTCGCAGGGCAAGCATTTCGAGCTCGTGACCCTGCCGGGCACCGGCCATGCCTGGTCCAAACAGGATTGGCCACTGACCCGTTTTGCCTATGGCAAGCTCGCCGCCTTTTTCGAACGCAGTCTCAAGGGCTGAGCGCGAGGCGCCATTGCCGAGGCTTGTTGCGGCGCCGCTCTATCCGGAGTGGCGCCGCAACCATTTCGGGAAAACCGCTTAGCGGCGCTTGAGCGCCGTCGCCTCGATTTCCATCTTGATTTCGTCCACGGCAAAGCCGCAGGTAATGGTGGTATTGGCCGGGCGGGGATCGGTGAAGGTTTCGCCCAGCACCTGCGATACGGCCATGATGTCATTGCGGTCGGCGACATAGACGACGACGCGGACCACATCGGCCAGCGTGGCCCCTGCCTGTTCCAGCGCTGCCGAAATCGTGCGCAGGGACTGGCGGGTCTGTTCGACCACATCGGTGGACATGCTGCCATCCGGCGCATAGCCGGACGTGCCGGAGACGAAGACCCATTCATTGTCGACCACGGCCCGCGAATAGCCGGCCAGCTTTTCAAACTTCGAACCCGACGAGATGGTCCAGCGATCTGACGACATGATATTTCCTTCCAGGATTTTTGTGATCATATGATCAGAACCGGTTGAGGGTTGCAATGTCGAACCGGCGAATCCTTGCCATTGTCCATCGGCGGGCTAGGCCATGAGCCCCATCTGCTGGCGCACTTTGCGGTTCAGCTCGGCCGCAGGATCGGCCAGGGCGTCGAGGACGATCGTAATATGGTCGGCCTCCGGAACGATCATGGCCTTTGTGCCGATCTGTTCGGCCAGTCGCGCGGACTGGTCGATGAACGTCTCGGTCTCGCGGCCGCCAACAGCGACCAGCAGCGGAGCAGAAATCCTGAGGGCACGGTTGAGAGGGCTGTAGCGTTCGATCTCGGCCGGGGTCAGCTGAAGGCTGTCATTCTGGAACGAGCGGCTGACCGGTTCGAGGTCAAATACCCCACTGAGCGCCGCGCCGCCCTTGATCCTTTGCCCGGCGCCATCCATCAGTTCGGCCACCAATTGGCCGCCTGCCGAATTGCCCGACATGAACACCCGATCCGGATCGCCGCCATATCTGCCGATATTGCCCGCGATCCAGTCCAGCGACATTTGACAGGCTTGGACGACGTCGCTCATCCGCGCCACCGGCATGAGCGGATAGTCGATCACTACCAGCGTTGCGCCGAAAGGCACAAAACCCGGAGCCAGGAAGCTGAACAGGTTGGCGTCGAGAGAGCGCCAGAAGCCGCCATGAATGAAAACCTGAACCGGGCCCGGTTCGCCCGCAGCGGGGAAGATGTTGAGCCTATGGTCTGGATGGGGCCCATAGGAGATGGCTGGCACCATCTCGAAACGGGCACGCGCCTGCTCGGCGGCCTGGGCGCGTCGGGCAAAAAGCGCGTCGAGATTTTTGACGCGGTCTAGGGAAAATTGTTCGTCCAGGGCGGCCTGGGTCGGAAATTCAACTATCTCTCGGTCTCCCCAGCCGATTCGGTCAGCCGATGTTTGGATCGGTTTCGCCATCTGCCTCGATGGCTTCGAGCAGCAGGTCCTGCGAGGACCGGATATCGGCTTCGCAGGCTGCTCCCAGTGCGGCCCAGTCCTTGGCGCGAATGGCATCGACCATGGCGGCGTGATAATCGGTGAAGCCCGCCTTGTGCTCGGTCTTGAGCAGCTCGCTCATGCGATCCGAGAGAAAACGAACATAGGGGCCCGACCGCAGCCAGAGATTTTCTATCTGGCTGAGCAGGACAGGGCTCTGCGCAGCGCGATAGATATGGAAGTGGAAGGCGCGGTTCGCGGCGGTCATTTCGGAAATGTCGCCGGCGCTGGCGCTCTTGCGGTGGTGATCGAGAATGCGCTGCAATTCCGCGACATCCTCGGGGCTCAGCTTCTCGCCGGCAAGCCGGGCCGTCGCTCCTTCGACGATGATGCGGGCGCGGCTGATATCCTTCAATTCCTCGGCGGTGATCGCTGGCACATAGGCCGTGCCGGTCGCCGAGATCTTGAGCGCGTTCTCCGATGCCAGGCGGCGCAGCGCTTCGCGAACCGGCATATGCGAGGTCTGGAATCGCTCTGAGAGCGAGGAGATCGTGAACGGTTTGCGCGCCTCGAAGGCCCCAGACATCAGCGCGTCACGCAATTGCTCATAGACCAGGTCATGAACGGTTTTGCGCGACGATACAGGCTTGAAGTCACCCGCTGAGAATTTCATACTGGCCATGAGGTTGTCCCCTCGTTCCTCGCGTTCGTCTCCAAAAACACCATTCAAAGACGACCCTTATTACTTCAGACAACGCTAGTATGATCAATCAGGGCCTTTCGCAACACGCGGCTATGGAAAGATTTCGTCCTGATCGAAAGTTATCTGATCGGTTATGCCTCGCGTGAAATCGGCGATGCGATCCAAGGCCAGATCGATTTCTTCCATCGACAGCGAACCGAAGCAGATGCGAATCTTACCCTCGCCGGCCGCGCCGTAGAAACTGCCCGATTCCACGACGACGCCCGCTTCGTCCATCAACCGCTCCGAGAGGACCTGCGAAGGCAGACCCAGCGCCGACACATCGGCGAAGGCGTAGATCGTGCCTTCGGGCCAGGGGCAGGTAATGCCGGGCAGCTGGTTGAGGCGGGTCACTACGCGGTCGCGCTTGCTGCGGTCGTCGTCGACGAGCTGTGCCAGCACTTCCGGATCGCCGGTCAGCGCCGCAAGCGCCCCTTCCTGGATGAAGGTATTGACGTGGGTGACGTCATTGGCAGTGATCTTGAGGATGGCGCCGATGGCGGCCTTGGGGGCCGTCAGATAGCCGATGCGCCAGCCGTCCATCGCGAAGCTCTTGGTGAAGGCAAAGAGCGAAATGGTGCGATCGGCCATGCCGGGCAGGGACGCGATAGAGATGTGGCGGGCATCGTCATAGACGATTTCCTCATAGACCTCGTCCGAGAGGATGAGCAGGTCGTGCTTGATGGCGAGGTCCGCGAGAGCCGTCAGTTCCTCGCGGCTATAGACGCGGCCGGTCGGATTGCACGGATTGATCAGGATGATCATCTTGGTGCGCGGCGTGATCTTGCTTTCGATCGCGGCGGCGTCGATGGCGTAATTGTTCTTCGCATCGAGCTTGGCCAGGACCGGAACGCCACCGGCGAGTTCCACCTTGCCGACATGCTGCGGATAATACGGATCGAGCAGGATGACTTCGTCGCCGTCATCGATGAAAGCCATGATCGCCGCATAGGAACCGTGGGTCAGCCCATTGGTGACCACCACCTGGTCGGCGCCGACATCGATTTCGTTCTGGCGCTGCAGCTTTTCGGCAATCGCCTCGCGCAGATGCCGCACGCCGGGCAGGTCGGAATAGTGCACATTGCCAGCCTGGATCGCGGCGATAGTCGCATCCTTGATGTGCTGGGGCGTGTCCGCATAGGGCTTGCCCAGTTCCATATGGATGAGATCGTCACGCCCGCTGGCCGCGGCGCGCGCATACATCCCGAAGGATTTCTTCGAGGTCTCGGTAATTCTGCGGGCGAGATGCCTCATGTCGTCTTCCTACTTTAGATCCAACCGAGCGAATGCGAATGATTCACCCGGCCGAAGTGTTTGGCTGTATCGACAGCCGTGATGACGTCCTCTTCGAGCAGAAAGCCGTCGGCCAGCAGCGCACGGGCTGCGGTTTCGATGGCCAGGCTATACGCTGAGGCGTCGGTGTAACGTGATGCGATCGACGGGCGAGGGTCGTCCGTCAATTCTGCCTCCTCCGGCGTTTCCGCGAAAGGAATGTAGCTCCCGGAGAAACCGTGCAACATGCCGGCGCCATGGCCCTGGGCGCGCAGGTTCCAGCCCGTATAGGATCCAAGCGGCGCCTCCACCATGGGCGCGCGCAGACCCGCGAGATCATTGCCATCGCTATCCGCCTGCGGCACCAGCACAGCATAGCTTTGCGACCGGTCGACCTGCGGATGGGCCGGAGCGGCATGCCCGGCGTCAAAGTCCGGGCCATAATCGACGAGATGGAGCGGGTTCGCCTGCTTGGGCAAGGCCAGGCCGCGCGGTGCGGGGAAGCGATAATCCGCGACCTCGACCAGGCTGCTATCGCTGCGCCGCGGAATCCGGCTGGCCGGCGGCGTGCGGCCTTCGGCGAGCCAGTGATGCATCAGCATCAGCGTGCTGCGGAAGAAGGCGACCGTCTGCACGATATTCTGATAGTTCAGGCACATGCCTTTAGGGGGCAAAGAGGGCTTGGGATCCGACCAGTGCTGCGAGGACGACCAGAGATAGATCCGGACATTGTCCGGCTGCTCGAGATCGTTGCCGCGTGTGTCGGTATGCACCAGCGAGCCGCGGCGGTGCCAATATTCAGAGGCGCTCTGCGTATGGATGAGCTTGGGATCGGTGTCCGGACGCTTGAGGATCGCGTCGGTGTTGCCGGTCAGGTGATCGGTCGAGCGCGCATAGCTGAACGGGAAGCGGTCCGATGGATGGAGGTTGTCCTCATATTCGCGCGACGCCGCGATCACGAGGTTCTGAAACCGGTTCATCGTCGTCTTACCGCCGCCCGAAATATGGGGCAGCATGCCGTCGAAAATCCGGCGCCCGGCATGGTCGCGATTGAAGCCGCGATGGAGGAAATCACGAATAGCGCGGCCCGATTGCGAGCGTCCCCAGCCGATCGTATGCCGGAGGCGGCCGGCCAGCGGGTTGGCCGCGTCTGTGCAATGCCGCAGATAACTCACCAGCTCGCCCACGGCGACGAAGCCGATATCGAAGGCCAAGGGCTGCGAGGCCTTATAGGTCAGCTGATAGATCCAGCCGGGCTGGAAGCCTTCCGGCAGCCAGATATGGCGCTCCGAAGGCAGGATGGCCTGTTCGGCGCCCTGCACGTCGCCCGCCCCAAGTCCGCCGCCAGCGCCCTCGAGGAAGGAGAAAGACCAGCGGTCCCGGCCGATCTCTTCTGCCCGACTATGCGGGTAGCGCCGGCGCACCAGCACAGCCGTCTCGGGATCGGCGACGGGATAGGAGCGGGTGCCGGTCTTGCCGGAAAGCGGCAAACAGGTCGCGACCGGGCCGCCTTCATGGATCAATTCGGCGGTAATGGTCGCCGTCATCCGCTCATCCGGGCCGGAAAAGCCGGGAAGATCGATGACGACGCGATGGTCGCCGGGCAGAACGTCGCCCTGCCAGGCGGCGATCAGCAGCGAAAAGCCCTGCCGCATGAGGAAGCCATTGCCGGCATCGCTGGCCGAGGACGGATGATTGCTCGCCGCCCCCGAATTGAAGAATTGCAGCATCCGCTTATTGCCGCGGTTGACGAATTCGAACAGCAGGCTGCCATTGCCCCGGTCGGCATCGGTCGGCACCAGCATCCAGATATCGGTCGTGGCACGAATGCGGCCCTGATCGTCCTTCGAGATGAAATCAGCCTCATAGACCCCGTCGGCACCGATCTGGTCCGGACGCAAGGCAAGCTCCGCACGGCCCACGATCAGCTCGTAGCTTCCCGTTTCGCCGAAGGTCGCGCCACCCGCAAAGGGGCGCCGGTCGCGGATATCGAGGCTGATCACCTGGGTCATGCCGAAGCGCTGTCCGAATTGAGCTCTTCCAGGCGGGATGGCAGCGCCGTGGCCATGATCCGGTCGCCCTGGTCTCCGGCGGCCAAGGCGTAGAAGTCGCGGAATGTCGCGGCCATCAGGTCCGCGCCTTCCACGCTCGGGAAAGCGTCCTGCATCTTCTGATATTCGCCGCTTATATAGTCGAGAGAGAGCGGGCGGTGCGGGATCGTCTTGTCGATCGCGGAGGCCAGCAGCGTCTGGAATGTCCCGCTGTCGAGCCCCATGCCGAAGGCGCCGTCGCGCAGCACTGTTGGGGTGATGCCCACGGCCGAGGCCGTTGCAATCGTGCCGGCGGAAAGGGCTACGAGCCCATAACCCATGAAGTTGAGCAATTGACGCAGCATGTGACCCTGGCCTGGCCCGCCCGCATGAACCAGGTCCTTGTAATAGGGAAGATTGAGCTCTTTCAGCCGGGCCAGGCTATCGTCGCTGGCGCCGACCAGGAGGCGGGCTCTGCCGCTGTCCAGGCTTTCCGGCGGCCCGAGCATCGGCGCATCGGCGAATAGCTGGCCCCGTTCTGCCCAGCTTTTGGCGCAGTCACGCGCCACCTCGGGCGCGCCATTGCCCTGGTCGATATGGATGAAATTGTCCTTGCCTGCTGCACCGGCCAGCAATTGCGGCAGCAATGCCGCCGTTTCGGCGCCGGTGCGCAGGGCGCTGATCACCACGTCCGAACCTTTGGCGAGTGCCTCGGCATCGGCGACGATCTCGAAGCCTTCATGCCTCGCCGAGATGCCGCTGGTCGGGGCCAGCAGCAATACGGGCACACCGGCCTTCTGCAGGCTGCGGGCAATGGCCGTACCCATGTTTCCGGCGCCGGCTATTCCGATCGTAGTCGTCATTTTGAAAACCTGTCTTTGAGACGCGCCTGCAGCAAGGCAGCCGAGGCGACGATGGGCGTGAAGCTGTGGAAGGGCAGGGGACGCAGGGTGCGCAGCGGGATCGGCAGGCTCTCCGGCGCTTCGCCTATGGCGGCGCGAGCCAGGACACGGCCAAGCTGGGCCGTCATGGCGACGCCGCGGCCATTGCAGCCAATGCCGCCAAAATAGCCGTCGCCCATCTGATAGATGCGGGGCAGGAAGTCGGGCGTCATCGCTGCCGTGCCGGTCCACACGACTTCCGGACGCACCGGCTCGGCAAGCCCGAGTTCGGTGGATAGGCGTTCGGCGACGCTGCGGCCAAGCCGGGCAAAGGCGCCGAGCGGAATGGCCGCCATGCCGCCGGAGATCAGGCGATTATCGCGATCGAGACGGTAGGTGAACAGGTTCTGGCGCGTATCGCCGACCGGGCGGGCATCAGGGGCAATGCGCTGGACGATGGCCGGATCGGTGGGCGTGGTAGCGATCTGGTAGACGCGCAGCGGCACGACCGAACGCCCCATCTTGTTGGCCGCGCCGGTGGTGAAGGCATTGGTGCAGAGCAGAACCTTTCCGGCCCGCATCGTGGCGCCCGAGCGCATGATCAGCCGCCAGCCGCCATTGTCGCGCTGCACCTCGTCGACGCGCTGACCCTCATGGACAGTGCCGCCGCGGCTTTGGACGCTGATGGCCAGGCCCCGGACATAGTCGAGCGGGTGAATCGTGCCACCCTCGGCATCGAGCAAGGCACCGCTATAGATGTCCATGCCGGTCTGCTCGCGAACCTCGTCCGCGCTGAGAAAGGTTACCGGGCGACCCAGATCGCGCCACATCGCGGCGCGCGCCTTGAGCATTTCGGCGCCAGCGGCGCCGAAGGCCGGGTTGAGCCAGCCGGTCTGGCGCGCATCGCAGACGATCCCGTCTTCCTCGACGGTGCGATAGACGGCATTGGCCGCGTCACCCACGAGGCGCAGCAAAATATCGCCGCGCTCCGAGCCGAGCTTGTTGCGCACGGCGATCGGGTCGGCCTTGGCGAAATTCGGTACGACGAAACCGGCATTCATGCCGCTGGCACCGGCACCGATATGGCTGGCTTCCAGCACGGCGACGCTGCGGCCGGCCCCGGCCAGTTCGCGGGCTGCCGTGAGGCCGGTAAAGCCGCCGCCAATGATGGCCACGTCGACCTGCCCGGGCAGGGCCGTGTCGGGCACAATCTTATTGCGGGCCGTGCGGGTCCAAAGCGTTTCCAAGCCTGATTCTCCCAGCCGCAAAACTGCGCGGCATGATCAGCATACAGCTTTTGATCGTATGATCAAGCGCTGTAGATAATGTGTTTTTAGCTGATTTCTTCGGCGCGGTGACAGGCCACCAGAGTGCCATCGAGCGGGCGAAGCATCGGTTGCTCCTCGGCGCAGCGGGCGATGACATGCGGACAGCGTGTCCGGAACGGGCAGCCCGATGGCGGGTTCGCCGGGTCCGGCAATTCGCCCTGCGGCGGCCGCAATTCCGATCCATCGGCCGTGATCTGCGGGATGGCCCCAAGCAGTGCCTGCGTATAGGGATGGCGCGGCCGGGCGAAGAGATCGTCGCGGCTGGCGCGCTCCACCACCTGGCCGAGATACATGACGCCGATATCGTCGGCCATGTGATCGACGACGCCAAGATCGTGGGTGATGAAAAGGAAGGTGAGCGACAGCTCTTCCTGCAGGTCCCGCATCTTGTTGAGGATCTGCGCCTGCACCGAAACGTCAAGAGCCGAGGTCGGCTCGTCGCAGATGATCAGCTGCGGCCGCGTCGAGAGCGCGCGGGCAATGGCAATGCGCTGCCGCTGGCCGCCCGAAAATTCGTGCGGAAACTTGTCAGCATCGGCGGGCGACAGGCCCACCTGGGTCAGCAATTCCCCAACCATTTCACGGATCTTGGCGCGATTGGTCTCGATGCCGAGCGACAGGATCGGATCGCCGATCGAGCGACCGACCTTCCAGCGCGGATTGAGCGAGGAATAGGGGTCCTGGAATATCATCTGGACCTGAGCGCGCTCCGGCGTGGCCTTGCTCGCGATCTCCGTCATGTCCACACCGCGGAACTTTACCGTGCCGGCGCTGGGGGAGGTCAGTCCGGAAACACATCCGGCGATTGTCGACTTGCCGCAACCGCTCTCACCCACCAGCGCCAGGGTCTGGCCCTTGTGCAGGTCGAAATCGACGCCGCGCACCGCCTGGACCCGGCGGGGGCCGGGGCGCCTGAACACCCAGTCGAGCAGGCCCGGGCCGGAGCCAAAGGTTTTGACGAGGCCGCGCACTTCCAGAAGGGGAGCGTCTTGGTCAATCTGGCGATCAGATCCGGTCATGGTGCGGTAGTCTCGTGAGCAGTTTCGACCAGCCAGCATGCCGCGCGGTGCTGCTGTGGGCCCAGAAGTTCGGGGCGGTCGGCAGTGCAGCGGTCAAAGGCATGGGCGCATCGGGGATGAAAGGAACAGCCTGAGGGCAGGTTGACCGGCCGCGGCATGGCGCCGGGCAATTGCGGCAGGCGCGGCAAGCGGCGCCCGATCTCGGGGATCGAAGCCATCAGCGCGCGGGTATAGGGATGTTGCGCATCGCTCATCACCCGCCTCACCGGGCCGATCTCGACGATACGGCCCGCATACATCACCGCAACACGGTCAGCCGAATTGGCAATGACACCCATGTCGTGCGTGATGAGAACGACGGCGGTGCCGCGCTCCTTGCAGAGCTTTTTGAGCAGCAGGATGATCTGCGCCTGGATCGAGACGTCGAGGGCCGTGGTCGGCTCGTCGGCAATGATCACTTTGGGGCGGCTGGCCAGAGCCAGCGCGATCACCACGCGCTGCCGCATGCCGCCCGAAAATTCGAGGGGAAAACTATCGAGCCGCTCGGCGGCAGCCGGAATGCCCACCTGCTGCAGCAGCGAAATCGCTTCCTCGATGGCGGCGCCTTTGCGCAGCTCGGTATGGCGCTCGATGGTTTCGACCAATTGGCGGCCAATGGTAAAGACCGGGTTCAGCGCGGTCAGCGGATCCTGGAAGATCATGCCGATGCCGCTGCCGCGATGCTCGACCATCTGGCGCTCCTTGAGCAGGTCCAGACGCAGATCGCCCAGCCGGATTTCGCCCGAAATCCGGCGCAGAGGTGGCGGGATCAGGCCGATGATCGCCGATCCCAGCATGGATTTTCCGGCGCCTGATTCTCCCACCATCCCCAGAATTTCGCCAGGGGCGAGATCGAAGCTGGCATCGCGCACCAGGGGAATGCGTCGGCCCATCATCGTGAGCTCGACATTGAGATTGCGCACACTGAGCACAGGCGCAGCGCTTGGCACGATCTCTGCCGAAGTGGCGTCCATGATTGTCAAAAGGTGCTCCTGTGCCCGTGATCCCGATGCCGCTAAAATCTGAACTATGTGCCGGACAATGTAAACACTCTTGATCTAATGATCGAATGATGAGTTTATATCTTAACACACGCTGTTCTCGGAGGTGGCTTTGTGACGCCGCAATTTCTCGTCAGGCGAATGGGGCACGCCCTATTGGTCGTGTTCATTGTCAGTCTCATCGCCTTTTCGCTTGGCGAAGCCATCGGCGACCCCATCACCAGCATGCTGGGCATTGAAGCGACCGCCGCTGATCGGGCGGCGCTGATCGCCCGGCTCGGGCTCGATCAGCCGTTTCACGTGCGCTATATGGACTTTATGGGCCGCTTCCTGAGCGGTGAGATGGGCATGAGCTATCGGGCGCAGCGGCCAGTCTATGACGTGATCGTCGAGCGCCTTCCGGCCACGTTCGAACTGGCCTTTGCCGGTCTGTTCCTTTCGCTCGCCCTGGGCGTTCCGCTCGGCGTTGTCGCTGCAATCTGGCGCGACAAGTGGTGGGCGAATCTGCTGATGACGACTTCGGTGGTCGGCGTTTCGCTCCCGACATTCGTGGTCGGCATCCTCCTGATTTTCTTCTTTTCCGTGCATATGGGCTGGCTGCCGTCCTTCGGTCGCGGCGAGACCGTCAATGTCGGTGGCTGGAATACGGGCCTGCTGACCCGAACAGGTCTTCTTGCACTGATCATGCCGGCGCTATCGCTGGCGATCAGCCAGATGGCGCTTGTCGGCCGCCTAGTGCGGGCCGAGATGGTCGAAGTGCTCCGCGCCGACTATATCCGGTTCGCCCGCGCCCGCGGCATTCGCAGCGCCCCGGTCAACTTCGTCCATGCCCTGCGCAATACGCTAATCCCCATCATCACCATCAGCGGCATCCAGATCGGCTATCTGGTCGCCTTCGCCGTGGTGGTCGAGCAGGTCTTCCAGTGGCCCGGCATTGGCACGCTCTTTCTTGGATCGTTGACGCAGGCCGACGTGCCGGTGATCACCTCGATCCTGATCTTCGTCGCGTTCTTCTTCGCCATGATCAACCTGATCGTGGACGTCCTCTATGCCGTCGCGGATCCGCGTGTGCGCCTGGGCGAGAAAGGTTAGTCCAAGATGCTCGCTGATACGTCCCCGCAAAAGGCCAAGCCGCAATCCCAGTTCGTGAATTTCTGGGTGCGCGGCCTGCTCGATCGTCCCGGTGCCGCAGTGGCGCTGGTGATTCTGCTCGTGATCATCGGTGCGGCGGTATTCGCGCCGTTGCTCGCTCCCTTCAATCCCTATGACCTGTCGCAGATGGATCTCTTCGACAGCCATCTGCCGCCTGCCTTCATCGAAGGCGGCTCGCCCCGCTACCTGCTGGGCACGGACAGCCAGGGCGCCGACCTCTATTCCCTGCTTCTTTATGGCCTGCGGACATCGTTCCTGGTCGGCATCCTTGCCGTCTGCGTGTCGGTGTCCATCGGGCTGACCCTGGGCCTGATCAGCGGCTATGCCCGCGGCTGGGTCGAAACGCTGATCATGCGCATGGCCGACATCCAGTTCACCTTCCCGGCGATGCTGCTCGCCTTGCTGATCGGCGGGGTTGGGCGCCAGTTCCTCTCCGCTGCCGGACAGGAACGGATGGCGATGCTCATCGTCGTCATCGCCCTGGGTATTTCGCACTGGCCGCATTTTGCGCGCCTCGTCCGTGCAGCGGTGATTGCCGAGGCCGGCAAGAACTATGTCGCAGCCGCCCGTCTCGCCGGGCGCGGCCACGGCAATATCCTGTTCAAGCAGGTGCTGCCCAATGTGCTGAACCCGGTCTTCGTGCTGGCGACGCTCGACATCGCTTTCGCCATCATGACCGAGGCGACGCTGTCCTTTCTCGGCTTTGGAATGCCGGCCAGCCAGCCTTCCCTGGGGACGCTGATCCGCATCGGCTACAGTTACCTGTTTTCCGGCGAGTGGTGGATCGTGCTGTTCCCGGCGCTGCTGCTCATCCTGCTCCTGGTCAGCCTCACGGTGGTGGGCGACTGGCTGCGCGACAAGCTGGACCCCAAGCTGCGAAACTGACAGGAATTCCGCCTCGCTGCGGAATGCGAGCGGTCTGCCCCTGGGCAGGCCGCTTTTTTGTCGGCCATATCGGGGCGGAGCGGGAGACTGCCGGTGCCTGGGGAAGCCTTCGGAAAAGGGGCTGCATTTGCCCAGACCGACCCTCAAATGAAAACGCCCGGGGATGACCCGGGCGCGTATCGTTTTGTCTCAGGCCGCTACCAGGCTGGTTTCCCGCCCGACATCCGCCGGCGGTGGATAGAGTAGCCAGGTGCCGACCGCCAGCAGCGTCACGATGCCGATCCATAATCCATATCCGAGCACCGAGCCCTCGCTGAACAGCCCATAGAGCCAGATCATCACCACGCCGCTCAGCGTCACCGCCAGCATGGAGAGCCCGACGACGGAACCGGTCATTTCCGGATAGGGGTCGAGCATTCGCACGTGGTTGCCCGGGACGATGGGTCCCATGCTGCAGATCATGACGAAGAGCCCAAGCGCGATCATCCAGTCGACGTTGGCGGCAGCGCCGCCCATCGTGGCAAGGGCACCCAGGACCATGCCCGGCAGGCCGAATTTCATGATGCGACGAATGCCATGGCGAGGAAATGCCCGACCCGAGATGATGGACATGACCGCGAAGGAACTGAGGATCACCCCGAACAGCAGCGAATAGGACAGCTGGCTCCAGCCGAAAGTCTCGACGAATATGAAGGGACTGCCTGCCATCATTACCATGAACGTGCCGTTATGGAGCGAACCGAGGAGAAAGCCGGCACGGGTTTCGGGATGCGCGAGAACCTTGCGCAAAGCACTGCCGGCCTTACCCACCGGAGCGGGCAGATGCGCGCCTTTCGGGAACAGTTTCAGCGACAGCAGCAGCGACATCGCCCCCAATACGGCCACGGAAACAAAGGTCATGCGCCAGTCGGCGACCAGCAGCACGATGGCACCGATGACGGGACTGGCGGCCGGCGCCAGGCCGCCCATGGCCGAGAGCACGGCCATGCCGCCCGAGCCGCCATTGGGAAAGGTCCGCCGGACGATGGAGCGTGCGGTGATGACGCCGATGGAGGCGCCGATACCTTGGAAGAACCGGGCGACAACCAGCCAGGTGAGGCTGGGAGAGACCGCGACCATGAGGCTCGCGAAGATGAACAGCGCCATCACCGACACATAGGATCGGCGTTGTCCGAACCTGTCGTTCAATCGTCCCAGCAGGGCGAAGCCGAGGCAGTTGCCGATGAGGAACGATGTCAGCGTTCCCTGGGCGCCTGCCTCGGTGGTATTGAAAAGCCGCGCCACCTCGGGCAGCGCGGGGAGATAAAGAAACGTCGTCAGCGGTCCGATAACGGAGATAAAGCACAGGGCCGCAAGTAGACGCCGATAGCGCCGGTCATCCGACCCTGTGATTGGCATCAGATGTTTCCTGCGCTCTCGGCGGCGAGACGGTTGCGGAAGACACGGCCCTCCTGCAGGATGACCGGGATATTCTCGCCCTGGCCGTCGAGCAGCGCGATATTGTCCAGCGGGTTGCCGTCGACCAGGATGATGTCGGCGATCGCCCCCTCGCGGATGACGCCCAGCTTGCCTTCCATCTGCACGATTTTGGCATTGATCGAGGTCGCCGAACGAAGCACATCCACCGGCTTCTGCACCCGGGCGCGGATCACGAATTCCATCGACTGAGCATATTCCATTTCGCCCATCAGATCGGTGCCGAAGCCCATTATCGTGCCTTCGGCTTCGCAATGCTCGAGCAGACGAATGCCGCCTTCGTTCACGAAAGCCAGCTTCTCCATCACATAGGGGGAGAGCCCCAGCGAGTCGCCATGCTGCTCGGTGACCTCGTAGCACACCAAGGTCGGCACCACGAAGGCATTGTGGTCGCGGACTATGGCCGCGGTCTCGCGGTCGATCAGGTTGCAGTGCTCGACGGTGCGGACACCATATTTGACCGCGCGCTGCACGGCGGAGCTGGCATAGGTATGGGCGACGACATATTTGCCCTTGGCCGCGGCTTCGCGGCAGGCCATGCGGATTTCTTCTTCCGAGAACTGCCAGTCCTCGATCGCATCATTGGGGGAACCGACGCCGCCGGAAGCCATGAGCTTGATGTGGTCCGCACCTTTGCGCAATTCGTCGCGCACCACCTGGCGCATCTGCTCCGGGCCGTCGACGATGCGGGACTGGAAATCGACGCCATCGGCTTCGCGGTTGCGGTCGAGGCTGGAATCGGTGCGGCGGCGATGATCGCCATGGCCACCGGTCTGGGTCAGGCCGGGACCGCCGACAAAAGCGCGCGGGCCGACGATCAGCCCCTCCGCCAGGGCCTGACGGATGCCGAAATCGGCGCCGGAAACGTCACGCACGCTGGTAAAGCCGCGTTCCAGCATATTGCGGATGCGCGGCAGGGCCTTGGCCGTCAGCAGCGTCAGGGGATAGTGCAGGTTCTTCGAGGCCACCAGATGGACGGCGAAGAGGTGGACGTGGGCGTCGATCAGGCCCGGCAGCAGAGTGCGGCCGCCGGCATCGATCTCGAGATCGGCCGAAACCTTCGAGCGGCCCTGGGCGACTTCGCGGATCGTGCCGTTTTCGACGATGACGTCGCTGTCATGCGCCAATTCTTCATTGACGCCATCGAAGACGGAGGCATTCCGGATGATTGTAATGCTCATGCTTGGTGGTCCTGGTTGGTCTTGGTGTTCATCCAGCGCGCGACCGTGGACGTCCATGTGTCCTGCGGGTTGCCGGTATTGAGGTGAATGGTGAAATGATCGTCGCCGGGATAGGCCGCAGCCTCGACCTCGGTGCCGACTGCTTGCAGCGCGGCGGCCATTTCCCGACCCCAGCGCTGGATTTTCTCGTCTTCCCGGTCGCCCCAGGCAATGTAGAACGGCCCGCTCCTGTCCTTCACCAGCGATAAAGGCGGAATGATCGGCACGGTGCTGATGATTTCGCCGGCTGCATTCTTGGGCATGACATTGTCCTTGCCAAAGGTGCCACTGATCGGGAAACACCCCTGCACTTGCCCGGCCTGCGGGTCGGATGACGGATCAAGCGTCAAGATTGCCGCGATCTGGCCGCCGGCCGAGTGGCCTCCGACCCAGATACGCCCCGGATCGCCGCCAAACTTGCCGATATTCTGGTGTATCCAGGCCAGAGCGGCGCGGGAATCGGCCATGAGGCCGTCGTAATCGGCATGCGGGATGAGACGGTAGGAGGCCGAGACGAAGATTGCCGGTGTCGTCGTTACGGCTGGCGCCATGAAGGTGCACCATTCCTTGTAGCCGTGGGTCGAGCCGCCGCCGTGGAAAAACAGCAGCACGGGCAGGTTGCTGCCTCCCCCCTTAGGCCCAAACACGTCCAGTTTCTGCCAGTAATCGTCGCCAAAGGCGATGTCCTGAGTCGCATTGACCTGCGCCAATGCGTCCCGGCCGCGCTGCAAGGCAGTCTGGCCATATTCGTCCGCCAGCGGGAACATGGATGGCTGCGCCGGTAGGTCCTCGAAGCTCATCGTCACTCCCTCCAGTGATATCGCTTTCAGAAACTCTTGATCAAATGAGCATTAGATGTCAACCTAATCGGCGAACTCGGAAGTTCACGCAAAGGGAGTTTTTGGATGCGTAATACTTTTTTGGTTGCCGGCCTGCTGGCAACCGCCCTGCTCACGACGAGCGTCTCCGCCGAGACGCTGCGCTATGCCGCCGCGACTCCGGCATTGACGCTTGATCCCCATTCGACGAGCGATTTCACCACCACGGCGCTTTACCGCCAGATGTATGAGAGCCTCATCAATCTCGACCCAGAAATGGCCGCTACGCCGGGCATCGCCCATGGCTGGGAGCATGATGGCGACAAGACCTGGCGCTTCAGCCTGCGCGATGACGTCAAGTTCCACGATGGCTCCACGCTGACCGCCGACGACGTGGCCTTCTCGATCATGCGCCAGGCCTCCAGCCCGCAATATAAGGGCCTTTTCGGCGGCATCCAGTCGGCCGTGGCCGTTGACGCAACCACCGTGGACGTCACCTCCGATGTCGGCGATCCTATTCTGCCGCAGCGCATGACGCGCCTGTTCATCATGAACAAGGCCTGGTCCGAAGCCAATGGCGTGGCCGAAGTGCCGCAGCTGGGCGCTACGGGTTCGGAAGCGTTCTCGCTGCGCAATGCCAATGGCACCGGGGCCCTGAAGCTGGTCAGCCACGACCCCTCGACCCGCACGGTGCTCGAGCGCAATGCCGATTATTGGGGCGAAGTGACCGGCAATGTCGAGGAATTCATCTTCATGCCGATCGGCTCGGCGCCGACTCGCCTTGCCAGCCTGCTGTCCGGCGAAGTCGACATGATCATGGACCTGCCGCTGCAGGACATCGAGCGCGTCAAGACCACGACCGGCTTCAAGGCCGACCAGATCCCGCAGCTCTCCTGGATGCAGCTGGAAATGGACGGCACGCGCGACGTTGCGATTGAGGTCTATGACAAGGCCGGCAACCCGATCGAGGCCAATCCGCTCAAGGACGTCCGCGTCCGCCAGGCATTCGCCCATGCCATCGACGCCCAGCTCATTGTTGACCGCGTCATGCGCGGCAATGCCCGGGTTGTCGGCATTCCGTCCGTTCCCGGCCTTGCCGGCCACCAGCCGCAGGTGGATCAGCGTCTCGAAACCGACCTCGACAAGGCCAAGCAGCTGCTCGCCGATGCCGGTTATCCCGATGGCTTCCAGATTCAGCTGAACTGCCCGCTTGAGCGCTACGTCAATACCGACGAAATCTGCCGCGCCGCCGCCAGCATGCTGGCCCGCATCGGCGTCGATGTCCGCGTCAAGGGCATGCTCTGGCCCGACTTCGCCGCCATGCTGGTGAACGGTCCGGATTCGAGCTTCCACCTGATCGGTGCCGGGCCGAATTCGTGGGACGGGCAGGACACCTTCTCGACCATCATCTCCACCCGCGACATCGAGAACAATACCGGCAATTTCAACTGGGCCCTGTGGAGCAATGCGCGCGTCGACGAGATCAATCTCGAACTCGCCCAGACCTTCGACCAGGACCAGCGCGATGCCTTGTTCGAGGAAGGCTTCACCATTGCGCGCGACGAAGTGCATGCCGTCTATCTTCATCAGGCCATGCTATCCTGGGCGACATCGGATCGCTTCGACTCCCAGATGCGCGGCGACGGCTTCCCGCTGCTGGCCGATGTGACGGTCACCGAATAAGCATATCTACGAAGAGGGCGCTCCTGGGCGCCCTCTCACCGCGAGGCACGCGCCCCGGGCTTCGCCTCAGCCATCCTCCACGCATCTGCCCGAAAACGCCGCTATATCGCGGGTCTCGGGGCGCTGCCGGATAGCTCAACACCCAAATCGATCCTGTAAAAATTAGTTTAGGCCTTGACTAATTGGCGCGATCTAACGTTTTATATCTAAACTAATTTTGCCTAGGACGCGGAGACTGAGCGTGAAGATCGTCTGCATTGGTGGCGGCCCGGCGGGGCTGTATTTCGCCCTCCTGATGAAGAAGAATCATCCCGAGCATTCGATCGCGGTCGTCGAGCGCAATCGTGCCTATGACACCTTCGGCTGGGGCGTGGTCTTTTCCGATGCGACGATGGAATCCATGATCGAGTGGGATCCCGAAAGCGCCGACGAAATCCGCGACGCCTTCAATCATTGGGACGACATCGAAATCCTGTTCAAGGGCACGCGCCAGCGCACGAGCGGCCATGGCTTTGTCGGCATTGGCCGCAAGAAGCTGCTCAACATCCTGCAGCGCCGCTGCGAGGAGCTGGGCGTCGAGCTGATCTTCGAAACCGAAGTCGGCAGCGACCTCGATTTCCCCGATGCCGACCTGGTCATCGCCTCCGACGGCTTCAATTCCCGCGTCCGCAACGCCTATCCCGAAGTCTTCCAGCCCGACCTGCTGGTGCGCCCCAACCGCTATATCTGGCTGGGCACCAACAAGCTTTTCGACGCCTTCACCTTCGATTTCCGCAAGACCGACCATGGCTGGTTCCAGGCGCATATCTACAAGTTCGATGAAAACACCTCGACCTTCATCGTCGAGACCACCGAGGAAGCCTATCTGGCCCACGGTCTCGACAAGATGGAGCAGCAGGCATCGATCGAGTTCTGCCAGGATCTGTTCAGCGAAGTGCTCGAAGGCGCGCCGCTGATGACCAATGCCCGCCACCTGCGCGGCTCGGCCTGGCTCAATTTCAACCGCCTGATCTGCGGCAAGTGGAGCCATTTCAATGGCCAGTCCCACGTTGTCCTGATGGGCGATGCCGCCCATACAGCCCACTTTGCCATCGGCTCCGGCACCAAACTCGCCATCGAAGACGCCATCGAACTGACCCGTCAGTTCAACCGGTTCGGTCACGAAAAAGCGCAGATTCCGGCGGTGCTGCACGAATATGAGGAAGTGCGCCGCGTCGACGTCGCGCGTATCCAGAATGCCGCCCGCAATGCCATGGAATGGTTCGAAGTGGTGGGGACGCGCTATGCCGACCAGCTCGAGCCGGAACAATTCATGTATTCCATGCTGACCCGCTCGCAGCGCATCAGCCACGAAAACCTGCGCCTGCGTGACGCGAAATGGCTGGAAGGCTACGAGCGCTGGCTGGCGCAAAAGACCGGACTTCCGGTCGAAGACGACAAGCGGGCGCTGCCTCCCATGCTGACGCCGTTCACCATACGCGGCGTCACCCTCAAAAACCGCATCATCGTTTCCCCCATGGCCATGTATTCGGCCACGGACGGGTTGATCGACGATTTCCACCTGGTGCATCTGGGCGCTCGCGCCATGGGCGGCGCCGCCCTGGTCTTCGCCGAAATGACCTGCGTTTCCCCGGAAGCCCGGATCACGCCCGGTTGTCTCGGCCTCTGGAACGACGAGCAGACCGAAGGCTGGAAACGGCTGGCCAATTTCGTTCACACCAATAGCGATGCCAAGCTGGGCGTCCAGCTCGGCCATGCCGGGCGCAAGGCGTCGACGCACCGCGCCTGGGATGGCATTGACCAGCCGCTCGACACCGGGGCCTGGCCGATCGTGTCGGCATCGGCGCTGCCCTATCTCCAGCACAGTGCCGTCCCCGCCGAGCTCGATCGCGCCGGCATGGACAAGGTGCGCGACGACCATGTCGCCGCTGCCCGCCGCGCGGCCGAGGCTGGCGTCGACTGGCTGGAACTGCACTGTGCCCACGGCTATCTGCTCTCGAGCTTCCTCTCGCCGCTGACCAATCAGCGCCAAGATGAATATGGCGGGGATCACGCGAGCCGTGCCCGCTTCCCGCTCGAAGTCTTCCGCGCCATTCGCGAAGTCTGGCCGGCGGACAAGCCGATCTCGGTGCGCCTGTCCTGTCACGATTGGTATGAGGGCGGGAATACGCCCGAGGATGCCAAGATCTTCGCCCAGCTGTTCAAAGAGGCGGGCGCCGACGTCATCGACTGCTCGTCGGGGCAGGTGTGGAAGGAAGAAAAGCCGGTCTATGGCCGCCTTTTCCAGACGCCGTTCTCCGACAAGATCCGCAATGAAGTGGGCATTCCCACCATTGCTGTCGGCGCCATTTCCGAGGCCGACCACGCCAATTCGATCATTGCCGCCGGGCGCGCCGATCTCTGCGCCGTGGCCCGGCCGCATCTGGCCGATCCGAGCTGGCTCTTGCATGAGACCGCCAAGATCGGCATCAAATCCGTGGCCTGGCCCAAGCAATATCATTCGGCCAAGGCCCAGTTCGAAAACAATCTGGAGCGTGCCGCGCGATGACGGGAACCTCTCTGGCGGGTCGACACGCCCTGGTAACCGGCGCCTCGGGCGGCATCGGCCAGGCCATCGTTCGGCGCCTGGTTGCGGCCGGCGCCAATGTCACGCTGGCCGGACGGAACGGCGAGCGTCTTGAGGCGCTCAAGGCGAGTCTGCCGCCGGCCCAGGTCCGAACAATCGCCGGTTTCGATGTCACCGATGCCCAAGCCATCGCCCGCGGTGCCGAGGCGGCCCGCGCCGGCTTCGGCCCGGTCAGCATCCTGGTCAATAATGCCGGTGAGGCGCCCAGCGCTCCCTTTGATCGGATGACGCCGGATTTCTGGAACCAGGTTCTGGCCGTCGATCTCACCAGCGTCTTTCTCGTCACCCAGGCGTTCCTGGCTGACATCAAGGCGCATGGGCAGGGCGGGCGCATCATCAATGTCGCCTCGACGGCGGGCCTTGCCGGCTACCGCTATGTCAGCGCCTATGCGGCCGCCAAGCATGGCGTGGTCGGGCTGACGCGTTCGCTGGCGCTGGAACTGGCGCGCAGCGGCGTGACCGTCAACGCCGTCTGCCCCGGCTTCACCGACACCCCGCTGATCGCCCGGGCGGTCGACGCCATCGTCGCCAAGACCGGGCGGAGCGACGACGACACACGGGCGGAACTGGCCAAGGCCAACCCCCAGGGCCGGCTCGTCGAGCCGGACGAAGTCGCCGATACGGTTCTGTGGCTGTCGCAGCCCGGAGCGTCGGCAATCACCGGCCAGGCCATTGCGGTGGCTGGCGGCGAAGTAATGACTGGCTAAGAGGAGTCTTCATGGCCTTCCACCAATCCAAGCCTCTCCGTTTCGGGGACTGCGACCTGACCGGGATTGCCTATCACCCGGCCTATCTGTCGATGCTGGTCGATGTCAACGAAGCCATGTTCGCCTCCTTCGGCGTCACATGGAAGGAACTGATGTTCGAGCGCAAGATCGGCCTGCCGAGCGTGACCATGAATATCGAGTTCAAGCGCCCCTCGACCTATGGCGACGTGCTCGACTTCGCCGTGCATGTGCGCGCCATCGGCCGCGCCTCACTGGATCTCGAAACCATCGTCACCGTGCGTGGCGAGGTGATCTGGACCATCAAACAGCGGATCGTCGCGACGTCGCTGGACAACCACAAATCCCATCCCTGGCCCGACGATGTGCGTGAGGGCCTGACGCGTTACCTGGAGCCTGCAGCATGAGCAATCAGATCATTCAGCCCGAAGGTTGGGCCAAGCCCATCGGTTATTCCAACGGCATTTCCACCAGGGGCCGCATCGTGCAGGTCGGCGGCCAGGTCGGCTGGGACGAGAATTGCGAATTCCAGTCGGATGACTTTATCGATCAGGTGCATCAGACCCTCAAGAATATCGTCACGGTACTCGAAACGGCCGATGCCAAGCCGGAACATATCATCCAGATGACGTGGTACTTCACCGATCGGCATGCCTATAAGTCGCGCATGAAGGAAGTGGGCGCCGCCTATCGCGACACGATCGGCCGGCATTTCCCGCCCATGGCCGCCGTTCAGGTGGTGGCGCTGATGGAAGATCGCGCCAAGATCGAGATCGTCGCCCTGGCCGTCGTGCCGGACTGATCAGAGATCGATCGCCCGCCGCACCGATGTCTTCATCTTCTGCAGCAAGGACAGCAGGGTGCGGACATCGGCGGCGGAGAGGTCCTTGGTGAGGTCGCGGATCCATTCCTCGTTGGCCGCGGCCATCCGGGCGAACTTCTCGCGACCCATCGGGGTCATCCGCACGATGTTCTCGCGGCGGTCATCCGGGTTTTGCGTCCGGATGATGAAGCCGTCATCCATCAACCGCTTGATGACCGAGGTGATGTTCCCGGGCGACACCATCAGCCGCTTGGAGAGCTCGCCCAGATTCAGGCCATCGGGGACCCGGTAAAGCTGCGACAGGATATCGAAGCGAGGAAGCGTGACATCGAATTGCTGTTGCATGCGGCTGCGGACGTCATTTTCCATCAGCCGGCCGACGCTGAACAGGCGCAGCCAGAGCCGAAGCTGATCATGATGGTCCTCGGGCGCATCGGCGATCTTGGTTTCGGCGTCGATCCAGATCTTGGACATTTCAGTCATCGCGTTTCCCTCTGTCTCATCCCGTAATGCAGCCGCCCTGAGAGAGCAAGCGCGTACCGGGCAATTACTTGACACCTAAACTAATTATCCGATACCAATCCTGAAGATCGGATATTCGAACTCTGGAGGATCAACATGGCCGAGCAGGTCAAGGCAGTCGTCACCCCCAAGGGTGCCGAATTCAGCACGGCTCTGTCGGGCGGCTGCATCCGCGTCACCGGCGTCGGGCCGGGCGCAACGGCCGGCACCACCAAGATCTGGTTCGGCAAGGTCAGCAATGAGCCGGGTTACCGTTCCCTGCCGCATCACCATGGCGACGCCGAAACCGGCGGCTATGTGCTCAAGGGCAAGGGTCGCATCTATTTCGGCGAGACCTACAGCGAGTTCCTGGACATGGAAGAAGGCGATTTCGTTTTCGTGCCGCCCAATTGGCCGCATATCGAAGTCAATATGTCCACCACCGAAGAGCTGATCTGGCTGACCACCCGTACGCCGGACAATATCGTCGTCAACCTCCCCGATGTCGATGATTCCACCCTGGTCGGCTATCGCAAAGCCTGACCGGCGACCAAAAGCGAGGGAACGAGATGAACAGACTTGAAGGCAAGCTCGCCATCGTCACTGGCGGCGCCCGCGGTCAGGGCGAGGCGGAGGCGCGGCTTTTGGCCCGCTCCGGCGCTGCGATCATCATTGCCGACGTGCTGGAAGATGAGGGCAGGGCGCTCGAAGCCGCGCTCCGCCAGGAGGGTCTCGAAGCCCGCTTCATTCGGCTCGACGTCACCAGCGAAGCCAGTTGGGCGGCAACAATCGCCCTGGCCCAGGAATGGAAGGGTCGTCTCGACATCCTGGTCAATAATGCCGGCATCATCAATCGCAGCACCGTCGAAAAGACCGGGCTCGACGCCTGGGAACGCGTCCTCAAGGTCAATCTGACCGGCGCCTTTCTCGGCATCCAGGCGGTGAGCGAGCTGATGATCGAAGGCGGCGGCGGCGCCATCGTCAATATCTCGTCCAATAGCGGCTATTCCGGCCATTACGATCCGGCCTATACCGCGAGCAAATGGGGTCTGCGCGGCCTCACCAAGAGCGCCGCCATGGAGCTTGCGGGCAAGAATATCCGCGTCAATGCGGTTTGCCCGGGCCTCGTCGTGACCGGGCTCAATGCCAATAGCCCGCATCTGCAACCGATGATCGGCATGACCCCGATGCGCCGCAGCGGCAAGCCCGAGGAAATCGCCGAACTGGTCTTGTTCCTCGTTTCCGATGCCTCGAGCTTCATCACCGGCGAGGATTTCGTTATCGATGGCGGTTTCACCGCCGGAGCCGCCTATCGCCGGGTCGCCAGCGAGACCGGCATCTATCTGGACTGACCTTTCCTGCGGCGCTTCGGCGCCGTACTGGCTTGAGTCACTGCCGCAGGCGCCCTTTCCCGCCACCAGCGTAAATTTCATTCATACGCATATAGTTATCTGCACGCTATAAGTCATTGACAGCCAATCCAACTTGGATCAGCATGCAAATGCATATATTATAAGGTTCGGAGGATAGCCCCATGGCCGAACGTTCATTCGCTCGCGAAGTCGAGGACCTCAAGCTCGGCGAAGGTGAGGTTTTCCGCGGCGAGGGAATCCTTGCCATCACCAAAGCCCTGCTGCAATCCGGCGTGGCCTATGTCGGCGGCTATCAGGGTTCACCCATTTCCCATCTGATGGACGTTCTGGCCGATGCCAAGCCGGTTCTCGACGAACTCGGCGTCCATTTTGAATCTTCTGCCTCCGAAGCCACCGCCGCCGCCATGCTGGCGGCCTCGATCAACTATCCGTTGCGCGGCGCCGTCACCTGGAAATCCACAGCTGGAACCAATGTCGCGTCGGACGCTCTGACCAATCTGGCCTCGAGCGGCGTTAAAGGCGGAGCGCTGATCATCCTCGGCGAGGATTACGGCGAAGGCTCCTCCATCCCGCAGGAACGCAGCCATGCTTTTGCGATGAAATCGCAGATGTGGCTCCTCGATCCACGCCCCAATCTGGAATCCATCGTCAAGGCGGTAGAGGACGGGTTCGAGCTCTCCGAGGCCTCCAATACGCCGGTCATGCTGACGGTGCGCATCCGCGCCTGCCATGTCCATGGCCAGTTCGTGGCCAAGGCCAATAGACGGCCAGCCTATACGATGAAGGAAGCGCTGGAATCCCCGGTGCGTGACGTCAATCGCATCGTGCTGCCGCCGGCTTCGATCACCGTCCACGACAAGGAAAAGCTGTCCCAGCGATGGCCCGCGGCGCAGGAATTCATCAAGGCGCGCCAGCTCAACGAATTCTTCGGCCCGGAAACCGGCCCGGTCGGCATCGTGCTGCAGGGCGGCATGTACAATTCGGTGATCCGGGCGCTGCAATTCCTCGGCCTCGCCGACAGTTATGGCGAGACCGCGATCCCCCTCTATGTCCTGAACGTCACCTATCCGCTGGTCGATGACGAATTGGCGCGCTTCTGCCAGGGCAAGAGCGCCGTGCTCATGGTAGAAGAGGGCCATCCCGACTATCTGGAACAGGCCGTCAATACCGCGCTGCGCCGCCGCGACATCCAGACTCGCATTGCCGGCAAGGATCGGCTCCCGCTCGGCGGCGATTACACCGCCGGCGTTCTCACCAAAGGCATCGAATCCTTCCTGGCCGAGTTTGCTCCGCCGCTGCTCGGCAACAAGCCGCCGCTCCCCAATGCCGACGCCGTCCTCGCCAGTCCTGAAGTCAAGGCCCTGGCCGATGTGGTCCCCGCGCGCCCGGCCGGCTTCTGCACCGGCTGCCCCGAGCGCCCGATCTTCGCGGCCATGAAACTGGTCGAAAAGGAACTCGGCCAGCATCACATCTCGGCCGATATCGGCTGTCACCTCTTTTCCATCCTGCCGCCTTTTAATATCGGCGGCAGCACCATGGGTTACGGGCTGGGCCCCGCCTCCGCCTCCGCCTTCAATGTCGAGGCCGACAAGCGGCCGATTTCGGTTATGGGCGATGGCGGCTTCTGGCACAACGGCCTGTCCTCCAGCGTCGGCAATGCCGTCTACAACAAGCATGACGGCGTGATCATGATCGTCGACAACCACTATTCTGCCGCCACCGGCGGGCAGGATGTCCTGTCGTCCCGCGCCATCAATCCGCTTCGCTCCACCAATAATTCCATCAGCAAGGCGGTGAAGGGGATCGGGGCGAAATGGGTGCGTCAGATCGATCGTACCTATGATGTCGGCAAGATGCGCGACACGCTCAAGGCAGCGCTGACCTCGGACGAGGAAGGCCCAAAGATCATTGTCGCCTCGTCCGAATGCATGCTCAACAAGCAGCGCCGGGAAAAGCCGCTATTCTCGAAATCGGTCAAGGACGGCAAGCGCATGGTGCGCGAGCGCTTCGGCGTCGACGAGGATACCTGCACCGGCGACCATGCCTGCATTCGCCTGTCCGGCTGTCCGTCGCTGTCGCTCAAGCATCTCGACGATCCGCTGCGCGACGACCCGGTTGCCGCCATCGACAATACCTGTGTCGGCTGCGGCAATTGCGGCGAGGTTTCGGAAGCGGCGGTGCTCTGCCCCTCCTTCTACCGCGCCGACATCATCTATAATCCGTCACGTCTCGACAAATTGGCGATGGCCGTTCGAACCGCTGTGATCGGCTTTTTCCAGAAGCGCCGCGCCGCGCGCCATGTGAGCTTCGTATGATGAGCCCGAAAGTGTTCGAAAAGCCGATCACCATGGCGATCCTGGCCATGGGCGGGCAAGGGGGCGGCGTCCTGGCCGACTGGGTGGTTTCTCTCGCCGAATCGCAGGGCTGGGTCGCGCAATCGACCTCCGTTCCGGGCGTCGCGCAGCGCACCGGCGCGACGATCTATTATGTCGAAATGCTGCGCCCGCAAGATGGCAAGGCTCCGGTCCTGTCGCTGATGCCGACGCCGGGCGATGTCGATATCGTCCTGGCCGCCGAATTCATGGAAGCCGGCCGCTCCATGCTGCGCGGATTGGTGACGCCCGATCGCACGACGCTGATCGCCTCGACCCACCGCTCCTATGCCGTAGGGGAAAAGGAAGTGCCGGGCGACGGCATCGCCGACCCGCAAAAGGTCGTTGACGCTTCCGGCCTGGCCGCCAAACGGAGCATCGCCTTCGACATGCAGAACCTCGCCGAAAAGAACGGCAGCGTCATCTCCTCGGCCATCTTTGGCGCTCTCGCCGGCGCCGAGGTGCTGCCTTTCGAGCGGACCCAGTTCGAAGCTGCCATTCGCGCCGGCGGCAAGGGCGTCGAGGCCAGCCTTCGTGCCTTTGGCGCCGCGTTCGAGCGGACCCAGAAGGGCGGCTCCGATCCGGTTGCCCGCCGCGCCGAACCGCGCAGCGACATGCCGCCGGCCTCGGTGGGGCAGCCCAAGCTTGATGCGCTCCTGGCCCGCCTTCATAGCGAACTGCCCGAAGCCCTGCGGCCCATGGCCTTTGCCGGCCTCAAGAAGGTCGTCGACTGGCAGGATGTGCGCTATGGCGGCGAATATCTCGATTGCCTCGCAACGCTCCATGCCCGTGACGTCGCTGCCGGCGGCGCGGCCCACGGCTTTGCTTTCACCGATATGGCGGCGAAATATGTCGCCAATGCCATGACCTATGACGATGTCGTCCGCGTCGCCGATCTCAAGACCCGCGGCAGCCGCTTCGAGCGGGTGCGCAAGGAAGTCGGCGCCCGGGAAGACCAGATCGTCTATACGACCGAATATATGCATCCCCGCATGGAAGAGGTCACCGGCACCATGCCGGCCGGGCTGGGACGCTGGCTCGCGGCCAATAAGCCGCTCTACAATGCGCTGGATCGCCTGGTGAACAAGGGGCGCCGCGTCCGCACCGGCACCATTTTCTGGTTCATGGGCCTCTACATGCTCTCGGCCATGAAGCCCATGCGCCGCGGGATGCTGCGGCACAAGGTGGAGATGGATCATCTGGCCCGCTGGATCGATATCGCCACCGGCCTGCTGCCCTTGAACTATGCCCTGGCCACCCAGGTGCTGGCGACCCGGCGCCTGATCAAGGGCTATTCCGACACCCACAGCCGCGGCGAAGCCAAGTTCGACCGCGTCCTGTCGGCGGTGCCGGCCCTGACCGATCGTCCGGATGGCGGCGAATGGCTGGGCCGCCTGATCCAGGCAGCTCTCATGGACGAAGAGGGCAAAGCGCTGGCGGGCGCGCTGGAAACGGTGCGCAGCCTGGCTCCCTGAGTTCAGGCTTCGCCCGGTCTGAAGCTGCGAGGCTCGCTCGCAGAGCGAGCGTCCATATTGCGCATCACCTTGTGCAGTGTTTCCACAAATCGCTGATACTCGACCGCTTCGACGCCCTCGAACAGGTCGGCATAGAGCCCGTATAAGGTCGGCCAGAACTCGGCGAAGGTGCTGCGGCCGGCCTCGGTGATGTGCAATTCGCGCACCCGCATATCGGTGGCCCGCGATTGCCGCCGCACGAGGCCCTGGACTTCGAGCGCGTCAAGCGTGCGGCTCATCGTCGATTGCTCGACCACCGCCAGTTCCGACAGCTCGTTGACGGTTAAGCCAGGCGAAATGGCGAGTATGGTCAGTGCACGCATCTTGGCGGTGGTCAGTTCGTGCTGCTTCAGCGCTTCCTGCAGATGCGCATTATAGGTCGCTGACAGGCGATTGATGAGATAGGGCGCGAACTGTGCCAAGCCGATTTCGCCCAGGCTCGGCACGCGACCTTCGGGGTCATCCCGGTTCAGGCCACCATGAAACTTCGCAACCATTCCACCCTCGTCGCAATGTCGAAAGACCACAGCAGGATTGCTGGATCGGATGCACGGCGGCCTGCAGTCAGTCAAGGCCAAAGCCCGGACATTCAATCACGCGCGCACGGCTCGACCAATTTGGTGAGTTTTTCTTTTCCGGCCAGTTTCAAGAACCTGCAAGTTCTTGACCTATGGCGCGCCGACTGGGTGAAGATGACAATTACATCCGAAAATGGTGGAGCTGAGCGGGATCGAACCGCTGACCTCGTCGTTGCGAACGACGCGCTCTCCCAACTGAGCTACAGCCCCATTCCGGAGGCGTGTATGAACAATATTCGAGGATGGAGCAAGAGAAATGCGGTGGTTGGCAGACAGGATTTCATGCCGTGGGGCGGGGCCGATGCCCACAAATAATTGACCGGCCCGGCCGGGAACCGCCTGGGAGCCGGTCCGTTTTGAGAGGGATTGACTACAGGAGGCGAAAATGAAAGGCGCGCATGTGCTGACGCGGCATCGGGACATCCGCAACTGGGTCCTCGACCGCAATGGGGCCCCGGCCATTGCCCGGGTGCGCAACAGGTTCGGCGAGGAATATGCGCAATTGAAACTGCGCTTCGCCCAGCAGAATGAAGGCCGCGAGGATACCGGAATGAGCCCCTGTTCCTGGACGGCTTGGCTGGCCGAACTGGACCGGCAGCAATTGGCGCTGCGGGTCGAGCCGACGGGGCGCTGCGATCTGGTGTCGCGCGGAACCATGAACTGAGCGCCTCAGCGCAGAAATGCGTCGGCTTTTCCAAGCATGAAGGCCTGCGGGGCGATTTCATCCCGCGACAGGCAGACGCGATTGCGCCCTTCGCTCTTGGCCCGGTACAGCGCAATATCGGCGCGGCGCATCAGATTGGACAGGGTGTCCCCGGGCCGCAAGGCGGCGATGCCGAATGAGGCGCTGACCGTGCCGGGCAGGCCGGTCATGGCCGGCGACAGGCTGGTGAAGGCGCTGCGCGCGGTTTCGGCGTAGAGCCGCCCGGTCATCAGATTGGCCCCGGGAATGAACACGGCGAATTCCTCGCCGCCCAGACGGCCGACAAGGCTGCGCGGTGCGGCGGTGTCGCGCAAGATGCCGGCAAAGGCCGTGATGACCTTGTCGCCCATGGCATGGCCGAACCGGTCATTGATCGATTTGAACTGGTCGAGATCGGCGACGATCATCACCGCGGGAACGCCGGCGCGCGCCGCCAGCGTCAGGGCCTTGTCGCCGCGATCCTCGAAGCCGCGGCGGTTGAGCAGCAGCGACAAGGGATCGGTTTCGGAGCGCGCCGTGATGTCGGCAAGCATGTCGCGGACGATGATGAGCAGGATGACCAGGCCATTGGTGACCAGCAGAATGGTGCCCAGCGATTGCGAATAGGCGGCATAGGTCGAGCTGAGATAGGCCTGAGGCATGGCGCCCGAGCCGATCAGGGCGGCCAGCACCGGCTTGCCGAGAAAATGCAGGCTCGAAACGATCAGCAGCGCCATCAAGGTCAGGTCGAGCGCCCGCCAATGCCGATGGCCCAGCAAGATGACCAAGGCCAAGGCCTGCATCAGCGTGTAAGGGGTCTGATAGAGCATGGCGCGCAGGAAGCTGTCGCGCGGCATGTCGAGGATGAGCAGATTGGTGAGCATGGAGCCGGCCAGCAGTGCCGCCAATGCCAGCCAGGGCCGGCGGCGCTGATAATGGTAGGCCAGGCCGATGACGCAGGCGGCCAGGGCGCCGAGGAAAGCTGTGAAAATGGCGAAGCTGACCAGGCGGTGATCCTGCTGATAGGGCAGGACGAATTCAAGCAGGACGTTGACCATCCCCATGCCATAGGCCAGAGCCATCCAGCGGGCGCTCAGGGCCGAACGCTGATAGACGGCGACGATGCCGAAGGCCGCCGCGAACAGGCCCGCCACGAACAGATTGATGGCCAGCACAAAGATCGCGGCGCTCATGAACCGATTGTCCCCCCGGGATCGCGCCATGCTAGTCCGGGGGAGCCCAACGAGACGTTAATGCGCCCCCGCCCCGCTAGCGCGGCGCGATGCCGAGAGCCTCGGCAAGCAGGGCATAGGAGCGGCGGCGCAGCGCGTAGGAATGGATGGTCGTGGTGATCATTACTTCGTCGGCGCCGGCCTCGCGGGCTTTTTCCGAGATGGTCTGGGCCATTCGTTCGGGATCGCCGACCAGCCAGAGGCTCGATTGGTGATCGATGACTTGTTGCTGCTGCGGCGTGAGCTTATGGGCCAGGGCCTTGTCGGGCGCGGTCAGCTGCCGCTGTTCGCCGGTGACGAAGCGGGCCCAGTTCACCGCCTGCGAGCTCGACAGGTAAGCCGCTTCTTCCGCCGTCGGGGCGCAGATGACCGACAGGCACAATATGGTGCGCGGCTCGGGGAAATCAGCGGATGGCTGGAAGCCCTGCCGATAGGCGGCGAAGGCCGGGGCGGCCGGCGTATGGCTGAAATGGGCGGCGAAGGCATAGCCGAAACCGAGCTGGCCCGCCGCCTCGGCGCTGGCCCCGGAAGAGCCGAGCAGCCATTTGGGCGGCAGGGAAATGCCGCCCGGCGATACCGGCACACGGGAAAAGGGATGGTCGGCGGGAAAACTGTCCTCGTCGAAGGCCATCAATTCGGCGAGATAGGCGGAAAATTCCTCGCCGCCGCCGCTGCGCAGGGCGCGCATAGCATAGCCGTCGCCGCCGGGAGCCCGGCCCAGTCCCAGATCGATGCGGCCGGGATAGAGGGCCGCGAGGGTGCGATAGGCCTCGGCGATCCGCAGTGGCGCATGATTGAGCAGCATGACGCCGCCCGAGCCGACGCGGATATCCCGGGTCGCGGCGGCGGCGCTGGCGATGAGGATTTCCGGTACCGAGGAGGCGATGGAGGGCATGCCGTGATGTTCGGCATACCAGAGCCTTGCATAACCGAGCCGGTCGGCTTCCCGGGCGAGATGGACGGTTTCGGCCATAGCCTCCGGGGTGGAGCTGCCTTCGGCGATGGGGGCGAGGTCCTGTAGCGACAGGGCGAAGGAAGCGGACATGAAAACACTTTCGGGCAAGCCAATATCAATCGTTAGATCACGATGATGAGGGTAAACGTCAAGGCCGGCCCGGGCATTTCGTGACAGAACCGGGGCGGCTATGGCGCCGGGACGATTGACTCGGGCCGCCGCCAATGGCCCTATGCGGCCGTTTCAGGAGTGCGTGCGCATGATGCGGTGGGCCGGTTTGCTGTTTGCGGGTATGATGGGGCTGGCGAGCGCCCCCGCCAGCGCCCAGGATCTGCTCGATCCGCATCCTCTTGCCGGGGTCGTCGACGAATTGCGCATCGGCCTCAATGCCCATGACGTTCACCATGCGGCGCTGCCCTTCCTTGTGGGGGAATGGCGTCTGGACCGGATCGAGGATGTCAGTTTCGACGTGCTGTTCGCCTCCCCCGATCTCGATGCCTTCCGCTGGATCGGCGCGCCGCGTCCCGAGATCGGCGCCACGCTCAATCTGGGCGGGCAGGACAGCCTGGTCCATGCCAATCTTACCTGGCAATTGCCGGTCTTCGACACCCCGCTTTATCTCGAGGCTGGCCTGGGCGTCGCCGTGCATGACGGGGCGCTGAGCGGCGCGGCGCCGGGCCGCAAGAATTTCGGCTGCCGGATCAATTTCTACGAGCGCTGGGGCGTGGGCATGCAGGTCAGCGACCAGGCCACGGCGACGCTGACCTATGAGCACACTTCCAATAATGGCTGGTGCGACGCCAATGACGGCCTGTCCAATGTCGGCCTGCGCCTGGGCTGGAAGTTCTAGCGGAAGGCCTCAGGCCGCCTGGCCCGCGACCCAGCCCGAGGCCCAGGCCCATTGGAAATTATAGCCGCCGAGCCAGCCGGTGACGTCCACCGCTTCGCCGACGAAATACAGCCCCGGCACGGTTCGGGCCATCATGGTCCGGGCATCGAGCCCCGTGGTGTCGACGCCGCCCAGCGTCACCTCGGCGGTGCGATAGCCTTCCGAGCCCACCGGCTTCAGCGTCCAGCGGCTGACGAGGCCGGCGGCGGCGCTGAGCTTCTTGTCGGAGAGATCGCCGATCATGCCGGGCTGGTCGATGAGGTCGCCCACCAATTGCGCCAGCCGTTTGGGCAGCTTTTCGGCGAGCACGGTCTGGAGATGCAGCCGCGGCGTCTGCTGCCGGGCGGCGCGGAACAAGGCCAGGGCGTCCGCGCCGGGCAGCAGGTCGACGGCGATGGCGTCGCCTTCGCGCCAATAGGAGGAAATCTGCAGGATGGCCGGGCCGGAAAGCCCCCGATGGGTGAAGAGCAGCGCTTCCTCGAACGCGGTCTTGCCGTGGCTGACGACGGCCGGGGTGGAGACGCCGGCCAGGGGCTTCAATCGTTCCAGCGCGCCGGGTTCGAACATCAGCGGCACCAGCGCCGGGCGGGTCTCGGTAATGGCCAGGCCGAACTGGCGGGCAAGGTCATAGGCCAGGCCGGTGGCGCCCATTTTCGGGATGGACTTGCCGCCGGTGGCGACGACGAGGCTGCTGGAAGTTATCCGTCCATCGCCGATCATGACATCGAAGCCGTCGCCGGCCCGTTCGATGCTGCCGACGCTGCGGCCGGTCCAGATGGCGCCGCCGGCCTGGCGCAATTCGTTGATCAGCATGGCCACGATCTGGGTGGCCGACCCGTCGCAGAACAGCTGGCCCAGGGTTTTTTCGTGATAGGCGATGCCGTTCTTCTTCACCCGCTCGATAAACATGTCGGGGGTGAAGCGCGACAGCGCCGAGAGCGCGAAGCGCGGATTGGCGCTCAGGAAACGCTCGCGGCCCAAGGTGTGGGTGGCGTTGATATTGGTGAAATTGCAGCGGCCGCCGCCGGAAATGCGGATTTTTTCGCCCGGGTCGCGCGCATGGTCGACCACCAGGACCTTGCGGCCGCGCCGGCCTGCCTCGATGCCGGCCATCAGGCCCGCGGCGCCGGCGCCCAGGATGATCACGTCGAAATCGGCCATGTTTCGTCCTTTCTGGCGTAGCCCCTCATCCCCGAAAGCGGGCGGCAGCGCAAGAGCCGAAACCCGTCTTCGCTGTAAGGCGGAGCCATTTCCGGCAATTGCCGGCGGCCGCCGGCGTGCCGCATGGATTGACTCTTTCCTATTTGAGCGTATGAGAAGTCCTGCTCTGCTATAGGAAGCATTTATTCGTCATGGTTCGCACTGGCTCCATCGCCGCTTTCGCCTTGGCCCGGCCGTTCGCCGGGAGCGCCGCCGTCATGACTAAAACCACCAAAACCGCCTGACGCTTGTCCCCGGGCCGTCTCCGCCGGGGAGAGGCGCCAATCAGCAGCCGCGTCGCCAGGGCGATGCGCGGGGGCGGAAATGGTAAGGAACCGGAGTTCCAAAAATGGGTTATCGCGTCGCTGTAGTCGGGGCCACGGGCAATGTGGGCCGCGAGGTTCTCAATATTCTGGCCGAGCGCAAGTTTCCGGCCGACGAGGTCATTGCCTTGGCGTCGTCCCGCTCGATCGGCAGGGAATTATCCTTCGGCGACAAGGTGCTGAAAGCCAGGGACCTCCAGCATTTCGATTTTTCCACCGTCGATTTCGCCATCCTGTCGGCGGGCGGCGCGCTGTCCAAGGAATGGGCGCCGCGCATTGCCGCGGCCGGCGCCATCGTCATCGATAATTCCTCCTATTGGCGCTATCATTCCGATGTGCCGCTGATCGTGCCGGAAGTGAACGGACAGGTGCTCGACCGCTGGCTGGCCGATCCCCGGCGCACCAATATCATCGCCAATCCGAATTGCTCGACGGCGCAGCTGGTGGTGGCGCTCAAGCCGCTGCATGACCTGGCGACCATCAAGCGCGTCGTGGTCTCGACCTATCAATCGGTGTCCGGCGCCGGCAAGGAAGGCGCCGACGAGCTGTGGAACCAGACCAAGGGCATTTTCGTCAATGACAGCCCCAGTCCGCAGAAATTCTCCAAGCAGATCGCCTTCAACGTCATCCCGCATATCGATGAGTTCATGGAGGACGGCTATACCAAGGAAGAGTGGAAGGTGCTGGCCGAGACCAAGAAAATGCTCGACCCCAAGATCAAGGTGACCTGCACCGCGGTGCGCGTCCCGGTCTTTGTCGGCCATTCCGAGGCGGTCAATATCGAGTTCGAAAAGCCGATCAGCGCCGATGAGGCGCGCGAGGCGCTGCGCGAAGCGCCGGGTATTTCGGTGCTCGACAAGCGCGAGGCCGGCGGCTACGCGACGCCGGTGGAAAGCGTGGGCGAAGACGACACCTATGTGTCCCGCATCCGCGAGGATGTCACGGTCGAGAACGGCCTGGCCATGTGGGTGGTTTCGGACAATCTGCGCAAGGGCGCGGCGCTCAACACCATCCAGATCGCCGAAGCGCTGATCGAAAAGGGTTTTGCGGGCCGCCAGGCCGCCTGACGGAAACTCCAGTGGCGGCCGCAGGCCGCCGGACCGTTTGCGCGGGGAACAGATCGAGCCGGATATCCGGCTCGATCGGCAGCGGCCGCTCTATTCGTCGCTCGGAGCCGGCAGGGTGCTGGGCTGCAGGGCGTCGAGTTCGTCCGGGGTCAGCCCGCCGCTCATATTGACGTCGGCGCGATTGAACTCCTCCTCGCTGAGATCGGGCCATACGGCGGTCAGTTCCTCGAAGCTCAGCTCGCCATTGCCGTCGAGATCGACATCGGCAAAGGTGAGCGGCGTCTGGGCCAGGGCGGCGGAAGTAGCAAGGGTCAGGGCGACAAGGCCCAAGGCGATCCTGCGCATGAAAGTCTCCAAATTCGGGGTGAACACACCCCCTGATGTCATTAAAAGCCGCGGCCACCCCGGGGACGTTCGGGGTGGCCGGCAGGACTGCCCTTAAATAGGGCAGGAACGGCCTTATTGGGCCGGGACGGAAGCACCCGCGAGGGCGTCATATTCTTCGGCCGAAAGTTCGCCATTGCCGTCGATATCGGCTGCGGCAAAGGCCTCTTCAGCCAGGTCGGGCCAGGCCAGTACGGCTTCGGCATAGGAAATGCCGCCATTGGCATCGGTATCCACCGAGGCGAAATCGGTGGCGGCCTGGGCCAGGGCGGCGCTCGAAAGGCCGATGGCGAAGAGGGTGCCGAGAACGATCTTGTGCATGGGATAATGCTCCATGTTGACTTTGGGAGGAGGCGGCGCCGGCTCATCCGGCCCCGACGGGCCGCTGTCCGGCGACCCGTGGGACAGACAATCACCGCTCAATGTGGCTCACACTGGCCCGGAGCGGGGCGGGGCCGGACCGATCTCGGGGCAATTTGATGGCATCGCGGAAAGCGCGGAAAACCGGCGCTCTCGAAGTTGTGAACGAAAAATTTCGAGGACTCGAGACGTTGAAGGGTGGCGTCAAGTGTTCACGATTGTGTCAGGCCAAGTGCAATTTGAGGGCAATCCAATGGCAACGAGGCATAGCGCAAATGAAAACGGCCGCCTATTGGCGGCCGCATCGTCGCGTTAATGAAGCAAGCTCAGAGTTCGGGGCGGATGAAATCGCCGCTTTCGTTCATCACCCATAATTCGCCGGTGGAAATATCGAACCAGGCGCCATGCACGGCGAGCTGCCCCGAATCCTCCAGGGCTTTGACATAGGGGAAGGTGCGCAGATTGTTGATCGAATTGCGGATGGAAATCCGCTCCATGGCCGTCTGTTGCTCGGTGGCGGTCATCAGCCCATTGCCGCCCAATTGCGCCGGCAGATCGCCCAGCATGGTCAGCCATTTGCCGATGAAATCGCCCTGGTCCAGCGGCTTGTGCTGGGGGTCGAGCGCCGCCTTGATGCCGCCGCAGCGGCCATGGCCCATGATCACGATATCGGCAATGTTGAGCGCCTTGACCGCGAATTCGATGCCGGCCGAGGTGCCGTGCTGGCCGCCGCTGGGCTCATAGGGGGGCACCAGATTGGCCACATTGCGCAGGACGAACAGCTCGCCCGGGCCGCAATCGAAGATCAGCTCGGGGGCGGCGCGGCTGTCGCAGCAGGCGATCATCATGGTGGTGGGGTTCTGCCCGGAGGCGGCGAGGTCGCGATAACGATCCCGCTCGCGCGTATAGCGCCCGGACATGAAGTTCGCGTGGCCGTCAAGCAGATGCTGAGGAAAGCTATGCATATGCGTTCGATTAGCGCTAAGAGGCGACGGAATCAATCGCCGGTTTCTGCACGCCGGCATATAGGGATCATGCATGCAAATCTATCGTTTTCTCACTGGCGAGGATGACAGCGCCTTCTGCCACAAGGTCACCGAGGCGCTGGCCCTGGGCTGGCAATTGCATGGCGGGCCGAGCTATGCCTATGACGCGGTCAGCAAGAAAATGCGGTGCGGCCAGGCAGTTACCAAGATTGTTCGCGACCAGGCCTACGATCCGGACAAGAAGCTGGTGGATTATTAACCGGGCCTGGTCCGGGCCATATACCCGGACTTAACCATAAGCGGATAGTTCTCGGGCGATGGTCCGCAGCTGCAAGCGGCGCGGATCATATGCCAAATGCCTGGGGGCCCTCGCTTCATGTCTTCGTCTCATCACGACCAGTTCCAAACCCGTCTCGACTTTCTGGGTCTGGATGAAGCGGCGCTCGCTCGCCTGGCCGCTGCCAAGCCCGCCGTCGACGCCCATCTGGAGCCGGCGCTGAGCCGGTTCTACGATTTGCTCGCCGCCGTGCCGGAGGTTGCCCGCTTCTTCGATGGCAAGGCCGGGATGAACCGTGTCCAGGGCAAGCAGGCGCAACATTGGCAGGCGATCGCCGACGGGGCGCTGGATGCGGATTATTATGCCGCCTCCAGCCGGATCGGCCTGCGCCACGCCCAGATCGGGCTGGAGCCGCGCTGGCATATCGGCGGCTATGGCCTCATCATGGAAACCCTGGTCAAGGGCGTGGTCCATGAATTGATGGCCGAGGCGCTGCAGCCGCAAAAGACCCGGTTCGGGCGCCAGGTGCCGCGCAGCGCCGAGGCGGTGCTCGCCAGCGCCGATGCCATGGGCGAAACGCTGGCGACGCTGCTCAAGGCGATCATGCTCGATATCGATATCGGGGTCAGCGCCTATTTCGACAAGCTCAGCGCCGATGCGCGGGCCATCGAGGAGGCTTCGCGCGCCAAGATCCAGAAGGCGGTGGCGGCAACCGGCGCGGTTCTGCGCGACGTGGCGGCGGGCGACCTCACCAGCCGGGTGACTGCCGAGCTCGATCCCGAATTCGACCAGATCAAGGCCGATACCAATGCGGTGGTCGAGCGCCTCGCCGATATTGTGGGGCGGCTGCAACAGACGTCGGGGTCGCTCAAGACCGCCACCGGGGAAATCCTGGCCGGGGCCAATGACCTGGCCGAGCGCACCACGCGGCAGGCGGCGACCATCGAAGAGACCGCCGCCGCCATCGAGCAATTGTCCGCCGCCGTGGTGGACAATGCCAAGCGGGCGGTCACCGCCAATGACAAGGCCCAGGCGGTGGCGGCCAGCGCCACCCATGGCGGCGAGGCGATGAAGCAGGCCAATGCGGCGATGAATGCCATCGAAAGCTCCTCGTCTAAGATTTCCAACATTATCGGGCTGATCGACGACATCGCCTTCCAGACCAACCTGTTGGCGCTCAATGCCTCGGTGGAAGCGGCGCGGGCCGGCGAGGCCGGCAAGGGCTTTGCCGTGGTGGCGGTGGAAGTGCGAAGGCTGGCGCAGAGCGCCGCCAATGCCTCCTCGGAGGTCAAGGCGCTGATCGAGACCAGTGCCGGCGAAGTGCGCGGCGGCAGCCAATTGGTGGCCGAGGCCGCCGAGGCCCTGCTGGACATTCTGGCGGGGGCCGAGGAAAGCGCCGGCCTGATCGAAAATATCGCCGCGGAAAACCGCAATCAATCACGCGCACTCGAAGAGGTCAGCGTGGCGATGCGGCAGATGGACGAGATGACCCAGCATAATGCCGCTCTGGTGGAACAGACCAATGCCGCCATCGAGCAGACCGAGAGCCAGGCCTCGGATCTGGACGGCATTATCGAGGTGTTCCGCACCGGACGCGAGGCTGCAATTCCGCCCGCCGCGAAGCCGGCGCCCGCGCCCGTGCCGCGCGCCATGGGCAATGCCGCCCTGGCCGCGGATTGGGACGAGTTCTGAGCCGGAGGCCCGCATGGTTCGGATCGGCCTGGTGGCCCATGACGACAAGAAGGACGATCTCTGCCGCTGGGCCGAAGCGCATCGCCACAAGCTGAGCCTGCACGAGCTCTGGGGCACCGGCACGACCGGCAGCCGGATCATGGCGGCCACCGGGCTCGACGTGCATCTGCTCAAGAGCGGCCCGCTGGGCGGCGACCAGCAATTGGGCGCCATGATCTGCGAGGGACGTCTGGATGTCCTCGTCTTCTTCATCGATCCGCTCTCGGCCCAGCCCCATGACGTGGATGTGAAGGCCCTGACTCGGCTGGCTACCCTCTATGATGTGCCGCTGGCCAATAATAAATCCACAGCAAACGCGGTGCTGGCGGCGGTTTGACTGTTCGGACAAGGTTGACCGTTTGCCGCTGTTATGAACAGATGCCGCAAAATTGCCCGGATTGAACCGGGTCCGGGAAGACATTCAGGAAAATCGGGGCGCATCGCATTTGTCCGCCGACTTGGTCATAGACGTTCGCAACGTCTCAAAACGCTTTGGCGGTCTCCAGGCCGTCAATAATTGCTCGCTCTCGGTGAAAAGCGGTTCCATTACCGGTCTTATCGGCCCCAATGGCGCCGGCAAATCCACCCTGTTCAACATCGTGGCCGGCAATATCGTGCCCGATAGCGGCGCGGTGATCTTCGATGGACAGGACGTCACCGGCTGGCAGCCGCATGAATTGTTCCGCATCGGCATGTTGCGCACCTTCCAGATCGCGCATGAATTTTCCCAGATGACGGCGCTGGAAAACCTGATGATGGTGCCCGGCGACCAGCCGGGGGAAAAGCTGCTCGACAATTGGCTGCGGCCCGGGCTGGTGCGGTCGCGCGAAACCGAAGTGCGCAAGAAGGCGCTGGACGTCATCGACTTCCTCAAGCTCGGTCACGTGCGCGACGAATTGGCCGGCAATCTGTCGGGCGGGCAGAAAAAGCTGCTGGAGCTGGGCCGCACCATGATGGTCGATGCCAAGGTGGTGCTGCTCGACGAGGTGGCGGCGGGCGTCAACAAGACCCTGCTCAACGATCTCGCCGCCAATATCGAGCGCATGAACCGCGAACTGGGCTATACTTTTTTCGTCATCGAGCACGACATGGACCTGATCGGCCGGCTCTGCGATCCGGTGATCGTCATGGCGCAGGGCGAAAAGATCGCCGAAGGACCCATGGCCGAAATCCGCGCCAATCCGGCCATCGTCGAAGCCTATTTCGGCTCCCCGGTGGAGGCGGCGTGACCATGGCGCTAATCGAACTCAAGCACGTCGTTGGCGGCTATGGCGGCGCGCCCATTCTCAACGGCGTCGACATCGCCATCGACAAAAGCGATATCGGGGTCATTGTCGGGCCCAATGGCGCCGGCAAGTCCACCACGCTCAAGGCGATTTTCGGCCTGCTCCGGGTGACCGGCGGCACTATCGAATTCGCCGGCGAGAATATCGTCAATTCGCTGCCCGACAAACTGGTGCCCAAGGGCCTCAGCTTCGTGCCGCAGGAGAAGAATGTCTTCACCTCGCTGACGGTCGAGGAAAACCTCGAAATGGGGGCCTTTACCCGCAGCGACGATTATTCGGACACTATGAGCTGGGTCTATGGGATGTTTCCGGTCCTGGCCGAAAAACGCCGCCAGCCGGCAGGCGAGCTCTCCGGCGGGCAGCGGCAGATGGTGGCCATGGGCCGGGCGCTGATGAGCCGCCCGAGCCTGCTCATGCTCGACGAGCCCTCGGCGGGCCTGTCGCCGCGCTATGTCATCTCGATCTTCGAGACGGTCCAGCGCATCAATCAGGAAGGCGTCGGCATTCTCATGGTCGAGCAGAATGCGCGTCAGGCGCTGGCCTTCGCCTCCAAGGGCTTCGTGCTCGCCCAGGGGCAGAACCGTTTCACCGGCACCGGGCCGGAACTGATCGCCGACCCTGAGGTCGCCAAGAGCTTCCTGGGGGGCTGAGCCGATGGATGAACTGATTTTCTTCATCAACCGCGTGCTGATCTCGGGCACGGTGCTGGGCTCGATCTACGCGCTGGGGGCCATCGGCATCACGCTGATCTTCGGCATATTGCGCTTCGCCCATTTCGCCCATGGCGACATGATGACCATGGGCGCCTTCATCGCCTTCGTGCTGGCCAGTGCGCTGGCGGCGCTGGGCATCGTGCTGCCCCTGCCCATGGCGTTCGCGGTCTTGCCGGTGGCCATGGTGCTGACCGCCTTTCTGGCGCTGGGCATCGACAAGGGATTTTACGCGCCATTGCGAGCGCGGGGCGCCCGGCCGGTCACCCTGCTCATCGCCTCGATCGGCGTCACCCTGATGATCCAGGGGCTGATCCGCCTGCTCTTCGGCTCGGGCACCAAGTCGATCTTCGTGGCCGGCGAGAGCAAGGATATCTTCCGCTTCGACATGAGCTGGGCCGGGGGCATGCGGCCGATCAACATTACTGAGCCGCAAATCATCATGTTCGCGGTCACGGCGCTGCTGGTGGTGGCCCTGCATCTTTTCCTCACCCGCTCGCGGCTGGGCAAGGCCATGCGCGCCATGGCCGACAATGCCGATCTGGCGCAGGTTTCGGGCATCAACACCGCCTTGGTGGTGCGGGTGACCTGGATCATTGCCGGCTCGCTCGCCTGCGTCGCCGGCACCATGCTGGCGCTCGACGTGGCGCTGATGCCGGACCTGGCCTTCAATATCGTGCTGCCGATTTTCGCCGCGGCCATTGTCGGCGGGCTGGGCCACGCTTACGGGGCCATTGTCGGCGGCTTCCTCATCGCCTTTGCCGAGACGCTGGCGGTGTTCAACTGGACCGCGGTGCTGCGCCCGCTCAATGCCGTGCTGCCCGAAGGCATGGCGCTGCCGGCCAATCTGGCCCTGGTCCCCACCGAATATAAACTCACCGTGGCCTTCGTCATCCTGGTGATCACGCTGCTCTTGCGGCCCACCGGTATCTTCAAGGGAGCTTCGACATGAGCGCCGCTTCCGCGTCCAATGCCGGCTGGGACAGCCCGCTGCGCCGGGGCCTGCTGCTGTTTGCCGCCATGTTCGTCATCGTCGTGGTGGTCGGACTGGTGCAGGGCACCGCCTCGATGCTGCTCATCCTCACCCAGGCCACGGCCTTCGCGCTGATCGCCCTGGGCCTCAATATCCAATGGGGCTATGGCGGGCTGTTCAATTTCGCCATTATGGGCTTCCTCATGGTGGGCGGCGCCTCCACGGTCTTCCTGTCCTATCCGGTCAATATGGCCTTCTGGGAGAGCGAGGGGCCGATGATGCTGGGGCGGGCTTTGGCCGCCTTCGTGGTCGGCGTGGCGCTGGTCATGCTGGCGCGGCGGGCCGACCGCATCGGCATCAGGGGCAAGTGGAAAACGACGCTCGTCGCCCTGGCGTGGTTCGCCGGCTATATCATCTATCGCACCCAGATCGATCCGGCCGCCGCCTATATCGAATCCACCGCCGGTTTCGTCGGCGGCCTCGGCCTGCATCCGGTTCTCGGCTGGGGCTTTGGCGGGCTGGTCTCGGCGGTCATCGCCTTTTATATCGGCAAGATCAGCCTGGGGCTGCGCACCGATTATCTGGCCATCGCTACTATCGGCATGTCGGAAATCCTGCGCGCCCTGATCAAGAACATGGACTGGCTGACGCGCGGCACCATGACGGTGTCGCCCATGCCCTGGCCGACGCCGCTGCCGCAGCATTTGCAGGCCGCCGGCATGTCGATCACCGAGAGCTTCATCTTTGCCCGGCTCGGTTTCCTGGCCCTAGTCATCATCATCCTGATCGGCGCCTTCGTGCTGGTGCAGCGCGCCTATGGCGGCCCCTGGGGTCGGATGATGCGCGCCATCCGCGACAATCACATCTCCGCGGCCTCCATGGGCAAGGACGTTACCGGGCGGCAGCTGGAATTGTTCATCTTCGGCTCGATCCTGATGGGGATCGGCGGGGCGATGCTCGCCACCTTCACCCAGATTTTCGATCCCTCCGGCTATCAGCCGATCAACCACACTTTCATGGTCTGGGTGATGGTGATCGTCGGCGGCGCCGGCAATAATTGGGGCGTCGTGCTGGGGGCTTTCCTCATCTATATCGTCTGGATCATTTCCGATCCGCTGGCGCAGCTCATCTTCATCAATCTCTCCCAGCTCACCAGTTCCCTCGGCTGGGGCGCCATCCCCGAGATCGATTCCCGGGCCCTGCAAATGCGGGTCTTCGTGCTCGGCGTGGTCATCTCCATCGCCCTGCGCTACGCCCCGCGGGGGCTGATCCCGGAAGTGGTGCGGCGCGGCTGAGCCCGCCCCGCTATCCCGATATATGGCCCGCCGGCTTTCCGGCGGGCCATTGTCATTTGCGCGCCGTCACCCAGAGCCATGGCGTCGGCTGGCCGTCATACCCGCCGCCCGCGACCGTATCGAGACTGAGAAACGCCCAATCGGCCGCCGAGCGATAATGGGCCAGCAGCGTTTCCGCGTCCGGATAATTGTAATAGCGGTTGAACCGGTCGCGGCCCTCGCCATTGCCGGCCTTGAAGCTGGCCACGAAAAGCCCTTCCGGTCGCAGGGCGCGGAAAATACGGGCGAGGTCCCCGGTCAGTTCGCTCGCCGGCGCATGCAGCAGGCTGGCGCAGGCCCAGACGGCGTCATAGGTTTCGAGCGCTTCCAATTGGTCGAAACGCAGCAGCCGCACCGGCTTGCCGAGGCGCTTTTCGGCTTCCTCCGCCAGCGCGGCGGAGGCGTCGGTGGCATCGACCTGCATGCCACGGCGCGCCATGTAGGCGGCATCGCGTCCGCTGCCGGCGCCCAGTTCCAATATGCCGGCGCCTTCCGGCAGCTCATCCACGAAAGCCACCAGGCGCGGGTCGGGCGCATCGCCGCCATGGGCCACATAGCGCGCCGCGTTGCGGGCGTAGAAATCAAGCGTCGGATCGTCCGGCATGGCCGTTCCCTCATAAAAAACGGCCCGGGAGAAATCCCCCGGGCCGCGACTGTTCGATAGCGTCGAGCCGCTTACTCGATCAGGCCCTTATCGACGGATTCACCGCCTTCGATGACCCAATAATTGATGGCGCCGGCCACGTCGCCGACCTCGTCGAATTCGACGGAGCCCGAGGCGCCTTCATAATTGATGTCGGTACCGGCGGCGATCAGTTCCTTGGCCTTGGCCCATTCGCCCGGCAGGATGGTCTCGCCCGGAGCATTGGCGATCTCGCGCAGCGCGGCGGAAAGCCCCTCGCGCTCGGCCGAGCCGTTCTTCTCGATGGCCAGGGCCAGCAGGAACACGGCGTCATAGGAATTGGTCACATAGGTGCCATTGACGTCCTGGCCGGCAGCCTCGGTCACGGCGGCCAGGGCGTCGAAGGCGGGGCCTTCGGCGGCGGCGGCCTGCGTGAGGATCATGCCTTCGAGATCGGCGCCGTTGCGGCTGGCGAGCAGGGCGTCGCCGGCCATGCCGTCGCCGCCCATGAACAGGTCGAACGAGCCGGCTTCGATGGCCTGGTTGAGGATGGCGCCGCCACCGGCATTCTCATAGCCATAGATCACCAGCGTCGTGGCGCCGGCGGCTTCGATCTGGCCGATTTCCGGACGATAATCGGCCTTGCCGTCTTCATGGGCGACATTGGCGAGCACGGTGCCGCCGCCGGCCGCGAAGGCTTCGGCGAAGGCGCCGGCCAGGCCGGAGCCATAATCGTTGTTCACATAGGTGACGCCGGCTTCGGTGACGCCCTGGCTGAGCAGCAATTCGGCGGCCTTGACGCCCTGGATGGAGTCGGGAACCACGTCGCGGAAGACGAGGTCGTTGTCATCGAGTTCGGCGACGGCCGGAGCGGTCGAGGCCGGGGAGATCATGACGACATTGCCCGGAATGGCCGAGCCATTGGCGCCGGCCAGGGTGGAACCGGAGCAATAGCCGCCGAAAATGGCGGTGACGTTCTCGGCATTGACCAGACGGTCGGCGGCCGGCCCGGCGGCGCCGGCGTCGCAGGCGCTGTCGGCGATCACCGAAACCAGCGTCTGGCCGTCCAGGATGCCGCCCTGGTCGTTGACATTGGCGATGGCGAGATTGCCGGCATCGATCATGCCCGGGGCGAAGCCGGCAATGCCGCCGGTCACGTCGGCCAGAAAGCCGATTTTGACCTCCTGGGCGAGGGCCGGGGCGGCGATGATCAGGGTGGAGGCGGCTGCCGCCAGGGTCAGGGTTTTCTTGAACATGGACATCCCTCTGTTACGGTTGCGCGCCGATGGCCTTGCTGGGCTCGCTTTTTGCGGCGCGACAACGATTTGGGGGCGCGCGATGCGCCCCGCTGGATGCGACTGTTGCACATTCCAGTGGCAAAAGTCACCGGGATTTCAGCGCCAAATCCTCAGACTCGTCCAGTTGCTTAACATGGCGGTTTTCAGCATAGACTGGGCGGGAGGCAAAGGATGGTCATGAACGGCAAGGCTGCGGCAATCATCGGACTGGTGCTGACCCTGCTGGCCGGGCCGGCGCTGGCGCAATTCACCACGCTCGACGACGCCGGGGACGCGCCGGCCCCGCCCCCCGAAAGCGAGGAAATCGCGCCCGGCGCCCCGGAACCGGTCTGCGGCGACCAGCCCTTCACCATTGCCCGGATGAACTGGCCCTCGGCCATGCTGCTGGCCGAAATCCACGCCCTGGTCCTCGCCGCCGAATTCGATTGCGAGGCGCGGGTAATGCCCGGCGATCCGGGGGGCACGGCGTCGTCCATGGGCTCCACCGGCCAGCCGGCAATGGCGCCCGAACTCTGGGTCAACCGCATCGCCGATGTCTGGAACGGGGCGATGGAAGCGCAGATGGTGCGCAGCGCCGCGCCGGCCTATGCCGAAAGCAGTTTCGAAGGCTGGTACATGCCGGTCTATCTGGCCGGCAATTTCACCGCGACGCCCAGCGCGGCGGCGCTGGCCGAAGCCTTGCCGCTGCTGTCGCCGGGCCAGCCAATGCGCTTCATTTCCTGCCCCATCGACTGGGCCTGCTCGATCATCAACCGCAATCTGGTGCGGGCCCATGGCCTGGACGGCCTGGTCGAGCTGGTCGAGCCGGCCAACCGTCTCGAAATGGACCGGCTGATCGCCGAGGGAGTCAGCCGGCGCGAGCCGTTCCTGTTCTATTATTGGCAGCCCAATGCGGTGCTGGCACAGCTCGAATTCACCGCGCTCGACATGGGCGCCTATGACGAGGCGGCGGCCAAATGCCTGGCCAGCCGCATCTGCGCCGAGCCGCAGCCCTCAGCCTTCCCGCCCGATCTGGTGATCATCGCGCTGGCCGAGCGGGTCTTTGCCGACATGCCGCAGATCGCCGGCTATTTCCAGCGCGCCACGCTGCCGCTGGCCGAGATGGATGCCATGCTGGCCCAGCTCAACCTGCCCGGGGCCACGCCCGAGACGGTGGCCAAACGTTTCGTCGCCGAGCGCGCCGATATCTGGCGGGCCTGGATCGGCGACGGGACGCCCTGACCGGCGCTCTGTGGCCCCATAGATTTTTTTGATTTGCTGGATAGTTGTTTTTCTACATGCGGGCTGCTTGGGCAGTCAAGACGCGCAGTCCAGTCAATAGAGTCCTGAAGTTTTCAAGTCCGTCACGCCAAGAAATCACCGGTGTGATTGTCTGTTATTGCTCAAATATTGCCAGATTTGACACACAATTCTGCCATCTTTATGGTCCCGCGCATCCCATAACAACAGGAGTTAGCCTGATGATTTTGAAATCCGGTGGCATTGCCGCCGCGATAGCTGTTGCCCTTTTTTCCGTGGCCAGCTTTCCCGCCCTTGCCCAGGATGATGCCGCCCTGTGCGGTACCGATCGCAAAATCGACATTGCCGAAATGACCTGGCCGTCCGCAGCCGCTCTGGCGCATATCCATGCGACGATCCTGGATGCGGGCTTCGGCTGCAATGTCGAGATCGTCACCGGCGACACCGTGCCCACCGCCTCCTCCATGCTGAACCGCGGCACCCCGGCCGTGGCCCCCGAATTGTGGACCAGCACCATCGAGGAAGCCTGGGCCAACGGCATCGAAGAAGGCATTGTGGTGCAATTGGGTGATGCCATTACCGATGGCACGGTGGAAGGCTGGTTCATTCCCGCCTATCTCCAGGACGCCCATCCCGAATTGCAGACCGCCGAAGACGTCATCGCCCGTCCGGACCTGTTCCCCGACCCGGAAGATCCCGGCAAGGGACGGCTCTATTCCTGCCCGCCGGGCTGGGCCTGCGAGCTTTCCACCACGGCCCTGTTCGATGCCTATGACATGGACGAGACCTGGAACCTGTTCTCGCCCGGTTCGGGTGGCGCGCTCGATGCCTCGATCGCCCGGGCCTTTACCCGCGAAGAGCCGATCCTGTTCTATTATTGGGGTCCCTCGGCCATTCTGGGCAAGTTCCCGGCCGCGCAGCTCGATCTGGGCGAAGCCCGGCCCGAAATCTATGCCTGCAATACCGATATGGATTGCACCGAACCGGCCGGCGTGACCGCCTATCCGTCCAGCCCCGCCGTGGTCGGGGCCGCCGCCTGGCTGCAGGACGAGGCTCCGCAAGTGGCGCAATATTTCTCCGGCGTCGGCCTCACCAATGCCGAGATCAGCGAATTGCTGGTCTATGGCGACGAGAACCAGGCCGATGCGGCTGAAACCGCCGAGAATTTCCTGCGCACCAGGCAGGATGTCTGGACGCAATGGGTCCCGGCCGAAGTGGCCGACAGGGTGCTGGCCGAACTCGGCTAGCCCGAAGCTGCTGCTTGCGACGGCCGGGTTTCGACCCGGCCGTTTTCAATGGCAGCTCCGAAAACCGGTCCCGAACCCGCCTTCCCGAGGAGGACGGCAAGGGCCGGCGCCGGTCGATAGCAATAGAGCGGTGAATGGGGCGAGAGCCCTCACCCTCAATCCCTGCTTCTAAAGGCAGGGAGGCGAAAGAGCCCGTTTCTCGGCTCCAAAAAAGAGAACCAAGACATGTTTCCTGAACTGATCGATACCCGCCCGCTGCGCCGGGCCATTGACGATGGCCTCAATTGGGTCGTGCGCCATTGGGGCGGTGAACTCGAAGCCGCCGCCTATCCGCTGCTCATGCTGCTCAATGCCATCGAGCGCCTGCTCGTCGCCACGCCCTTCTGGCTGATCATGGCCATTCTGGTCGGCACGGCCTGGCTGGCGACGCGCCGCTGGCAATTGCCGGCCCTGGTGCTGGTCTCGCTGCTGTTTCTCGGCGTCATGGGCCTATGGCGCGACGCCATGGCCACTATGGCGCTGATGATCGCCGCCACGCTCACCGTCATCGTCGCCTCCATCCCCATCGGGGTATGGATGAGCCGCTCGCTGCGGGTGCGGCAGGTGGTGACGCCGATCCTCGACCTGATGCAGACCCTGCCCAGCTTCGTCTATCTCATTCCCACGGTGATGATTTTCGGTCCGGGCAAGATTCCGGCCCTGCTCGCCACCATCGTCTATGCGGCGCCGCCCCTGGTGCGGCTCACCGATCTGGGGCTGCGCTCGGTCGATCCGGCGGTGATGGAGGCCAGCCGCTCCTTCGGCACCACGCCGGGCCAGCGCCTGTTCGGGGTGCAGATTCCCCTGGCCCTGCCGACCATCCTGGCCGGCGTCAACCAGACCACGATGATGGCGCTGGCCATGGTGGTCATCGCCTCGATGATCGGGGCCGGGGGGCTGGGCTATCAGGTGCTGCAGGGGATCGGGCGGCTGGAAGTCAGCCGTGGGCTCTTTGCCGGCCTCGGCATCGTGGTGCTGGCCATCATCTTCGATCGCATCACCCAATCCTTCGGCAAACAGCTCCAGGCCCGGATCGGCCTGGCGGAGGCGCGCTAAATGAACGCTATCGATATCAATACCGACCTCGCCATCTCGATGCGCGGCATCACCAAGATTTTCGGCAGCCAGCCGCAGGCGGCGCTCGAATTGCTGCGTAGCGGCAAGTCGAAGGCCGAGGTGCAGGCCGAAACCAATCATGTGGTGGGGCTCGACAATGTCTCGCTCGATATCGCGCGGGGCCAGATTTTCGTGGTCATGGGCCTGTCGGGCTCGGGCAAGTCGACGCTGATCCGCCACGTCAACCGGCTGATCGATCCCACGGCGGGGGAAATCCTGGTCGAGGGCAATGACGTGCTCAAGATGAGCCTGGCGGATTTGCGGACCTATCGGCGCAATACCGTCGCCATGGTATTCCAGAAATTCGGCCTCCTGCCGCATCGCTCGGTCATCGACAATGTCGCCTATGGGCTGGAGGTCAAGGGGGTCGGCAAGGCCGAACGGCTGGAACAGGCGGCCAAGTGGATCGAGCTTGTCGGCCTGTCCGGCTATGAGCGGAGCCAGCCGCGCCAGTTGTCGGGTGGCCAGCAGCAGCGCGTCGGACTGGCCCGGGCGCTGGCGCTCGATACCGACATCATCCTCATGGATGAGGCGTTTTCGGCGCTCGACCCGCTGATCCGCTCCGGCATGCAGGACCAGTTGATGGAATTGCAGAAGACCCTGGGCAAGACCATTCTGTTCATCACCCACGATTTCGACGAGGCGCTCAAGATCGCCGATCATATCGCGGTGCTCCGGGACGGGGCGGTGCAGCAGCAGGGCCGTCCCGAAGACATCGTGCTCAAGCCGGCCAACGAGCATATCGAGGATTTCGTGCGCGAGGTGAACAAGGCCCGCGCCATCCATGTCCGCACCATCATGGAGCGGGGCGAATTCGAGCCCTGCCAGTTCACCGTGCCGGTCAGTGCCCGCTGCGAGGACGTGCTGCCCTATTTCGCCGAACATCAATCGGTCGGCGTCACCGATGAGCAGGGGGTTCAGGTCGGCCGCATCACCGCCAGGCGGGTGATTCAGGCCCTGGCCCGCTATACGCCGGGGGCGAATGAAGGCTAAGGCGATAGTATGATGACGGCTCGGCGCCGCGGGGAGTTGCATCCCGGCGATGCCGGTGGCTATAACGGGGCCGCAAATGCCCATCCCGATACGAGGAGCAGCGCCTTGGAATTGAAGCGGATCAACGATCACGTCAGCGTTTCGGGACAGATCCAGCCGGAAGACGTGGCGACGCTCAAGGCGCTTGGCTTTGTCACCATCGTCAATAACCGCCCGGACGGCGAAGCCCCCGACCAGCCTGCGGGCGCTGAAATCGAAGCGGCCGCCAAGGCCGCCGGACTTGGCTATGCCGCCATTCCGCTGGGGCGGGAAGGGGTAACCCCCGATCTCGTGCGTGAGACCAAGGCCGCGCTTGAGGGGAGCGATGGCCCGGTCTTGTGCTATTGCCGGTCGGGCACCCGTTCGACGACGCTCTGGGCGCTGAGCCAGGCCGGGGATGTTCCGGTGGAGGACATCATCACCCAGGCGGCGGAAGCCGGCTACGACATGAGCCACCTGGCCGGCCATCTCGGCCGGACCTGAAAACTGAATTGCGGCGGTTGGGCGGTCAACCGTCCCTTCCGTTCATTTGCTGAGCCGGACCGGCAGCGGTCCTTCGCCCCTTTTGCTCGGAACTGCACTCGATGCCCATCAAGAAAATCCTCGTCGCCAATCGCAGCGAAATCGCCATCCGCGTGTTTCGCGCCGCCAACGAACTCGGGCTGAAGACGGTCGCCGTCTTCGCCGAGGAAGACAAGCTGGCGCTGCACCGCTTCAAGGCCGACGAGGCCTATCTGATCGGCAAGGGGCTGGGGCCGGTGGAGGCCTATCTCCAGATCGAGGAATATATCCGCATCGCCCGGATTTCGGGGGCCGATGCCATCCATCCCGGCTATGGCCTGCTCGCCGAAAGCCCCGAATTCGTCGATGCCTGCGAGGATGCCGGCATCACTTTTATCGGTCCGCGCGCCCAGACCATGCGCGATCTCGGCAACAAGGTCGCCGCCCGCAATATGGCCATCGCCTCCGATGTGCCGGTGGTGCCGGCCACCGAGGCGCTGCCCGACGATCCGGAGACCATCAAGAAGCTGGCCGCCGAGATCGGCTACCCGCTGATGCTCAAGGCGAGCTGGGGCGGCGGCGGGCGCGGCATGCGCCGGATCATGGACGAAAAGTCGCTGCTTTCGGAAGTCTCCGAAGGCAAGCGCGAGGCCAAGGCGGCCTTCGGCAAGGACGAGATGTATCTCGAAAAGCTGATCGAGCGCGCCCGCCATGTCGAGGTGCAGCTGATCGGCGACGAACACGGCAATCTCGTGCATCTTTACGAGCGCGATTGCTCGGTGCAGCGGCGCAACCAGAAAGTGGTGGAGCGCGCGCCGGCGCCCTATCTCAACGACGAAGTGCGTCAGAGCCTGACCGACGCTGCCGTGAGGCTCGGCAAGGCCGCCAATTATCGCGGCGCCGGCACGGTCGAATTCCTCATGGATGCCGATAATGACAAATTCTACTTCATCGAGGTCAATCCGCGCATCCAGGTGGAGCATACGGTCACCGAGGAGGTGACCGGCATCGACATCGTCAAGGCGCAGATCCACATGCTGGACGGCGCGGTGATCGGCACGCCGGAATCGGGTGTGCCGGCCCAGGAAAATATCCGCCTCAACGGCAATGCCATCCAGTGCCGGGTCACCACCGAGGACCCGGAGCATAATTTCATCCCCGATTACGGCCGCATCACCGCCTATCGCGGCGCCACCGGCTTCGGGGTGCGTCTGGATGGCGGCACCGCCTATGCGGGAGCGATCATCACCCGCTATTACGATCCGCTCCTGGAAAAGGTCACCTGCTGGGCGCCGAGCGCCGACGAGGCCATTGCCCGCATGCATCGGGCCCTGCGCGAATTCCGCATTCGCGGCGTCGCCACCAATCTGGCCTTCCTCGAAAACATCATCACCCATCCCGATTTCGTCGAGAACCGCTATACGACGCGCTTCATCGACACGACGCCGGACCTGTTCAATTTCAAGCCGCTCAAGGACCGGGCGACCAAGCTGTTGAGCTATATCGCCGACGTCACCGTCAACGGCCATCCCGAAGTGCGCGACCGGCCGCGCCCGCCGGCGGAGGCCGCCGCGCCGATCGTGCCCGAATTCCCGCCGCTGGCAATGGTGGACGGCAGCCGCCAGATTCTCGAGCGCGACGGCCCCGAGGGTCTGGCCCGCTGGATGAAGGCGCAGGAACGGGTCCTCTTTACCGACACCACCATGCGCGACGCGCATCAATCGCTCCTGGCGACGCGGATGCGCAGCTTCGACATCACCCGCATCGCCCAGGCCTATCGGGACGGGCTGCCCGATCTGTTCTCGCTCGAATGCTGGGGCGGCGCCACGTTCGACGTCGCCATGCGCTTCCTCAACGAGGACCCGTGGGAGCGGCTGGCCAAAGTGCGCGAAGGGGCGCCCAATATCCTCACCCAGATGCTGCTGCGCGGCTCCAACGGCGTCGGCTACACCAATTATGCCGACAATGTGGTCAAGTTCTTCGTGCGCCAGGCGGCGCGGGGCGGGGTCGACGTGTTCCGCATTTTCGACTGCCTCAACTGGGTCGAGAATATGCGGGTCTCCATCGACGCGGTGGTCGAAGAAGGCAAGGTGGCGGAAGGCGCCATCTGCTATACCGGCGATCTGTTCGATCCTGATCGCGCCAAATACGACCTCAAATATTATGTCGGCCTCGCCAAGGAACTGGAAGCCGCCGGCGCCCATGTGCTGGGCATCAAGGACATGGCCGGGCTGTTGAAGCCCGCCGCGGCGAAGAAGCTGGTTGCGGTGCTCAAGGAAGAAGTGGGCCTGCCGATACACCTCCATACCCACGACACGTCCGGCGCGTCGGCGGCGACGGTGCTGGCGGCGGTGGAAGCCGGCGTCGATGCGGTCGATGCGGCCATGGACGCGCTCAGCTCCACCACCAGCCAGCCGACGCTGGGCTCGCTGGTCGCGGCGCTCGAGGGCGATGCCCGCGATCCGCAGCTCGACGCCCGGGCGATCCGCCAGATTTCTTTCTATTGGGAAGCGGTGCGCACCCAGTACCGCGCCTTCGAGAGCGATCTCAAGGGCGGGGCCTCGGAAGTCTATCTGCATGAAATGCCGGGCGGCCAGTTCACCAATCTCAAGGAACAGGCGCGCTCGCTGGGCCTGGAAACCCGCTGGCACGAAGTCGCCCAGACCTATGCCGACGTCAATCAGATGTTCGGCGATATCGTCAAGGTCACCCCCTCGTCCAAAGTGGTGGGCGACATGGCCCTGGCCATGGTCTCGGCCGGCATCACCCGCGCCGAGGTCGAAGACCCCAATAAGGACATCGCCTTCCCCGATTCCGTCATCGGCTTCTTCGCCGGCGATCTCGGCCAGCCGCCGGGCGGTTTTCCCGAGGCGCTGCAAAAGAAGGTGCTCAAGGGCAAGAAGCCGCTGAGCGAGCGCCCCGGCTCCTATCTGCCCGATGTGGATCTCGAAGCCGAGCGGCGCAAGATCGCCGAGGAGGCCGGCCTGGATATCGACGATTTCCGCCTCGCCTCCTACCTGATGTATCCCAAGGTCTTTGCTGATTTCGAAAAGACCCAGGAGCGCTACGGCCCCACCGAAGTCCTGCCGACGCCGGTCTATTTCTACGGCCTGCATGAGGGCGACGAATTGTTCGTCGATATCGAGAAGGGCAAGACGCTGGTTATCGCCTATCAGGGCCGCGCCCCGACCAATGAAAAGGGCGAGGTCCGCGTCTTCTTCGATCTCAACGGCCAGCCCCGCACTATCATCGTGCCCGACCGGCTGAAGGCCGGCGAGGTCAAGGTCCGCGCCAAGGCCATTGCCGGCGATGCCAGGCAGGTTGGCGCGCCGATGCCGGGCGTGGTCTCGACCCTGGCCGTGCATGAGGGCCAGAAGGTCTCGGCCGGCGACGTGCTGTGCTCGATCGAAGCGATGAAGATGGAAACCGCCATCCATGCCGAGGTCGACGGGGTGGTGGCCGAGCTCTTGATCAAGCCCGGCGACCAGATCGACGCCAAGGACCTGCTGGTCCGGCTGGAATAGAACAAGGCCCGGAGCGATCAAAACCAAAATTCGGCGGTTCAGACCACCATTCGTCGAGGGAAGGCGTCATCCACGCCAATGCGATGGCCCTGCTCTCAAGACCCTCACCCCGATACCCCGCAGACCTCATCCCGACCCTTCGGCAAGCTCAGGATGTCGAAGGAGGAGGTCGGTTAATGCAGCGGCTGCGACCTCATGGTTCGACAAGCTCTCCATGAGGTCTTTGGGGCGGACTACGCCGCGCTCGGCCCGGGATCGTCGGAACCCGGCTCTTCTATCGGCCGCGGCCCGGTATTGGCGACCTTGAGCACCTTGATGCGCTGCGTGCCGCTATCGGGGTCGATCCAGGTCATGATATGGCCGGGCCGCAAGCCGAGCAGCGCCGCGCCATGCGCCGAGGTGACCGAAAGCCGGTAGCCGCCGGGCAGGTGCTCGTCCGCCGGCAGCACCAGCTTGATGGTGCGTTCCTCGCCGGGCAGCGATTTGTAACGCACGATGCTGCCGATGCGGATGACATCGGCAGGCAGCAGCGCATCCCGCATGATCCGGGCCCGATCCAGTTCATAGAGCAGGAAGTCGATGCGCTCGGCGCCGCCCACATCGGTCATGGCGGTGATGGTGAGCCGTTTATGCTCCTGCTCGCCGACCAGGATTTCGGGCGATTGCGACCAGTCGGACAGGGAAATCGTCGTCATTGCCGCTCCTCGCTCATGGTCGTCGCCGGCGGACCGCTTATGGAGGCGCGGTCATAGATGGCGAACAGGTGTTCGGGCTGTGAAGCGTTCTCACCATAGCTTCGGTGGCACCACGGGCAGCGGCGCGACGCGCGTGGACGGGGACCGGAACAGGACCGGCAATAGCGTAGGGCTTGCACATCATCTCCTTTCCAGCTCAAGCAAAGGGCGTCTTGGCGAAGGTTTCGAGCACCCGGGCGCGATCGGTGATGGACAGCAGCCGCACGGTCATGGTCTCGGTCTTGACGGGGGTCTGCGGCGGCAGGCTATAGCTCAGTTCCGGCAGGTGGCTTTCGGCCCATTCGCGGAACCGGCGCAACTTGTTGTTGCCGCTGATCGGAAGGGTCACGGAATATTTGAAAGTCATGGCAAGGTCTCTTTCAGGCCATGCGTCATCGTCGCGCGCAGGCGACGCGATGGGCATGTTCAGGAAATCAGGAGAGGTGGCGATCGAAATCCTGGTGCCGCTCTTGCCCATGGGCAGGTAGCAACACCAGGCAATCATCCTGCCTTGCGAAGACGACTTTCAAACAGACGTGTGACTGCGAAAACCCGGTTCATGGCCGCTATCATGGCCAAATCCCAGATTTTGTCAAATGGGCTGGGGGGTTGCACGGAATCACATCCGCCGCGCCCGGCCATCCAGCGTCGGGCCGTATTTTCCGGCATAGACCTTGGCCGGCACCGGCAGGCGCGCCACGATCCAGCTGACCAGCAGCGGGATCAGCACGATATCGTCGACCCAGCCGAGCAGGGGGATGACATCGGGGATGATGTCGAACGGATTGACCAGGTAGAAGGCGGCAAACAGGGTCGCCGCCTTGAGATAGAGCGGGGTCTCGGGCGCCCAGAAAGCCTTCCAGAGCTGCACGACTTCCTTGCGGAAGAGGATAATGCGGGGGAGGAGCCTGTTCATCATGCCTCTTAAGATGGTCCTGCCCGGCGCCGGTTCAAGATCGGGCCGAGCAAATTTGCAGCGCGGCTCCTGCCTTGAGGACCCGGGGATGAAGTCTACGTGAAAATTGTGCGGGAATTGCCCACAACCACCACTCGTCACCCTCGCGCTCGACGCGAGGGCGTTACCGGCACCGCAAGAGCCCTCGTGTCGAGCACGAGGGTGACGATCCGGGGAGGGGCGCCATCCACGTCACGGACGATAGCTCTACTCCCCGGGCGATTTGGGGGCCACACAATTGCCCAACCTCCCGCTCGTCACTCCTGCGCCTCCCTCCCCCTTGAGGGGAGGGATTGAGGGTGGGGGTGTCGGAGCCAGGACCAGGCTCCCGGATGTGTAGGAACCGCAGCACCCCCACCCCGGCCCTCCCCTCAAGGGGGAGGGGGCTAAGGGTCTCACGTCCCGAGACAATTTGGCTCGAAGTGCCCGATGTAAACACTGCCGAAGCGGAGGGGGTGCTGCGGTGATGCTCCGGCGTCCTTAAACCCCATGGTGAGCTTCGAACCACGAGGTCGGGGCATGGATTTTTTCGCTCCCGGGCCAAACGTCACTTTATTGTTCGGTTGCCAGGCTCAAAGGGAAGTCCTATCTCGTGACGACAAGGAAATTTCCGAGGATGACCATGGCCGGTCCAGCGCCGCGCAGGCAATCGGTGGGAGTGGATGTCGGCGGCGTCATGGTCGGCGGCGGCGCTCCCGTCGTCGTGCAATCCATGACCAATACCGACACCGCCGATATCGACGCGACCGTCAGGCAGGTGATGCAGCTGGCTCGCGCCGGCTCGGAAATCGTGCGCATCACCGTGGATCGCGACGAGAGCGCCGCCGCCGTGCCCATCATCCGCGACCGCCTCGCCGTCATGGGCTATGACGTGCCGCTGGTCGGCGACTTCCACTATATCGGCCACAAGCTGCTGACCGATCATCCGGCCTGCGCCGAGGCCCTGGCGAAATATCGCATCAATCCGGGCAATGTCGGCTTCAAGGCCAAGCGCGACATGCAATTCGCCACGCTGATCGACATTGCCAACCGCCATGACAAGCCGGTGCGCATCGGGGTGAATTGGGGCTCGCTCGACGAGGAATTGCTCACCCGCCTCATGGATGAGAATGCCGCCGCGCCCCATCCGATCTCGGCCTCCGCCGTGCAGCGCGAAGCCATCATCCAGTCGGCCCTGCTCTCGGCGGCCCGCGCCGAGGAATTGGGCATGGGCCGTGACAAGATTCTGCTCTCCACCAAGGTGAGCGACGTCCAACATCTGATCGCCGTCTATCAGGACCTCGCCGCCCGCTGCGATTATGCGCTGCATCTCGGCCTCACCGAGGCGGGCATGGGCTCCAAGGGCATTGTCGCCTCCTCGGCGGCTTTGGGCATCCTGCTGCAGCAGGGCATCGGCGACACGATCCGCATTTCGCTGACGCCCGAGCCGGGCGGCGACCGGACCACGGAAGTCAAGGTGGCGCAGGAATTGCTGCAGACCATGGGCTTCCGCCAGTTCCTGCCGGTGGTGGCCGCCTGTCCCGGCTGCGGGCGCACCACCTCCACCACGTTCCAGACCCTGGCCAAGGACATCCAGGACCACCTCAACATGTCCATGCCCGAATGGCGCGAGCGCTATCCCGGCGTCGAGACGCTGTCGGTGGCGGTGATGGGCTGCATCGTCAACGGGCCGGGCGAGAGCAAGCAGGCCAATATCGGCATTTCCCTGCCCGGCACCGGCGAAAGCCCGGCCGCGCCGGTTTTCGTCGATGGCGAAAAGGTCGCGACGCTGCGCGGGGCCGACGTCGCCGACCAGTTCAAGGTCATGGTGGCCGATTATATCGAGAAGAAGTTCGGCGCCGGCCGGCAGAGCGCCGCCGAATGAACGAGCGCCATCAGCGACGTCTGTTCTGGCTGGCCATGCTGATCATCGTGCTTGGCGGGCTCAAGCTGCTGGGCCAGATTTAGCCGGCTCCCGCCATTCGGGCAGCGGGAAGACCCGGTCATAGGCCAGGTTGAAGACGAAGGCATAGCCCATATAGAACAGGGCGAAGGCGATATCCATGACCAGCGCCTGCCAGAGGCTGATGCCCAGGTAAAAGGCGATCAGCGGCAGCAGCATGATCAGCAGGCCCAATTCGAACAGCATGGCATGCAGCACGCGCAGCAGCAGCGACTTTTCGGTATTGCCGCGCCAGCGCCGCATGGCATGGTCGAAGAGCAGGTTGTAGACATAGTTCCAGGCCATCGCCACAGTGGCGCTGCCGACGACGATGACGGCGCTGTCGCCGCCCGGCAGGTGGAAGGCGAAGGCGGCGAGCGGCGTCGCCAGCACGATGCCGATGAGTTCGAAGCTGACCGCGTGGCGGATACGGTCCGAGGTGGTGCGCATGGATTTCCCCATAGCTGCCGGGCCGTCCCGAACGCTTGCCAAGATGGGCGAGGCCGTCCCCGCTGGCCTGGATATAGGACAAGGCCATTGGGCGGGCAAGGCCGGGCCGGCATGTCCGATATTCTAGGGGCGCAGGGCGAAGATGCCGGCCCTGACCGGCGCGCCGCTCCCCATATCGGGCACCCTGTATTCGGCCAGCAGCTCCAGATGGTCCAGCGGCAGGTCGCGGCGAAAGGGATCGCCGATCAGCACTGTCGCGCCGCGCTCGGCGGCCTGGCTGAGGACGGGCAGGGTGCGGGCCGCCACTTCGGCCGTGTAGAAGACGTCGCCGGCCAGGACGATATCGGTCTTGGGCAGTTCGGTGCCGATGCTCAATTCGACGCCATTGGCCTCGGCATTGAGCCGCGCGGCCGCCTGTCCGAGCGGGTCGGGTTCCAGCGCCGTCACCCGGCCGGCGCCCGCCTTGGCCGCGGCAATGCCCGCCAGGCCCGATCCGGCGCCGAAATCGAGTACCGTCCGGCCGGAGACGAGTTCGGGATGGTCGCGGAGATAGAGCGCCAGGGCGGCGCCGCCGGCCCAGGCATAGGCCCAATAGGGCGGAACACCGGCGCGGCCCTGTTCGGCCAGCCAGGCATTCAGGCCGCTGCCGGGCGTCGGGCGGTAGAGCGAAATGTCGGGCCGGAAGGGCAGGGGCGCCAGTGCCAGCCGGGTGCGAATGAAGTCCTCGGGGGACAGGCTCACCCGGGCAGCTGGCAAACATCCACCCATTGATTGCCGCACAATTCGGCCAGCCGGTCCAGGGTCAGCTTGATCGAGGCATGGCTGTCGCCGCCCGCCGGAATGACGATGTCATAGATTTTGAGCGAGGTGTCGAGATAGATCGGCAGCGGCGCCGGCAGGCCGAAGGGGCAGACCCCGCCCACCTGATGGCCGGTGAGCCGCAACACGTCCTCGGCCCCCAGCATGCGCGGCCGCCCGCCGAAGGCGCTTTTGGATTTCTGGTTGTCGAGCCGGGCATCGCCCCGCGTCACCAGCAGGAATTCCGCATCCTTGACGCGGATGCACAGCGTCTTGGCGATCTGGCCGGGTTCGACCCCATGCACGTCCGCCGCCAATTGCACCGTGGCGGTCGAGGCCTCGGTGACGAGGACGGTGAGGTCGGGGGCGCGGGACGCAAGGTCGGCGCGGACGGATTCAAGGCTCATTGCACATATACCGCATTATCTGACGATGGTGGAAGGAATGGTCAAAGCTCACTTCTCCCGCGCCGCGAAATAGCGGGCGGTGGCGCGCAAGCCGTCGGCCCGGGGGCCGAAAGTGCGCAGCGCCGAAATGGCGTCGGCGACGATGTCGTCCAGCATCTGCCGCGCCGCCTCGACGCCGAGCCGGGCCACCAGGGTCTGCTTGCCGGCGCCCGCATCCTTGCCGGTGGCCTTGCCCATGATTTCGGGCGTCGCGGTCACGTCGAGAATGTCGTCGGCCAGCTGGAAGGCGCGGCCGGCCGCTTCGGCATAGGCGGTGAGCGCCGAGAGCGCCCGGGCATCGGCGCCGCCGAGCAGGGCGCCCATCCGTACCGAGGCCCGGATCAGCGCCCCGGTCTTCATGGCCTGCATGACGGCGATCTCGCCTTCGGTGAGGCCGCCGCTTTCCCCTTCGATGTCGCGCATCTGTCCGCCCACCATGCCGCCGGCGCCGCCGCCTTGCGCCAGTTCGGCGATCAGCGCCACGCGCACGGCGGGATCGGCATGGCAATGGGGATCGGCCAGAACGGCAAAGGCCTGGGCCAACAGGGCGTCCCCCGCCAGGATGGCGGTGGCCTCGTCATATTGCTTATGCACGCTGGGCCGGCCGCGCCGCAAATCGTCGTCGTCCATGGCGGGCAGGTCGTCATGGATCAGCGAATAGCAATGCACCATTTCCACGGCCATTCCGGCCGGCAGCGCCGCCTCGCGCGGCACCGAGAAGATCGCCGCCGCCTGCCGCACCAGGAGCGGCCGCAAGCGCTTGCCGCCTTCGAGGCTCCCATGCCGCATGGCTTCCACCAGCCTTTCGGCGGCGGGACCCGGGCCGGACAGCCTGGCGCCGGTCAGATAATCGGAAAGCCCGGCCTCCACGGCGCGGGCGCAATCGGCGCTGTCGGCGGAAAAGTCATACATGGTTCGTTGCTAGCTTTTTGCCCGGCATCGGGCAATCCCCCCATCACCCGCCCTTCGGGGCACCCTCCCGAGGGGGAGAGGAATAAGGGGCGCAGGCCGAACCATTCTTCTCCCCCTCGGGGAGAAGGTGGCGCGCAGCGCCGGATGAGGGGGAACACGGCCGGGCGCGCAGCGCCGGATGAGGGGGAACGTGGCCGGGAGCACAGCGCCGGACGAGGGGGCTTGGCCGCAACCGCACACGCGGTTACACACCCGCCCATGGCGCGACGCAAACAGCTCTGGCACATTCTCCGCATTCCCTTGGGGATACTTGCCGTGCTCGTGGCCCTGCCGCTGATCCTCACCCCGATTTATCTGGTGATCCAGCCGGTCTCCGTCCCCATGCTGGCCCGCCTGCTCACCTTGCAGCCGGTCGAGCGGCAATGGCGCGATATCGACGATATTTCCGACCGCCTCAAGGCGGCGGTGATCCTCTCCGAGGATGGCCAATTCTGCCGCCATTGGGGCGTGGACGTCGCCGCCCTGCGCATCGAGATCGACAATTATCTCGCCGGGCGGGAGGCGCGGGGCGCCTCCACCCTCACCATGCAGGTGGCGCGCAATCTGTTTCTGTGGAACGGCCAGAGCGCCATCCGCAAGGCGCTGGAAGTGCCGCTGGCGGCCTATATCGATCTGGTCATGCCCAAGAAGCGGATCATGGAGATCTATCTCAACATCGCCGAATGGGGCCCGTCCGGCCAGTTCGGCGTCGCGGCCGGCGCCGAACACGCTTTCGGCCGCGAACCGCAAAATCTCGACTGGCAGACCGCCAGCCTGCTGGCCGTCACCCTGCCCAATCCCCTCCTGCGCAACCCCGCCCGCCCCAGCGCCGGCCTGTTGCGGGTGGCGCGCATCGTCGAAGCCCGCGCCCGCGAATATGGCCCCAGGGCAGCCTGTGTGGGCCAGGACGGCAAGCTGGCGCTGTAGCGGCGGCGAGCCACGGAAGCGGTGACAAGCGCTCCCCCCTTTGAGGGGGGCAGTGCGGGCCGGTGGCGGCCCTCGTTCCCGTAAGGGGGAACGAAACACTCACATCTAGCGGCCCTTGGCGACTTTTTCGGCCAGAACCGCATTGATGCGGGTTTGCCAGCCGGGCCCCTGGCTCTTGAAATGCTCCACGATCCCGGCATCGAGCCGCATCGTCACCCGCACCTTGGTCTCGTCCTGCCTGGGCCGGCCGGCTTTGCGGGGCACCGGCATGGGCAGGCCGCGTTCGGCGAAAAATTCCCGCGCCGGGCGCAGCGTCTTGATTTCTTCCTCGGTGAGCGGGGCGGCGGGATCGTAATTGTCCGGCGGCTTGCCCTTAGTCTTGTGCGAGGCCATAGCGTCTTGCCTCCTTTAAATGCATGGGGCGCAGGCTGATGATGCGGATATTGTCTCCGCGAAGAACATAGGCAAGACAGTGAGGCCGCTCGCCGATGAAGCCGAAGGCGCGAAAGCGCTCTTCGCCGTAATCGAAGCGCCTGTCCTGCTGGAATACTGCACTATCCCAGTCGAAATTCTCGACGTCCTCGAAGCCGACCCCATGCTTCAGCCGATTGGCGGCATCTTTTTCCCTGTCCCATTCGTACACGTCCGGCTTCCCCCAAGCCTTTAATTATTGTACATACGATAATTGATCGCAGCAAGCCCCGGCCCGATTCACAAAACCCCTAGCCAAGCGTCCTGTCTTGCTCTATAGAGCCGACCAATCCTGACAGAGATAATTCTCTGGCCGCTTTCGGCGGCGCAACGATTTTGAATTTCGGAAGGACCGAACCATGGCTGTGCCAAAACGCAAGACCTCGCCGATGAAGCGCGGCTTCCGCCGTTCGGCCGACGCGATCGCCAATCCCACCTATGTCGAAGACAAGGATTCGGGCGAGCTGCGCCGTCCGCATCACGTCGACCTCAAGACCGGCATGTATCGCGGCCGTCAGATCCTCGCGGTCAAGAACTAAGCCGAAAGGCGCTTTGGCGCCGCGGCGCTTTATCTGATATTCGAGCGGCCGGCCCCCCGAAGGGTCGGCCGTTTGGTTTTTTCCGCCGCCGGAGCGGCGGCCAGCTGGAGCAAAGGCAATATGAGCATGCGCGTCGAATCGGACACTATGGGCAATATCGAGGTCCCGACCGATAAATATTACGGCGCGCAGACGGCCCGAAGCCTGCAGAACTTCGATATCGGCGCAGAAAAGATGCCCGCCGAGATCATCACCGCCTTCGGCATCCTCAAGAAGGCGGCGGCTCTGGCCAATTTCAAGCTCGGCCTCATGGACGAGAAGACGCGCGACCTGGTGGTCGCCGCCGCCGACGAGGTGATCGAGGGCAAGCTGGCCGAGCATTTCCCGCTGGTGGTCTGGCAGACCGGATCGGGCACCCAGTCCAATATGAATGTCAACGAAGTCATTTCCAACCGCGCCATCGAAATGGCCGGCGGGGAGATGGGCTCGAAAAAGCCCGTCCATCCCAATGACCACGTCAATATGAGCCAGAGCTCCAACGACACCTATCCCACCGCCATGCATATCGCCGCGGTCGAGGCGGTGGAGAACTATCTTTATGAGCGCGTCGCCCTGTTGCGCGACACCCTACAGGCCAAGGCCGATACGTTCATGGACGTGGTCAAGATCGGCCGCACCCATCTCCAGGACGCGACGCCGCTGACCCTGGGCCAGGAAATCTCCGGCTGGGTGGCGCAGATCGATTATGCCATTGCCGCCATCAAGGCGAGCATGCCGCAATTGAAGGAACTGGCTTTGGGTGGCACCGCCGTCGGCACCGGGCTCAATGCCCATCCCGATTATGCCGTCACCGTCGCCAGGGAAATCGCCGACCTCACCGGCCACGATTTCGTCACCGGCCCCAACAAGTTCGCCCTGCTGGCCGGTCATGACGCCTTTGTCGGCGCCTCGGGCGCGCTCAAGCAGCTCGCCGTCGCCTTCATGAAGATCGCCAATGACGTGCGCTGGCTGGCCTCCGGCCCGCGTTCCGGCCTGGGCGAAATCACCATTCCCGAAAACGAGCCCGGTTCCTCGATCATGCCGGGCAAGGTCAATCCCACCCAGTCCGAAGCCATGACCATGGTGGTTGCCCAGGTCATGGGCAATGACGCCGCCATCGGCTTTGCCGCCAGTCAGGGCAATTTCGAGCTCAATGTCTTCAAGCCGGTCATCGCCTATAATTTCCTGCAAAGCGTGCGCCTCCTGGCCGATGCTGCCAAGAGTTTCAACGACAATTGCGCAATGGGCATCGAGCCGGACCGGAAGCGCATCCAGCAACTGGTGGATCAGTCGCTGATGCTGGTGACGGCGCTCAATCGCCGCATCGGCTATGACAATGCCGCCAAGATCGCCAAGACCGCGCATCGGAACGGCACGACGCTGCGCGAAGAAGCCATCAATCTGGGCCTGCTCACCGGCGAGGAATTCGACGCCGAAGTGAAGCCCGAACAGATGGTCGGCCCGCTCAAGCTCAAGCAATAGGGCGCTGGCATTTGAGGAGAGCCGCGCTGGCTCCTTCTTCCCGGATCGTCACCCTCGCGCCTGACGCGAGGGTGACGAGCGTGATATTGGCAATCACATAGCCCGCTAGCCGCGCCGCGCCGCCTCGATCGCCGCCACGTCGATTTTTTTCATCGTCATCATCGCCTCGAAGGCGCGCTTGGCTTCGGCGCCGCCTGCGGCCATGGCTTCGGACAGGGTTCGCGGGGTGATCTGCCAGGAAATGCCCCATTTGTCCTTGCACCAGCCGCACATGCTCTCCTCGCCGCCATTGCCGACAATGGCGTTCCAATAGCGGTCGGTCTCTTGCTGGTCGTCGGTGGCGATCTGGAAAGAGAAGGCTTCGCTATGGGTGAAGGCGGGGCCGCCATTGAGGCCGATACAGGCAATGCCCATCAGGGTGAATTCCACCGTCAGCACGGCGCCCGCCTTGCTGGACGGGTTATCGCTCGGCGCCGTGCTGACGGCGGTGACCCGGGTGTCGGGAAAGGTTTCGGCATAGAAGCGGGCCGCCGCTTCCGCGTCCTTGTCGTACCAGATGCAGACAGTGTTCTTGGCGATTGGCATGGAATCTCTCCTCGTTATCCGGCGCCTATAGGCGCCCTCATCATTGCGACGTTCGAGGCCGGGCGAATTGAACCGCCAATTCCAGAATTATTGGAACGGCGCCGGCACGCTAGATCAAAAGCGTGCGGCGATAGCCCAGCGGCATGCGGCGCTCGGCGATGCGGCCGCCTTTGCCATAGGCGCCCACCGCCCCCGCAGCATTTTCCAGGCGGCTTGTACGTTGCGGGCTGAGCCGCTCGCGGGCGGCGATGAGCTGGCTGACAAAGGCGGCGTTCGGAGCGCTATGGGCGAGCGAGGGGCGCGGCGTGGCCGGGGCCGCCGGCACGGGCAGGGTTCGATCTGTCTCGCTTTGCTCCAAATGGGGCATGACTGTACCATTTTGCGCCGCTCTGTCCCGGAATGGCACAGAACCCGCGGCGTGTTACCCCTATCGGGGCAAACGCCGTGCCAGATGATAACAGTCTGTTAACGAATTTCGATCCCCGGTGAAGGATTCCGCACAGGCGAATGGTTAATCGCCGGGCTCAGAAATTGTCCTTGCCCTTGCGGATGGCGGCGAAAACCTCAGCCGGATCGGCGCCCTCAAGGCCATAATGCCGGGCCAGTTCCGGGGCGTCGGCGCGCATGAACGGATTGGCCCGCTTGTCCTCGCCCAGCTTGAACGGAATGGTGGGTTTTCCAGCGGCGCGCAGCGAATTTACCTCGGCGGCACGGGCCTTTAGCGCCTCGTTGTCCGGGTCGATGGCGAGGGCGAAGCTGGCATTGCTCTGGGTATATTCATGGCCGCAATAGACCAGGGTTTCGTCGGGCAGATCGCGGAGGCGCTTGACCCCTTCCCACATCGGGCCGGGCGTGCCCTCGAACATGCGTCCCACCCCCAGCGAGAACAGCGCATCGGCCGAAAAGAGATGCCCGCCCAATGCGTTATAGAAAACGATATGACCCAGCGTATGACCGGGCGCGGCGATAATGTCGAAGACGGATTCGCCGAGATGGACCTGGTCGCCATCGCTGACCAGCACGTCGAGGCCCTCGATCTTGTCGGCCTCGGCCGCGGGCCCGGTCACCTTGGCGCCGAAGGCGGCCTTGAGCTCGGGAATGGCTTCGACGTGGTCGACATGATGGTGGGTGATGAAGATGTCGCTCAGCTTCCAGCCGCGCCGGGCGAGGGCGTCGCGAATGGCGGCCGCCTCAGGCGCATCGATCGCGGCCGTGCGGCCGGTGGCCTCATCATGCACGAGATAGCCGAAATTGTCCTGGCGGGCGGCGAAGACGTCGACGATGAGGGCCATGGCATTGTTCCTTCTTGCGTTTGGACTGCAAGCTAGGGAGCCGCGCCGGCAGTTGCAACCGGGGATTGGACAAGTTCATCCAGCTTTGGCAAGCTCGCCGCATGACCAGCGATGTCCGGCGTCTCATCGACTATTACAAATCTCCGCTGGGGCATATGTCGCGGGCGCTGGTGCGCGATCAGGTGATCGACCTGGCGGGCGATATAAGGGGAAAGCGGGTTCTCGGCCTGGGCTTTGCCACGCCCTATCTGCGATTCTCGCTGGGCCGGGCCGAGCGGGTTCTCGCCTTCATGCCGGCGCGCCAAGGCGCCTCGGCCTGGCCGCGCGAGGGCCCGTCCCGCACCGTGCTCTGCGATCCGCTGGAAATGCCGCTCACCGATGCGGCCGTCGATCTCACCATTGCCATACATGCGCTGGAACATGTGGCGGATGCCGAGGAATTGATGCGTGAGCTCTGGCGGATAACGGCGCCCAACGGGCACCTCGTCATCGTGGTGCCGCGGCGGCGGGGAATCTGGGCCCAGCGTGACAACACGCCCTTCGGCCAGGGCAATCCCTATTCCGGCGGACAATTGGAAAAGCTGCTGCGCGACCACAGCTTCGTGCCGGTGGCGTGGCGCGATGCGCTGTTCATGCCACCGCTCCAATCCGGTCTGGCGCTGCGGTCGACGCGGTTCTTCGAGCGCTTCGGTCGGTTGCTCGGCCCGGCGATGAGCGGGGTCATCTGCGTTCGGGCGCGCAAGGAAGCGTTTCCGGCCGTGCCGCGCCGCAAGCGCGCCGAACGCTTTGTCCGCGTGCCGGGCCTGTCGGCGGCAACGGCGCGGACGGCCGAGAGTGTTTCCAGCAAAAGTGGCTAGCACTTTTGTGATTCGGAAACTTAATAAAACAAGGACTTACGACCGTTTTACCGATTCAGGAAAAACGGTGAAACGGTCTAGCCGCGCAGGCCGATCAAGGCTTCCACCACCGTCCTGCCGTCCGTGCTGTGCCACTCGGCGGGGCCTTGCAAGACCGCCAATTCGCACCCTTCGGGATCGAGCAGCAGCGTGGCCGGCAGGCCCACGGCCACCGCTTCGCGCTTCAGCCGCTCGAAGGCGGCGAAGGTGTTGTCGGCATAAAGCGGCAGATTGTCGAACTGGCCCTCATCGAGAAAAGCCTGCGCCTTTTCGAGGCCGCCCGCGCCGATATCGAGATTGATCGGCAGCACCATGAAGCGCTCGGAATTATATTGGGTGGCAATCTCGTCGAGCGCCGGCATTTCCTCGCGGCAGGGTACGCACCAGCTGGCCCAGAAATTGACCAGCAATGCCTTGCCGCCGAAATCGGCAATGGTCAGGTCCTTGCCCGCGACATCCTTGAACGCCATATCGGCATAGCCGCGCCCCTCGCCGGTGCCGTTCAGCGCCGCCAATTCGCCGGTTGCGGCGGCATCGAGCACCTGTGCCGGCATGGATTGCACCGGGCAGGAGTTCGCCTGGGCGGCATTGCCCAGATAGAACCACGCCGCTATAGCTACGCCCAAACCGGCCACCCCTATCAAGACAGGAAGCTGCCAGCTTTTCCGGTTCTGCGGCGGGGGGGCAATGGTCTCCGACATGGGTTCTCCGAAAGGCTAAAGATGAGCAACAAGATGTGGGGTGGACGGTTCGCTTCCGGCCCCGACGCCATCATGGAAGAAATCAACGCCTCGATCGGTTTCGACCAGCGCCTGTTCCGCCAGGATATTGCCGGATCGAAGGCCCATGCGGCAATGCTCGAGGCCACGGGCATTTTGACGCGAGGCGACCGTGATGCGATCCTTGCCGGTCTAGACGAGGTGCTGGCCGAAATCGAGGGCGGCAGCTTCACGTTCTCGCGTGCCCTCGAAGACATCCATATGAATGTCGAGAGCCGGTTGCGCGAAAAGATCGGCGATGCCGCCGGACGCCTGCACACGGCGCGGTCCCGCAACGACCAGGTGGCGACCGATTTCCGGCTCTATGTCCGCGACGGCATCGACATGCTGGTGGCCCAGATCCGCAGCCTGCAATTGGGCCTGGTCACCCGGGCCGAGGAAGAGGCCGAGACCATCCTGCCGGGCTTCACTCATCTGCAAAATGCCCAGCCGGTCACGTTCGGCCACCATCTTTTGGCCTATGTCGAAATGCTCGGCCGCGATGCCGGCCGCCTGCTCGATGCGAGAAAGCGGCTCAATGAGAACCCGCTGGGCTCGGCTGCCCTTGCCGGCACGCCCTATCCCATCGATCGCGACATGACCGCGGCGGCGCTCGGCTTCGACCGGCCGACGGCCAATTCGCTCGATGCAGTTTCCGATCGCGATTTCATCCTGGAAACGCTGGCCGCCGCCGCGATCTGCGCCATGCACCTGTCCCGCTTTGCCGAGGAAATGGTGATCTGGTCTTCCGCGCAGTTCGGCTTCATCCGCCTGTCGGACAAGTTCACCACCGGCTCGTCCATCATGCCGCAAAAGCGCAACCCGGATGCAGCGGAGCTGGTTCGCGCCAAGATCGGCCGCATCCTCGGAGCACTCAATTCGCTGCTCGTGGTGATGAAGGGCCTGCCGCTGGCCTATTCCAAGGACATGCAGGAAGACAAGGAAGTCGCCTTCGACGCGCTGGACGCCCTGTCGCTGTCGCTGGCCGCCATGACCGGCATGGTTGCCGACATGGTGCCCAATCGCGAAAGAATGCATGCCTCGGCCTCGGCCGGCTTTTCGACCGCCACCGACATCGCCGACTGGCTGGTGCGCGAGCTCGATATCCCCTTCCGCGACGCCCATCACATTACCGGGCAGATCGTCGCCCTGGCCGAGCAGAAGAATTGCGGGCTCGAAGGCCTCAATATCGAGGACTTCAAATCCATCGATCAGCGCATCGACAGCCGCATCCACAAGGTGCTGACCGTCGAGGCCTCGGTCACCGCGCGCAAGTCCTATGGCGGCACCGCGCCCGCCAATGTGCTGGTGCAGGCGGCCCGCTGGAAGAGCGAGCTGACCGGGGAAGCGCATGAACCGCGCCCGCTCACGACGAAGAAACCTGGCGGCCATGGCGACGGCGGGATCGCTTAGCTTCGCCCGGTCCGCGACCGATCGGCAAGTCTTGCTTCCGTTTTCGATGCACCTGCCGTAGAGGTCTCGGCAACCAGCCGCACCCGCCATTCTATCCCTCGGGGCAGATCGGCGTGGCAGGGTTGGGGCAATCATCCACTGGGGCAGGCATATCGTGGTCCACCACTTTGAACAGCGTGACGGCATTCTTTTTGCCGAGGATGTCAATCTCAACGATCTTGCGCGCGAGGTCGGCACGCCCTTTTACGTCTATTCCAGCGCCACATTGCGGCGCCATGTCCGGGTGGTGAAACAGGCATTTGACGGCATCCCGACGCTTGTCGCCTATGCGATGAAGGCCAATTCCAATCAGGCGGTGCTCAAGCTCATGGCGGCCGAGGGCTGCGGGGCGGACGTGGTCTCGCTGGGCGAGCTCGAACGCGCGCTGGCTGCCGGCATCAGCCCCGACATGATCGTGTTCTCCGGCGTCGCCAAGACCGTCGCCGAAATGCGCCGGGGCCTCGAAGCGGGCATCAAGTGCTTCAATGTCGAGAGCGAGCCCGAACTGGAGCGCCTGTCGGCGGTCGCTGCGGATATGGGAGTGACGGCCCGCGTGTCGGTGCGCATCAATCCCGATGTCGATGCGCGCAGCCATGCCAAGATCTCGACCGGCAAGTCCGAGAACAAGTTCGGCATTCCCTATAAGCGCGCCCGCGCCGTCTATCGGCGCATCGCCGAATTGCCCAATGTCGAGGCGGTCGGCGTCGACATGCATATCGGCAGCCAGATCACCGATCTCGAACCGTTCGACAATGCGTTCGGCCTCATGGCGGAACTGGTCGCGGCCCTGCGGGCCGACGGGCACCATATCGAGCATGTGGATGTCGGCGGCGGCCTCGGCATTCCCTATCATCACGACCAGGAGGCGCCGCCGCATCCCGATGCCTATGCCGCGGTGGTGCGCGACAAGGTGGGGCAATTGGGGTGCTCGCTGGTGATCGAGCCGGGGCGCCTCCTGGTTGGCAATGCCGGCATCCTCGTCACCAAGGTCGAATATGTGAAGCAGGGCGACGCCGATTTCATCATCGTCGATGCGGCGATGAACGATCTGCTCCGCCCCACGCTTTATGAGGCGCATCACGATATCGAGCCGGTCAACCAGAGCAATCTGCCGCCGATCACCGGCGACATTGTCGGCCCGGTCTGCGAAACCGGCGATTATCTCGCCCGGAACCGCACCCTTGCCGGCGTCAAGGAAGGCGATCTATTGGCGGTGATGAGCGCCGGCGCCTATGGCGCGGTCATGGCCTCCACCTATAATTCGCGGCCGCTGATCCCCGAAGTGCTGGTGGATGGCGCTCGCTGGCACGTCATTCGCCCGCGCAAGTCCATCGCGGAATTGCTGGCGCTGGACAGCGTGCCGGACTGGCTCTGAACTATTGCAGCGCCTGCCGGCCGAGCGACACGACCTCGACGGGGCGGCCATTGAGCGCGTCGTCGACCTTGGCCAGCAGACCGGCCAGGGTGAAGGGCTTGGCGATGACGTCATAGATCAAGGCGTCGAGCCCATGGGCCCGCTCACGCTGGTCGGCGAAGCCGGTCATCAGCAGGATGGTCAGGTCCGGATAGCGCGCCCCCACATGCAGGGCCAGGGCAATGCCGTCCATCACCGGCATCTTGATGTCGGAGAGCAGGAGATCGAACTGCCCATCCTCCGCATCGGCGGTTTCGGCCGCCAGGCCGCCATCTTCCTCGGAGACGACTTCGTGGCCCTTCATGGTGAGGGCGCTGACGACAAAGGCACGGACCGAAGGATCGTCTTCGGCGACAAGGATGCGGGCCATTGGCTCTCTCCTGGGGCGTTTCCGGAAAATGGGAAACGGGACGACAAAGTTTGAGGATTCAGTTGGTCTTTTTTGTGTGAAGCTCGACCAAATCCCCGCGGTGCTCATTCTGGGACGGGAGGCGCGGTGCGGCCGCTCCCGTTGCGCTCGGCCTGGGGGCCATTGCTGCGGGCAAAGCTGAGCCGCACCCGCGCGGCTTCGCTGGGCGGCAGCGATAGACGGGTATCGAAGGTCGCCCGCTCTCCGGCCATCAGGTCGCGTACGCGCGGCGTGACGCTCCATTCATAGACTGCCTTGCCCTCGCCATCGAGCAAGCTCACCACGACCGGCGGCACGCCTATCGGCTCGCGCGACAGACCCACGATCTGCGCCGAAACCACCAATATGTCATTGCCGCCGGACAAGGTCTTGAGTGTCTCCAGATTGGAAAAATCCAGCCCCACCACATTGACGCCCAGTCCCACCGCGTCATAGAGGCCGGCAAGATCGGGATAGTGCCTGACCAGATCCACGCGACCGAAATAGGCGGTGACCGCCAATGAGGCCAGAGTGACCATTCCGGCAATACGTGCCGCGCGGCGCAGCCGGGCCAATGGCAGGCGGGAAATCATCGCGCTCTGCCTCTTGGAAAAATCGGCCTGGCGCTTCTTCACTTCCGCCGCATTGGGAGCGCGCAGAGACGGGGTTTCCACAGGTTCCCTGGGCGCGCCATCCTTGCCTGCCGGAGAAGCGGCCGGGGCGAATTTCGTCTTCTCGGCGATCATGGCCTGCTCTTCGCTCAACATGGCCTCGTCCAGCGCATCCTCGGCCATGGACGTGAACAATCTGTCGGCCTCTGGCTGGCCCGCCGCCGGGGCCGGACGCTTGAAAGAACCAGGCCGCTGGTCCCAGGCCTGATGGCAATGAGCGCATTGCACCTTGCGGCCGGCCGATCCGATGGCCTCATAGGCCACCTGATACTTGGTCTGACAATGCGGGCAGGTGATGATCATCAGACGGCTTTGATCGTTTAAGGGCTGGATGCCGACCCTAGCGCCGGGGGGTTAAAACTCCTCAAACCGGGGCCGCCACCAAAATTGTGCCGCTTTCCTCCGTCCAAAGCCTTGCCGATGCCGCAGCGGGCCTCGCCGCTGCTATGATGCGCCGGTGCTGATTCGCCCTCGTAACGCTGCCGGACCAAATGGGGAGCAGACTTTTTGATCGAATTTTCCGATGTGGGCCTGCGCTATGGCAATGGCCCCGAAATTCTCAAAGACCTGACCTTCGCCATCGAGCCTGGTTCATTTCATTTTCTCACCGGCCCGTCCGGCTCGGGCAAGACCAGCCTGCTGCGCCTGTTGCTACTGTCGCTGAAGCCCAGCCGCGGCCGCGTCACCATGTTCGACGAGGATGTCGGCAATCTCGATCAGGACCGGCTGTTGCAGATGCGCCGGCATATCGGCATCGTCTTTCAGGAATTCCGTCTGCTCGGTCACCTGACCACGTTCGAGAATGTGGCTCTGCCGCTGCGGGTATTGGGCCAGCCGGAAAGCGAATACCGCCCCAATGTCATCGAATTGCTCGAATGGGTCGGGCTGGGGGAGCGCATGCATGCGCTGCCGACCTTGTTGTCGGGCGGCGAAAAGCAGCGCGCCGCCATTGCCCGCGCGGTGATCGCCCGGCCGAAAGTGCTGTTGGCGGACGAACCCACCGGCAATGTCGATCCCGACCTGTCCAGCCGGCTGGTCCATCTCTTTGCCGAATTGAACCGAACGCTGGGCATGACCATCATTCTGGCGACGCACGAATTGCCCTTGCTCGACCGCTTCCCCTATCCCCGCATGGTGCTCAACAAGGGGGAGTTGACCATTCATGATTAGGCAATTGCTGTCCCAGCTCTCCCGCCGTGGGGGCGCCGCTCCCATCGTTCCAGAGAAAAGCGTGGCCGGGCGCACCCTGTTGCTGCTCATCACCATCATGGCGTTTCTGTCTGCCGTGACCCTGGGCGGGGTCCTGCTGGTGCAGAAATCGGCCATTGCCTGGTCTGCCGATGTCGGCCGCGAGCTCACCATCCAGATTCGCCCGGCCGAGGGCGAGGTCATGGAAAGCAATCTGCGCACCGTGGTGTCGCTGGCGCAATCGACACCCGGCATAGCGGCGGCAAGGGCTCTCACGCTTGAGGAGAGCCAGGCGCTGCTCGAACCCTGGCTCGGCGCCGGCCTCGATCTCTCCGTCATCGCCATTCCACGTCTGGTCGTGGTGCAATTGGCCGATCCCGTCGATGCCGATATCGAGCAATTGCAGCGCAATCTCCAGGCGATCGAAGGGGCCAGCCTCGATACCCATGCGGCCTGGCGCCAGCAGCTCAACACCATGGCCGGAACAATGGTGTTTTCAGGGCTCCTCGTCCTGGGGCTGATCGGCGTTGCCACGGTATTGGCCATCGTCTTCGCCACGCGCGGCGCCATGGCCTCCAATCGCGAAATCGTCGATGTCCTGCACTTTATCGGCGCCTCCAACCGCTTCATCGCCGGAGAATTCCAGGGACGTTTCCTGTCCATCGGCCTGCAGGGCGGATTGCTCGGGGCCGTGCTGGCTCTATTGTTCTTCGCGCTGATCGGCGCGGCGGCCGGCAGCGTATTGCCGAGCGAAGCCAATACGCAGATGGGCGTATTGTTCGGCCAGTTCCTGCTCGGATGGGACGGCATGGTCGGCATTGCCCTGGTCGTGCCGGTGATCGCCGCTCTCACCGCCGTCACCTCCCGGGTCACGGTCCGCCGCTATCTCAGCGAGGCGTCGTGAGCAATTTCCTCGCCAAGCGTTTCGCTGCCCGGTAAGAGGGGGGATAACGGGGCGCGAAAGCCGGGGAATTTCATGGCAATCAAGAGCGTCATCCAGGCAGTCCGCACGGCGATCTTCTATGTCGTCTTCATCGGCCAGACCGCTATCCTGGCCATTCTGGCGGGGATCAGCGGCCTGCTGTTCGGCCGTACGCCCTTCGGTTGGGCCATAGCCCGCTATTGGTGCTGGTCCAATCCGCTGATCCTGCGCTTTCTCACCGGCGTCGGCACCCAGGTCGAAGGCGCCGAGCATATCCCGCCCGGTGGCTGCATCATCGCCTCCAAGCACCAGTCGGATTGGGATATCTTCGCCACTTTTCCCCATACCGGCCGCCCGGCCTTCATCGCCAAGAAGGAGCTGATGCGCATTCCTTTTTTCGGCTGGGCCGCGCGTTCGCTCGATTGCATCGAGATCGACCGGCAAAGGGGCGCGCAGGCCATCCCGGAAATGATCAGGCAGGCGCGCGAAGCCATCGAAAGAGGCTGTCGCATCGTCATCTACCCCGAAGGCACCCGCAGGGCGGCGCTGGCGCCGCCCGATTACCGGCAAGGCATCGTGCGCCTCTATAGCACGCTCAACGTGCCCGTCGTGCCGGTGGCGCTCAATTCGGGCCTCTATTGGGGCCGCAATAGCCCGATCATCTGGCCGGGCATGGCCAAGGCCCGGTTCCTGCCCGCCATCGAGCCCGGCCTGGCGCCCGAAATCTTCCTCGAAAAACTCAAGCAGACCATCGAGGCCGAATCGGACAGGCTCGCTCTCGAGGCATTGGACCAGGGGCTGGACCGTCCGGTCGACGCGAAATTGGCTGCACGGATCGACCAGCTTCATGAGCGCCAAAACCGCCAGATGCCGGGAAATTCCTGAGCGCGTAGCCAGCGTCGCAACGAAGCGCGCTTGACGCCGGACGTCGTTTGTTCTATTTTTGTTCTTCTTCTGAGCGTACAGGGGAACGGGAATGGCAGCGATCAGCGATCTGACGTTTGAAGCCGGTGGGCGGCAGGCCGAAATGGTGGATTGGCAGGGCCGCTCGGGCCGCCATTACCTGCTTTCCAGCGAAAATCTCGCCAGCTTCGTGATGCGCGAGACCGCCCTCTACCTGCTTGCCAAGGGCAGGCAGGTGCTCTGGGTCGGCTCGGCCGGCGATCTGGTTACCGATCCTGCCAGCCGGGCGCGCTTTCGCCTTGCGCTTCGTGGCGCCAGCCGGGCCTTCCGGCTCGACGCACCCATGGACCGGCTTGCGGCGATCTGGGATCTGGAGGCGGCGATGCCGGCGCCGCTGGGTGCGGCTCAGGCCGCCTGACCATCCGCTTCCAGCGCCCGGGCCAATGCCATCAGGGTCCGGTCGCGGATGCCGAGCTGTTGCAGGTGCCGGGCCGTGTTGAGCACATAATCGACGTTGGGACCGGCAATGCCGATGCCGGCGCGCACCATGGCCACCTGCTGTTCCAGGCTGAGCATGCCGACAAATTGCTCATGGGTCTCGTCCACCACATAGGCTAGGGCTGCCACCCGCCGTCCATCGACGAGGCTGACCGGCCGCATCACGTCGCGATAAACCGAGGTGACCTGTTCGCGCGCATGAAGATAGACCAGCGCCTCCTCCCAGTCCGCCGCCGCCACTTCGAAAGCCACGCCCCGGCAGGACCCGCCCCGGGTCAAGCCAAAGACCAGTCCCGGCTGCTCCGGGGTGCCGCGATAATGGTGGGAGATGATCGAGAGCGAGCGATGCGCGCCATGCAGCAGGCCAAGCTGGGCGCTGACAAAGGAAAAGCCCGGATTCCAGATCAACGAGCCATAGCCGAAGACCCAATGATTTTCGCTGCCAGTCTGCGCCATTCGTGTCATCGCTAAACCCAAATCGCTTTCTAGCCTGCCTCATTCGGCGGGAGATGCAAGTCATTCCGGTCCGGTTTATGGGCAAGGACAGGGGTGAAGGGACGACGATCGCGAAAACCCGCTTCTGAGCGGGCAGCGGCAGCGGTAAGAAGAGATCATGGAGAAGCGAATCATCATTCTGGGCGCTGTAGTGCTCGTAGTCGTGCTGGCCTGGACCGGGGGCTGGTATTTCGCGGCGGGACAAATCCGCCAGCAGGTCGATGCCCTGGCCCTGGCCGATGGCGAAGCGGCGCCCCAGCTCACCTGCCGGGAGCTGGCGATAGGCGGGTTTCCCTTCCGCTTCGATCTCCAATGTTCGGACGCCGCAATCCTGTCCGGCGACGTGCTGGTCGAACTTCCCCATTTCCGCGCCAGCGTCATGGTCTATAGGCCCAACCATGTCCTCGCCTCGGCTGTCGGACCGGCCCGCATCGCCGATGCCTTCACCGGCCTCAAGCAAGAGATGTCCTGGACGGAGATCGAGGCCAGCCTGCGGCTGGAAAGCTGGCGCATCGCCAGAATCTCGATCGTCGGCAATGACCTTGCCTGGAGCGACACCCTGTTCGGAAACTCGCTCATCGCTCGGACCCCGCATGTCGAAATGCACCTGCTCGACATGCCGGAAATGCATGATGCCACAGCGGGCCGAGCGGCTCTCGCGCTGTTCGCCCGCGCTGCGGATGTCGAAGTTCCCGCTATCGAACTCACAGCCGTCAATGCCGAAATCGAGACGGAGATTACCGGGCTGCGTGACGATATCCGCGCTTGGGGGGCAAGGCCTTTCCTGCCCGACTGGCAACAGGCCGGGGGCCGATTGCGCCTTGCCGGGCTTCGGGCCAGCGATGGCGTCTCCGATCTCAGCGCCGATGGCGAACTGGGCCTCGATGCCCAGGGCTATCCGACCGGCTCGATCAGCATCGATTCTCTGGGGGTCGCGGAGCGTATCGGCCCCTTCATCGACGAGCCGTGGCGCACCCTGGTCCTGGGCGTGGCCGGCGAAGATGCACGGCATCAGAACCAGCTCAATTTCGCCGCTGGTGGCATGTCGTCGGGCCTGGTTCCCGTCGCTGCCATCCCGTCGCTGTTCTAGCGGCTATTGCCTCATAATGGCGGGAGCGACGTCAAGCGTCGTCGCCCCCGCCATGTTCGCGCACCAAGGGAATGTCCGGCACTGGCGGCACGTCATGTGGCCGGCCGAAATCGGGCGCTGCGGTTTCCTGGCCGGCATCGATGACGGAGCGGCGAATTTCCCGGGTGCGGGCAAAGAGCGATTCCAGCGTCGGGCCATCGCCGGTCCGCACCGCCCGCTGCAATACCGAAAGATCTTCAAGGAAGCGTCCGAGCATTTCCAGCACCGCATCGCGGTTGGTGAGGAATACGTCGCGCCACATCACCGGGTCGGAGGCGGCGATGCGGGTGAAGTCACGGAAGCCCGAGGCCGAGAACTTGATGACTTCGGACTTGGTATCGGCCTCGAGGTCGGCCACCGTGCCCACGATATTGTAGGCGACCAGGTGCGGAATATGGCTGGTAATGGCCAGGACCATGTCGTGATGGTTCGCATCCATGCATTCCACCATCGAGCCCATGGCCTGCCAGAAGGCGACCAGCCTGTCGGTATCGGCCTGGGATATATCGGATCCCGGCGTCAGGACGCACCAGCGCCCGGCGAAAAGTTCGGCAAAACCGGCCGCAGGGCCCGAATGCTCGGTGCCGGCAATGGGATGGCCGGGAATGAAGCTGACACCAGGGGGCACATGCGGGCCGACGACCTTGACCACATGCGCCTTGACCGAGCCGACATCGGAGAGGATCGCGCCGGGTTCCAGCGCCGGCGCAATGGTTCTGGCCAGGTGTTCATAGGCGCCGACGGGCGCGCAGAGGATAACGAGATCGGCGCCGCGCACTGCCTCGGCGGCATCGAGCGTATAGATGTCGCCCAGGCCCAGTTCCCGCGCTTCATCGAGGGTTTCCTGTCGCCTGGTGGCAATGGAGATGACGTCCACCAGCCCCTGCCGCCGCGCCGCCAAGGCGATGGAAGCGCCGATCAGGCCAATGCCGATCAGCGCCAGCTTGCGAAATTGTGCGCTCATTGCGTCTTGTCCATGGATTTGAGCACTTTGGCCACCATGCGCATCGCTTCTTCCGTGCCGATGGAAATGCGCAACCCATTGCCGATGCCGTAGGAGGGGCCGATTTCGCGCACGATATAGCCGGAATCGGCCAGTGTCTCGAAGGCCTTTGCCGCCATGTCCGGCGTGTCGAACAGGATCATGATGAAATTGGCCTGGCTGGGAATGACGCGCAGCCGATTGCTCGACAGTTCGGCGGTCAGCCAGTCGCGCCAATGCGCATTGTGCTCCCTGAGCCGCTGGGTGAATTCCTCATCCCGCGCCGCCGCGGCGCCCGCCATCTGCGCCGGCAGATTGACATTGAAGGGCCCGCGAATGCGGTGCAATGCGTCGACCACGTGATCCGGGCCCACCAGCCAGCCGATGCGGATTGCCGCCAGGCCCATCTTGGAAAAGGTGCGGACCATGACGACGTTCTGCTGTTCGCGAACCAGGTCGAGGCCGACGGAATAATCGGCTGCCGTCACATATTCGGCATAGGCGCTGTCGATGACCAAGAGAATGTCGGGGCGGAGCCCGGCATGCAGCCGCCGTACTTCGGCATCCGAGAGATAGGTGCCGGTGGGATTGTTGGGATTGGCCAGCCAAACCACCTTGGTGCGCTTGGTCACGGCCGCCAGCAAGGCATCGACATCGGCTCGATAATCGCGTTCCTCGACCAATACGATCTTGGCGCCGGCCGCCCTGGTGACGATCGGATAGACGGAAAAGCCGTAGCGGTTCATCACCGCCTCGTCGCCGTCCCCGAGATAGACCTGCGCCAATAGATGCAGCAGATCGTCCGAGCCATTGCCGCAAACGATGCTGGTGGGGTCGACGCCATGCACCTCTCCCAGCGCCTCACGCAGGAGCCGCGAAGATCCTTCCGGATAGATTTCCAGGTGCGCGGAGGCCTCGATCATGGCCGCCAGCGCCTTGGGGCTGGCGCCCAGGGGCGATTCATTGGCGGAGAGCTTGACGGCCTGGCTACCGGGTCGGCCGGACTTGCCGGGCAGATAGGGTGCTATATCGAGAATGCCAGGCTGCGGCTTGGGACGAATTGGTTCGGACATGATGATCTTGTGATGGGCAGGAAAAGCCGCGCGGACCATAGTGAAAGCCAGAGCCAAAGGCAAAAACTTCCGTGGGGGCCAGCCTGGCTTCGGACGGAGCGGATTCGAGTGTATTCCGGCCCACAGGAGCCTAGATCAGCAGATCGACTTCGGCGCCGTTGATGGGATTGGCCGGGGCCTGTTCATCGGAGGAAAGCTTGTCCGCCTGCTCGGCCTGGGCGATGGCCATTTGCATGCGCAATTCAGCCACTTTGGCCAATTGCGTGGCAAGCGATGCGCCGTTCTCCTGGGCGATGCGGGTGATCATGACGGCGGGGCCGATACCGCTGGGATTGGTCATGCGACCCCCGGATCAAGCCAGTTTGTCGATGCGGAGGCCCTGGCCGGGCGGCGGGGCGCTGAGGGCGGTCTGCATGAGCGTTTCGAGCAATTCGGTCTGCATTTCATGCGCCTTCTTGAAGACGGCGATCTGCACGGCATTGTTCGTCGCGGCATGGCGCGCGGCGAGCATCTGCATGGAGAGATCGATGTCCAAGGGTCGGGCTTCCTGATCAATACCGGGCCGAGCTTATGGACAAGGCGTAAACAAAACCTTCCGGGGTGGACTGGCTTTTCGGCAAAGACGGAGAATCAGCGGCCGCCAAAGAGCGGCAGGTCCCGGCGCTTCAGCGGCGCGACCAGAGCCATGCCGGCGAGAAAGCCGCCGATATGGGCCCACCAAGCCACATCCTCGCCATTGCTCGCCAGGACATAGAAGAACTGGCTGGCGATCCAGAAGCCGAGCATCCAGAATGCCGGCACCGGCAAGGGGATCAGCCAGACGATACGGGCCAGGAGGAAAACCCGGGCATGGGGATAGAGCAGGACATAGGCGCCCATGATCCCGGCGACGGCGCCCGAAGCCCCGATCAGCGGGCCATTGCCATCGAGATTGAACAGCAGATGGGTCAGCGCCGCCAGCACCGCGCAGGCCAGGTAGAAGAACAGATATTTCACATGGCCCAATGCGTCCTCGATATTGTCGCCGAAGACCCACAGGAACAGCATATTGGTCAGCAGATGCAGCCAATCGGTGTGCAGGAACGCATAGGTGACCAGGTTCGCCCAGTCGGGCAGCCAGGGCACGGGCTGCGGATAGAGGTCGCGCACAACGATGGGGATCATGCCGAAATTGATCGTGGCCTGCTCGAAGGCGGCGGGCGGCAGCGCGGACTGGACGAGAAATGCCAGAATGGTGACGCCGATCAGGCCGTAATTGACGAAAGGGAATTGGACGTGGCGGATCGGATTGGCGTCGTGCAGGGGCAGGAACAATGCCTCTCTCCTTGCTCGGGCGATCAGCCCTTTTTCACGTCGCCGTAATTTCCCGGCACCCACAAGACATCCTTGGCGCCATTTTCATTGGCCACGCGACCCAGCACGAATAGCAGGTCCGACAGGCGATTGAGATAAATCATGGTCTGAGGATTGGTGTCGGGCTCCGCCGCGAGCAATGCGGAAACCAGCCGTTCGGCGCGGCGGGTTATGGTGCGGGCTAGGTGCAGGGCGACCGACAAGGGCGTGCCCCCGGGCAGGACGAAGCTTTTCAGCGGCTCGAGATCGGCATTGAAACGGTCGATCTGGTTTTCAAGCCATTCGGTCTGAATCGGGCGGATGCGCAGGCTGGGATATTGGGCATCGGGATCGTCGGCGCCGGGCGTCGCCAGATCGGAGCCGACATCGAAGAGATCGTTCTGGATGCGGCCCAGAAGCAGGTCGAGCTGGGGCATGTCCGCGGCGGCCAGCCGGGCATTGCCGATAAAGGCATTGGCTTCCTCGACCGTGCCATAGACCTCGATGCGCAGATCATGCTTGGATCGGCGCGGACCACGCACCAGGCCGGTCGTGCCTTTGTCGCCGGTTCGCGTATAGATGGCGTTGAGCTTGACCATGTTCCGCGCCGCCCCTTATCGGACCTGTCCGCCGAAGAAGAACAGGGCGCCCAGGAGCAGAATCAGGGCAATGGCCTGACCGATGACACGCAGGCGCATCAGGCGCTGGCTGGTATTGCCCGACCCGCCCTTGAGCATGTTCCACAGGCCCATGCCCAGCACGATAACGACAAAGAGCAGCGCGAGGGCGATGGCGATATTGAGAAGGGTTTGCATGTGAGCCTAACGGATGAGGGTCCAGCGGGTTCGCCATTGATATAGGCAATGGGGCCAGCTGCCACTGCGTCATAAATGGCATGAATTCGCCGCGAGGTGAACAATTCCCTGCGCGGGGAGGCCTAGAAGCCGATGCGGCGCCGGATGTCGGCGGGGGTCCAGCCCTGGGCGCGCAGGTCGCGCAGGCTGGGCGAGCCTTTCGATTTGGAGAGTTTCCCGCCAGTGTCGTCTTTCACCAATCGGTGGAAGTGGTAACGCATTGTTGGCATTTCGAGCAGCATTTGCAGCAAAACATGCACATCGGTGGCCGCTTCGAGGTCCTTGCCGCGGGTGACATGGGTGATGCCCTGCGCGGCGTCGTCGACGACGACGCTGAGATGATAGCTGGTGGGCACATCCTTGCGTTGCAGCACCACGTCGCCCCAGCGTTCCGGACGGGCATAGCGGATCTGCGGCCGGTCGAGAATAGTGGGTCCGACGATTGTATAGGTCAGCAGGCCGGTGCGGGCGGTGGCCTTGGTCATGTCGAGACGGAACTGCACCGGATCGCCGCGCTCCAGCCCGGCAATGCGTTCGGCATTGGACAGATGCCGGCAGGTGCCGGGATAGAGCGGGGCGCCATCGGGATCTTTGCCGGTGGACTGGGCGGCGATATCGGCGCGGGAGCAGAAGCAGGGATAGAGCAGGTCCATGTCGCGCAGACGATTGGCGGCGTCGGCATAGAGCTGGAAACGTTCGGACTGGTGGAGGACGGGTTCGGGCCAGGCGAGGCCCAGCCAGGCGAGGTCCTCGAATATGGCCCGGATAAATTCGGGTTTACAGCGGTTGATGTCGATGTCTTCGATGCGTAGCAGAGCCGTGCCGCCAAGCGTCGCCGCCGCGTCCCAGGTGAGCAGCGCCGAAAGGGCGTGCCCGAGATGGAGATAGCCATTGGGACTGGGGGCGAAACGGAGCAGGGCGGGCATGGAATCGAGGTCGTCCAACAGAAGGGCTCTCCCCGGCGCTTCCCGAGGAGGCGGGCGAGGCGGGGCCAGGATATCAGGATCTATGACAAATATCATTGCAACTTCCGCTCCGACACCGCGGATCGATACGCCGGAGGGCCTGGCCTGGCATCTCGATGCGCTGACGGAGCTGGTGCCGGCGCTGGCGCCGATGCGGGCGATGGCCGGCACGGTGCTGCCGCGCGTCAATCCCCGGCATTTCGCCGGCATGGCCAAGGTGATCTGCGGGCAGCAATTGTCGGTGCAGAGCGCGGCGGCCATCTGGTCGCGGTTCGAGGCGGTGCCGGGGGCGCTGACGCCGGAGAGCTATCTGCGCCTCGATGAGGAGAGTGTGCGGGCGGTGGGATTTTCGCGCGGCAAGTTCCTGGCCCTGCGCGCCGTGGCCGAAGCGGTGGTGGCGGGCGAGCTGGATTTCGCCGCGATCGAGGCGTTGCCGGCGGAGGAGGCGATTGCGCGTCTGGTGACGCTGAAGGGGGTCGGTCCCTGGACGGCCGAGGTCTATCTGCTGTTCTGCGGCGGACATCCCGACATTTTTCCGGCCGGCGACCTGGCGCTGCTCAAGGCGGCGCATCACGGGCTCGGCCTTGACGCCCGGCCGACGATCAAGGAGATGATCGGGCTGGCGCGGGACTGGTCGCCGCATCGTTCGGTGGCGGCGCTGATGTTCTGGCGCTATTTCGCCGCAGTGAAGAACAGGGAAACGAGCCTTTTATGACCAAGCTTTCCGGCCCGATGCTGGCCCCGGCCAATGGCGGGGCGCCCGATGCCGCCATGGTGCTGCTGCATGGCTATGGCAGCGACGGCCACGACCTCATCGGGCTGGCGCCGCATTGGCAGGGCGTCCTGCCCGGCGCCCTGTTCGTCTCGCCGCATGCGCCGGAAGCGCTGGGCATGGGCGGCTACCAATGGTTCGCCATCGATTGGAGCGGCGATCGCGTCGCCAGCCGCCAGAGCGGATTGCAGGCGGCGCGGCCGGTGCTGATCGAATTCCTCAACGATCTGTGGAGCCAGACCGGCTTGACGCCGGAGCGCACCATGCTGACCGGCTTCAGCCAGGGGGCGATGATGGCGCTGCATGTCGGCACGGCGCTGCCGGCGGAACAGAAATTGATGGGCATTATCGGCTTTTCCGGCGCCTTGGTGCCGCCCGAGGGCTTGGGAGGCGGGCACCTGGCCAAGCCGCCGATCTGCCTGGTGCATGGCGATCTGGACGAGGTGGTCGATCCCAATCTCAGCGCCGAGGCGGACGCGGCTTTGCGCGACGCCGGGTTCGACGTGCATTATCACGTCAGCCGGGGCGTGGCCCATGGCATCGCGCCGGACGGACTGGCCTTTGCGACGCAGTTCATCGCGGGGCTGTAAAGAAATCCGGCGGGACCCGATTTCCCGACGCTCCTTTCGTCCCGGCGCGCCGAAGCAAAAATAAGCCCGACATGCCGCTTCACATGCCCGACATAAAGGGCTTAGTATAATGGAGCTATGGACTTACGCGATTCCCGATCCGGGAGACTCAAGTGACCATCCATGTGTCGCCTGAGACCTGTCCCGCCCTGGTGCTGAATGCCGATTTCCGGCCTCTCAGCTATTATCCGCTCTCGCTATGGTCGTGGCAGGACGCCATCAAGGCGGTGTGCCTGGATCGCGTGAATATCGTTTCCGAATACGAGACGATCATCCGCTCGCCCAGTTTCGCGATGCGCTTGCCCAGCGTGGTGTCGCTCAAGGATTATGTGAAGCCGGCACGCCATCCCGCCTTTACCCGCTTCAACGTGTTCCTGCGCGACCGTTTCCAATGCCAATATTGCGGCAGCCCGCACGAATTGACCTTCGATCACGTCATTCCCCGCTCCAAGGGCGGGCTGACCACCTGGGAAAACGTGGTGGCGGCCTGCGCGCCGTGCAATCTGCGCAAGGCCAATCGGCTGCCCAAGGAAATCAAGATGTTCCCGCACCAGACGCCTTACGCGCCCAGCGTCTATGACCTGCACAATAATGGCCGGGCCTTCCCGCCCAATCACCTGCATCAGAGCTGGCTCGATTATCTCTATTGGGACATCGAATTGGAGCCGTAAGAGGATTGGCGCGCGATTTTCTCGCAGGCCTCATTCTGATCTTTCGGCAGGCTCCAATCTGCCGCAGACCTCATCCTGACCCTTCGGCAAGCACAGGATGTCGAAGGACGAGGTTGGGAGCGCCGTGGCCGCGACCTCGTGGTCCGACAAGCTCACCATGAGGTCTAAGTGGCGTCGGCGCATATATCGCCCTCTTTTCGGATCGTCGCCCTCGCGCTTGACGCGGGGGCTCCTGCGGCAGGCGCAACAGACACAGGACCCTCGCGTCGAGCGCGAGGGTGACGAGTGGGGGATTGGGGGTGACGAGTGGGGGATTGGGGGTGACCCCCTTCCCTCGACAGCGAGGCTTTGGCTTTTTTAACGGAGGTTCCCGCTTTCGCGGGAATGACGCGGTGGCCAGCGGCGCGGTCTTGCTCGCGAGCCGCATCCCGGATCGTCGCCCTCGCGCTTGACGCGGGGGCTCTTGCGGCAGGCTCAACAGACACAGGACCCTCGCGTCGAGCGCGAGGGTGACGAGTGGGTGGGATAATATCTAGCTCCCTTCCCTCGACAGCGAGGCTTTGGCTTTTTTAACGGAGGTTCCCGCTTTCGCGGGAATGACGCGGTGGCCAGCGGCGAAGGTGAAGGGGGTGAAAGTTAAGGGGCGGGACGAGCGATTACAGACCGGCCAGCGTTTCTTCGAGCTTGCCGAGGAATTGTTTCCAGCCGGCATGGGCCCCGCCATAGGCCTGTTTCTGCCCGGGGCGGAAGCCGCTTTGTTCGACGCGCAGATGGGTGCCGGCGGCATTGGGGGTGAGGGTGAAGGTGACGACGCTTGCCAGCGCATAGGCCGGGTCGTCATTGGCGAAGTTCCACGTATAGGACAGGCTGCGATCGGGTTCGATGGCCAGCACTTCGCAATCGATAATGCCGCCCCATTCGCCGCGCAGCTGGAATTTGTGCCCCGGGCTGGGCACGAAATCATTCTTCATCAGCCAGTCTTCGATCAGGTGCGGCTGGGTCAGGGCGCGCCAGAGTTTTTCCGGCGGATGCACAAAATCGCGTTCGACCACGACGGAGCGGGTTTCGGTGTCGGTCTGGGTCATTGCAGGCGCTCCCGGCTGGGTTTCTTGGCATTGTTGAGGGCGATGGCGGCGCGGATCAGCGCGATAAACGCCGCCTCGTCGAAATTCTCGTCCCGGCGGAAATCGATGGCGCGGCGGGTATTGCCGTCAAGGCTGGAATTGAAAAGCCCATGCGGATCGTCGAGCGCGGCGCCTTTGGGAAAGGTGGTCTTGACCGCGGCCTTATAGGTCTCGCCGGTGCAGATGATGCCGTTGAGCGACCAGACCGGATTGTTCCATTTGAATTCCTCGGCAATTCCCGGATCGGCCGAGAGGATGAGGGCGCGGAGGCGGGCCAACAGTTCGCCGCGCCAATCGCCCAATTCGGCGATGCGGCGGTCGATATGGGCGGGGGCTTCGGACTGGTCCCAGTCGGCAGTGGCTTTGGGCATTTGACGTCCTCACATCTTCTCGCCGGGCAGGCGGCTCGCCTGCTTGACCCATTCGGTGAATTGCGCGTCGAAATCGTCACCTTCATGGATGTCGAGATAACGCACGGCGGGATATTTGGATTTGCCCTTGGGCAAGGGATCGAGCGACGCGCCCTGGAAGAAGGTGACTTTCACATAGCGCTCGAAGCAATGCAGGCTCAGGAACCAGTAATCCTTCTTGGTGCCATAGAAGGGCGAGTTCCATTTGACCGCCTTTTCGACGCCGGGAATTTCGCGCGTGATAATGGCGTCGATGCGCCGGCCGACAGCGCTTTTCCAGCCGGGCATGGCGGCGATATAGGCCTTGACGGGCGCCTCGCCATAACCCTTGGCGATCTGCGGATTGCCCCCGGAGAGCAATTTCGGCGGTTGGCTGGTCTTGTCGGGCATGGTTCCTCCTGGAGCCTCATGCGATTGGATTGCAGCAAATCGCCGGCTCTTCCTCTTTGATGTCGCATCGCTTGTGCAGAAAGCCGGATTCCACTTTTCTGCACGATGCGCTAGCCGGCCAGGCGGCGGCTCCGCCAGCGGCCGATATAGGGCAAGAAGAACATGTAAAGCCCACTGAGCAAAAGCAGGAATAACGGCAGGAGCGGCAGATAGGTCAGCCAGTCAGAGGACTGGCCGGCAAACAGGGCGATGAAATTGGCGATCACCGTCAGGGTGAAGAAAATCGAAATCCAGCGATGGCTCTGCCGGATGAAGAGGTGCGGGTTCATTGGTCCATCCTGTGGAGAAGGTCGTCGAGCGCGTCCAGGCGCTGTCGCCAGAAGGTCTGCATGTCGCGGGTCCAGTCGCTGAGGGGGGCGAGGGCGGCGAGTTCGGCGCGGTAATGGGTCTGGCGGCCCTGGGGGCGGTCCCCGACCAGGCCGGCGCGCTTGAGGACGGCCAGGTGCCGCGAAACCACCGGCTGGGAGACGCCGGCGCCGCTGGTCAGCGCGCCGACCGTGCGCTCGCCCTCGCGGCAAAGGCGCTCGAACAAAGCGCGCCGGGTCGGATCGGCGAGGGCGCGGAACACATCATCGGGCGAGGCAGGCATAATGTCATATCCATAGCTGAATGGCTATGAATGATAGATAGCCATCGAGCTATGAATGAGTCAAGCGGAAGAATCGGCATGGCGGGCGGGCGAGGCAGTGTCTTTGCGAGCCCGCGAAGGAGACGACGCCATTCGAACAGTCTGTGCGCCCAGCGAACAAAGTGCGTAATGCGCCGAAAGTAGTCCCTTGATATGGGTCGGGGGCTTTGATTTCCTCGGCATTGGGCGCTAGAAACTCGAACCATTCCAAACTGGACGCGATATTCCATCGCGTCCCGCCGGCCCCGGATCGCCCCATGTCTGTCAGAGCCCGACCCACTTCCCCGCATTTGCAGATCTACCGCTGGACCATCACCATGGCCATGTCGATCTTCCATCGCGCCACCGGCATCGCCAATTATGCCGGCATGGCCCTGTTCGTGATCTGGCTGATGGCCGCGGCAATGGGGCAGGAGGCGCTCGACGGGGTCAATATCGTCTATGGCAGCTGGTTCGGGCAGGTGGTGCTGTTCGGCTTCACCTGGAGCCTGGTGCATCACATGCTGGGGGGATTGCGGCACTGGATCTGGGACTTCACGGTGATGCTGGAGCCCGGCCAGCGCGAGGCCCTGGCCTGGGCGACGCTGGCCGGCTCGATCGCCATCACCATTCTGATCTGGACAATCTTCGTGTGGGTGGCGTGATGCGTGAAACCATGATCACCAAGGACATGATCGCCGATCCGCGCAGCCGCTATGGCGACGCCAAGGCCTCGACCCGCCATTTCATCACCCAGCGGGTGACCGGCCTGATCAATATCCTGTTTCTGGGCCTGTTGCTGTTCCTGGTGGTGCGGCTGGCCGGGCAGGACCGCGGCGAACTCGTCGCCATTATCGGCAATGGCTGGATCGGGGTGCCGCTGATGGTGCTCATCGCGGTGGTGGCGGTGCATATGCGCAACGGCATGCGCGATACGCTGGAAGATTATGCCGAGGGCCGCATGTTCCGGCTGACCATGGCTCTCAACAGCTTTTTCTGTCTCATCGTGGCGCTGGCCGGCATCGGCGCCGTCGCCCGTCTCGTCTTCTGGAACTGATCGACATGGCTCAATACGAAGTGATCGACCACGAATTCGACGTGGTGGTGGTCGGCGCCGGCGGCGCGGGCCTGCGTGCCACGCTGGGCATGGCCGAGCAGGGTTTCAACACCGCCTGCATCACCAAGGTGTTCCCGACCCGCAGCCACACGGTGGCGGCGCAGGGCGGCATTGCGGCGTCCTTGCAGAATATGGGGCCGGACAGCTGGCAATGGCACATGTACGACACCGTCAAGGGGTCGGACTGGCTGGGCGACAACGATGCCATGGAATATCTGGCGCGCGAGGCCCCGGCGGCCATTTATGAGCTGGAACATTACGGCGTGCCGTTTTCGCGCACCCAGGACGGCCGCATCTATCAGCGGCCCTTTGGCGGGCATATGACCGAATTCGGCGACGGCCCGCCGGTGCAGCGCACCTGCGCCGCCGCCGACCGCACCGGCCATGCCATCCTGCATACGCTGTACGGCCAGTCGCTCAAGCACGACGCGCAATTCTTCATCGAATATTTCGCGCTTGACCTGATCATGGGCGAAGACGGCTCCTGCCAGGGCGTCATCGCCTGGAAGCTCGACGACGGCACGCTGCACCGCTTCCGCGCCAAGCTGGTGGTGCTGGCGACCGGCGGTTATGGCCGCTCCTATTTCTCGGCCACTTCGGCCCATACCTGTACCGGCGACGGTAATGGCATGGCGGCGCGGGCCGGGCTGCCGCTCCAGGACATGGAATTCGTGCAATTCCATCCCACCGGCATTTATGGCGCCGGCGTGCTGATCACCGAAGGGGCGCGGGGCGAGGGCGGCTATCTCACCAATTCGGAAGGCGAGCGCTTCATGGAGCGCTATGCCCCCAATGCCAAGGACCTGGCCTCGCGCGACGTGGTCAGCCGCTGCATGACGCTGGAAATCCGCGAGGGACGGGGCGTCGGCCCCAAGAAGGACCATATCTACCTGCACCTCGACCATCTCGATCCCAAAGTGCTGCATGAGCGGCTGCCGGGCATTACCGAAAGCGCCCGCATCTTTGCCGGCGTCGACCTGACCCGCGAGCCGATCCCGGTCCTGCCGACGGTGCACTATAATATGGGCGGCATCCCGGCCAATTATCACGGCGAGGTGCTCAACCCGACACCAGACGATCCCAACCGCATCGTGCCCGGCCTGATGGCGGTGGGCGAAGCGGCCTGCGCCTCGGTGCATGGCGCCAATCGCCTCGGGTCCAATTCGCTGACCGACCTCGTGGTCTTCGGTCGTGCCGCCGCGATCCGCGCCGGCAAGGTGCTGGACAAGGCCGCGCCGGTACCGGGGATCAACAAGGCCCAGGACGACAAAATCCTCGCCCGTTTCGACCGGCTGCGCCACGCCAATGGCGCCCAGCCGACGGCGAAGCTGCGTGACGAGATGCAGCACACGATGCAGGCCGACGCCGCCGTGTTCCGCACCTCCGAATCGTTGCGCCAGGGCGTCGAGGCGATGAGCGAAATCTATGCCCGCCTGCCCGACATCAAGGTCACCGATCGCTCGCTGATCTGGAACTCGGACCTGGTCGAGACGCTGGAGCTGGAAAATCTCATGGTCTGCGCCGTGACCACGGTGGTGTCGGCCGAGGCCCGCCACGAAAGCCGCGGCGCCCATGCTCATGAGGATTTCCCCAATCGCGACGACGAAAACTGGCGCAAGCATACGCTGAGCCGCATCGATGTCGCTACCGGCGCGGTGGAATTGTCCTATCGCCCGGTCATCATCGACCCGCTGACGCCGCCGGATCAGGGCGGCATCGACCTCAACAAGATCGCGCCCAAGGCGCGGGTTTATTGAGGATCGGGCATGTGTGAGCATTGCCAAGAAGCGGCTGAGGATATCGAGGCGCAGGTCGCCAGCTTCATCGCCCGGCGCGAGGCCGCCATGGCGGCGGCCGAGAAGCCGGCAATCGGGGCGAAGCGGCGGGGTCTTCGCCACAATGGGGCGGCGGCCAAGGACTGAAGGGAGCCAGACGATGCGCAAGACTGTCTTTGCAATGCTGATCTTGGCGACGGGTATGGGGCCGGCCCTGGCCGCCGCGCCCAGCGCCGCCCAGAAGGACGAATTCTACAAGGTCTGTTTCGGGATTTCGCAGAACGCCGAATTATGCGGCTGCAAGGCCGATGCGGCCATGACGCTGATCGACGAGCGCTTCATGGGCGTGGTCATCGCCTCGATGAAGGGCGGCTCGCCCAGCGCCGCCGATTATCAGGCCTATAATGCCTATGTCGCCAGATCGAACCAGGTCTGCAAGCCGAATTATTGAGAACTGATCGCTGCGGGCGCGACGATCCTTGGGCCTTGCGAGGCCGGTTGAGAAGGAAGAACATCGACATGGCCGAACTGACTTTGCGCAAGGCCGACCAGCCGCAAAAGGGCCAGACCTGGCCCAAGCCGGAAGGCGCGACGCGCCTGCGCGAATATCACGTCTATCGCTATGACCCGGACAAGCAGGACAATCCGCGCATCGACACCTATTTCGTCGATCTGGACGCCTGCGGCCCGATGATCCTGGACGGCCTGCTCTATATCAAGAACAATATCGACCCGACGCTGACGCTGCGCCGCTCCTGCCGCGAGGGGATTTGCGGGTCGTGCTCGATGAATATCAACGGGCTCAATACCCTGGCCTGCACCAAGGGCATGGATGACAGTTCGGGCCCCATCAAGATCTATCCGCTGCCGCATATGCCGGTGGTCAAGGACCTGGTGCCGGACCTCAGCAATTTCTACGCCCAGCACCGGGCCATCGAGCCCTGGCTCAAGACCACCTCGCCGGCGCCGGAAAAGGAATGGACGCAGTCCATCGAGAACCGCGCCAAGCTCGACGGGCTCTATGAGTGCATTCTCTGCGCCTGCTGCTCGACCTCCTGCCCGTCCTATTGGTGGAACGGAGAGAAATATCTCGGTCCCGCGGCGCTGTTGCAGGCCTATCGCTGGCTGATCGACAGCCGCGACGAGACCACCAGCGAACGCCTCGACAACCTCGAAGACCCGTTCAAGCTCTATCGCTGCCACACGATCATGAACTGCTCGCAGGCCTGCCCCAAGGGCCTCAATCCGGCCAAGGCCATTGCGCAGATCAAGAAGATGATGGTGGAGCGCAGGGTCGCGGCTTAGGGGCATATCCGTTCCCAAACGCCATGCTCGCGGCAGGCTCCCTGCCATGATCCTCTCCTCACTGCTCGTCACCCTCGCGTCAAGCGCGAGGGTGACGAGCCGGGAAGGGCGCCGTCGAAGCAAGAGGCCGGCAACACCCACCCGATTTTGCTTGACCACAATGTCATTGGCGCGAAAGGCGGGAACCTCTGTTGGCAAAACGGAGGCCCCCGCTTTCGCGGGGGTGACACCGAGAAAAAGGCGATAGCAATGTGCGAAACCACCCCATCGCCACCCCGCGTCGAGCGCGAGGGTGACGATGGGGTGGATGGGTCGGATCAGCTCTCGCCTTCGCGCAAGGCGATGGTGCCGGCCTCGAAGGCGGCGCGGCAATCGCTGGCGTCGGCGGAGCGGTCGCTTTCGAGCAGGGTGATGGCGGCGCCGGGGCCTTCGAAGCGCGGATCGTCGCAGACATCGTTATCGGCATAGGGGGAGCTGTCGTCGCCGAAATCGACAGCCGAACCGTCATAGGGCGCGGCCTGCGCATAGTCGGGGCGATAGACCGGCTTGATGGCGATATCGCCGGCGGCTTCGAGCATGCGGCAATCGCTGGCATCGGCGGCGATGTCGTCGGCATCGAGCTTCTTGGCCATGCCCGGCCCGGCAAAGCGCGGGTCGTCGCATTCCCCGTCATGGGCCCAGCGGGACTGGTCATTGCCATAATCGAATGCGCCGCTGGCAATGCCGGCGGAGCGCAGAACCACCGTGCCGGCGATGAAGGCGGCGCGACAATCGCTGGCATCGGCCAGCCGGTTATCGTCATAGGGCTGGGCGGTGGCGCCCCGGCCGGAAAAATCGGGATCATCGCATTCCCCGTCATGGGGCCAGTCGCCGCTATCGTCGCCGAAATCCACGCGGTCGGCGAGCAGGGTCAGCCAGGCGGTGGCGGGATTGCCATCGCCTGGGGCGCCATCGCTGCCATCGCCCAGGGCGATGGTGCCGTCGGCGAAAGCATTGCGGCAATCGGTAGCATCGCGGCCGATATTGTCATCGTCCAGCGTCCCGGCCATGCCCGGCCCGGCAAAGCGCGGATCGTCGCATTCCTGGTCATTGGCCCATTCGCCGCTATCGTCGCCGAAATCGATGGCGTCGCCAATGGCCGCCGTTTCATCGGCCAGCGTGATGGCGCCGGCCTCGAAGGCGGCGCGGCAATCGCTGGCATCGGCCAGCCGGTCGCTGTCGAGCAGGGTGACGGCCATGCCGGCGCCGGCAAAGCGGGGATCGTCGCATTCCCCGTCATTGGCCCATTCGCTGCTATCGTCGCCGAAATCGATCTCGGCATCGGCTTGCGCCAGGACCGGAACGGCGAGGGCGGCCATCAGCGCCAAGGCCAGCGCGGCGCGGCCAAGATTCCTGTTCATCATATCCATGCCATGTCCCTCCTGATTGCCGCCATGACGCATTCCTGCTGCCACTTTACAGCGGTATTGCGGCAATCAGTAGCGGGAAAACTAGGCCTCGCCCCGGGCGCGGTTTTCAAGGCGCGCGAACAGCGACGAGCCGAGCAGAACCAGCGCGGTGCCGATGGCATGGAAGATGGTGAATTGCTCCCCCAGAATGACTATGGCCAGCGCGATGGTGATGATGGGGCCCAGAGAAGCGGTGGAGGCAGTGGCGCGCGCACCGATGCGGGCAATGCCGGCATTGAGTAGGAAAGAGGGCAGCACGGTGCCAAAAATGCCCAGCATCAGGCCGAGGAACCAGATATAGGGGCTGAAGGTGGCATAACTGGCGGGACCATCGACCAAAAGGCTCTGGCCGATGGCAAGGCAGGCGGCGGTGGACATGCCGATACAGGTGAACAGGCCCGAGCCGATAATCAGCATCTGTCGCCGGGCCAGGTGCTGATAGAAGGCGAAGGTCAGGGCTGCGCCCAACACCAGGACGGTGCCGAGCAGCAGGCCTTCGGGCTGCACGGCCAGGTTCCAGGTGAAGATGACCAGCAGGCCGGCATAGGTGGTCAGCATGGCCGGCAGCAATTTCCAGTTCATGCGGTCGCCGAAGAACCAGACGCCGAACAGCAGCACGAAGAACGGATAGGTGAACAGGACCAATCGCTCATATTGCGCCGAGACGAAGGCCAGGCCGGCAAAATCGAGATAGCTGGAAACGTAATAGCCCAGGGCGCCAACGCCCATGCAGGCCAGAAAGGTTCGTGGGGTCAATAGGGCGCGGATCCGGTCATTGCGCCGCAGCAGGCCGATCAGGATGACGAGATAGACCGGCAGCGCCACCAGCATGCGCAGGGCCAGCGTCGCCTCGGTCGAGACGCCTTCGGCGAAGGCGAGCTTGATGAAAATGCCCTTGGTGGAAAACAGCGCCGCGCCGCCAAGGGCGAGGCCATAGCCGATCATATCGATGGCGAGTGGAGCGGATCGGGTCCGGGAGGGGGGCATGGAGCGTCTTCTTTCTCCCCAGCAATAGACCCTCCCCGGGGCCGCTCAAAGCCGTGGCCGGCCAAAACCGTCCATTCGGGTCTAGCCGCGCGGATGGGCGCGGGCATAGCTTTCCAATAGGTGCTCGGTATCGACGGCGGTATAGATCTGGGTGGTGGAGAGGCTGGCATGGCCGAGCAATTCCTGGATCGAGCGCAGATCGCCGCCCTTGCCGAGCAGGTGTGTGGCGAAGGAATGGCGCAGGGCATGGGGCGTCGCCGAGGGCGGCAGGCCGAGGGCGGAGCGCAATTGCTGCATGCGCAATTGGATGAGACGGGGCGAGAGCACGCCGCCGCGCACGCCGCGGAACAGCGGCTCTTCGGGCCAGAGCTTGAAAGGGACGAGGCCGAGATAGGTGTCGATGGCCTGCCGCACCGGGGCGATCAGCGGCACCATGCGCATCCTGCCGCCCTTGCCGGTGACGCGCAGCGTATCCGCTTCGAGATCGGAGCGGGTCAGCGCCAATGCCTCGGAAATGCGCAGGCCGGCGCCGTAGCACAGGGAAATCACTGCCATGTCGCGGGCCGCGACCCAGGGGCGTTCCTCCATCTGGCCGGTGGTGGCGATGGTCTGCCTCGCTTCGACAATGGTGAGGGCCTTGGGCAGGGAAGGCGCGATCCTGGGGGTGCGGATGACGTTGAGCGCCTCGCTGGCCAGAATGCCCTCGCGTTCGAGAAAGCCGAAAAAGCTCTTCAGCGCCGAGAGCACCCGGGCCAGCGAGCGCGAGCCGAGGCTTTCGGTGCGGCGCCGGGCCATGAAGGCGCGGATATCGGCGCCGCGCAATTCCTGGAGCGATTGCAGGGTCACCGGTCCGCCCATATGGGTGGCGAGGAAGCTCATGAATTGCGACAGGTCGCGATTATAGGCTTCCAGCGTCTTGGGCGCGAGGCGTTTCACCGAGCCCAGATCGCGCAGCCAGGCGGAGATGCGCTCGCGGATGAAATCGTCGGTGGCAAAGGCGCTGTCGGTCATGGAGACATATTAGCGCCATTGCATGAACAATCCCTAGCGCCATTCGATGGGGCAGGGCTGCGGAATCGCTTGCAAAGGCGCGCCATGGATGCGAACAGAACAAGCACAAATGCTGACAGGTCCGGACATCGTAGCGGTCATGGTCGGGGTGGCCGTCGAGGGCCCCTATTCCTATCGCGTGCCCGAAGGCATGGCGGTCGGCCGTGGTTCGATCGTGGCGGTGCCGCTGGGGCCGCGGCTGATTCTGGGCGTGGTCTGGGGTGCGCCGAAGGATATGGTGGCGCATAACCGGCTGCGCGATATCGCCCATGCCTATGACGTGCCGCCTCTGTCCGAGGAATTGCTGGCACTGGTGGAATGGGTGGCGCGCTATACGCTGGCGGCGCCGGGACAGGTGCTGCGCGGGGTGCTGCGCTCGCCCGAGGCGCTGGAAGCGCCCCGGCCGGTGATCGCCTATCGCCGCACCGGGCACGAGCCGGAAAAGCTGACGCCGGCGCGGTTGCGGGTGCTCGATGCCTTGATGGACGACATGGCCTGGCCCAAACCGGCGCTGATCGGGGCGGCGGGGGTGTCGCCCTCGGTGATCGACGGGCTGGAACGGGCCGGGGCGCTGGAACGCATCGAAATGCCGCCGCCGCCAGTGGTCTTGCCGCCCGAAGCGGACGGCAATCCGGCCAAGCTCAATGCCGAGCAGCAGCGGGCGCTGGCGCAGATCCTGGCGCTCGACGCCAATGGTTTCGGAGTGGCGCTGCTCGATGGCGTGACCGGCGGCGGCAAGACGGAAGTGTTCTTCGAGGCGGTGGCCGACAGCTTGCGGGCGGGCAGGCAGGCGCTGATCCTGCTGCCGGAAATCGCGCTGACCAATACGTTCATCGAGCGCTTCACCAGGCGGTTCGGCGCCAGGCCCGCCGAATGGCATTCGGACATGACCCCGGTGCAGCGGGCCAAAGTGTGGCGCGGCGTCCTGGACGGCACGGTGCGGGCCGTGGTCGGCGCTCGCTCGGCGCTGTTCCTGCCATTTCGCGAACTGGGCCTGCTGGTGCTCGATGAGGAGCATGACGGGGCCTATAAGCAGTCCGACGGTTTCACCTATCACGCCCGCGACATGGCGATCGTGCGGGCCAATCTGGCCAAGGCGCGGGTGGTGCTGTCCTCGGCCACGCCATCGGTGGAATCGCGCAACAATGCCAATGCCGGCCGTTATGGACATGTGCGGCTGGAAAGCCGCTTCGCCGAGGCGGCCATGCCGGACGTCACCGCCATCGACATGCGGGTGGACGGGCCGGAAAAGGGTGCGTGGATCGCCCCGGCCCTGGCGCGCGAAGTGTTCGCCGCCCTCGACCGGGGCGAGCAGGCGCTTTTGTTCCTCAACCGGCGGGGCTATGCGCCGCTGACGCTTTGCCGCGCCTGCGGGCATCAATATCAGTGCCCGGATTGTTCGGCCTGGATGGTGGAGCATCGCTTTCGGGGCGTGCTCATGTGCCATCATTGCGGGCATGAAACGCGCACGCCCAGCGTCTGCGGCGAATGCGGGGAGGCCGACAGCCTCGTCGCCGTCGGGCCGGGAGTGGAGCGGGTGGCCGAGGAAGCGGCGGCGCGGTTTCCCGATGCCAGGCGGGTGCTGCTTTCGACCGATATGGGCAGCCATGCGCAATTGCGTCAGCGTTTCGCCGAAATCGAGCGCGGCGAATACGATCTCATCATCGGCACCCAATTGGTGTCCAAGGGGCACCATTTCGAAAAGCTCTCGGTGGTCGGCGTGCTCGATGCCGATCTGGGGCTGGCGCATGGCGATCCCCGGGCCGCCGAAAAGACCTTCCAGATCCTGACCCAGGTGGCGGGGCGCGCCGGCCGCGCTTCCCGGCACGGCAAGGCGTTCCTGCAAACCTATCATCCCGGCCATCCGGTGATGCAGGCCATGGTGAGCGGCGACCGCGAGGCGTTTTACGCCCAGGAATTGCTGGCGCGGGAGGCCGGCGGCATGCCGCCTTTCGGGCGGCTGGCGGCGCTGATCGTCTCGGCCAATGAACAGCACAGGGCCATGGCCCATGCGCGGCACCTGCTATCGGCGGCGCCGATGGCCGAAGGGGTGCGGCTCTATGGGCCGGCCGATGCGCCCGTCGCCATGATCCGCGGCCGGCACCGCGTACGGCTATTGGCGCAATCGGGCAAGGATTTCGACCTGTCCGGCTATATGCGCTTCTGGCTCGGCAGCGCGGAAAGGCCCAAGGGCGACCTCAAGGTGCAGATCGATATCGACCCGATGAGTTTCATGTGAGCTGGTCATGAACGCACCGGCGGGCCCCGCCGGTGCGTTATTTTCATGCGGGAACGGTGCGTTTCCTGGGCATGCCCGGCTGGTCCCATTCGCGGCGGCGCCATTGCAGCATGGCGACGGCGGTGATCAGGAGCAGGGCCGGGATGAAGACCAGTTCCTGTGGCGGCCGCTCCGGATTGGCCACCAGAACGCGCTCCACATTGTCGCCAATATTGATCCCCAGCCGTTCGGCCTGGCTGCGGAAACGCACATTGAGCACCTGGACCTGGCCGGCGAATTCGGTGATTTGCACACCGGCATTGGACAGGCGGGCGGCACCGTCGGCTTCCGCTCCCATCGGCAGGCGGACGACGCGCTGATATTCATCGCCGGTCACGGAGAAGCCGGAAACCTCGACCGTCAGGAAGCCGTTTTCGGGCACCTGTTCGGCCAGGGTGACGATGTCGCCGGCCGGGGCATCCAGGGTGCCGGGCAGAATCCGGTCCATGAACTGGCCGGGCACGAAGAGCATGAAACAGGCCAGCAGCAATATTGCCGTTTCCCAGATGCGGCTGCGGGAAATGAAGATCTGCTGGGTCACCGACACGAACATCAGCATGCCGATCAATGACATGGTGACGGTTAAGGCCAGGCCCCACCAAGAGGTGACGCCGATCAACAGCAATTGGTGATTGAAGATGAAGATCAGCGGCAGGATGGCGGTGCGCATCTCATAGCGGAAGGCCTGAACGCCGGTTCGCACCGGATCGGCGCGCGAAATGGCCGAGGCTGCGAAGGAGGCGAGGCCGACAGGCGGAGTCACGTCGGCCATCAATCCGAAATAGAAGACATAGAGATGCACGGCCACCAGCGCCACGGCGAGGCCGTTGAGAGAAGCCACATCGACGATAACCGGCGCGATCAGCGTGGCGACGACGACATAATTGGCGGTGGTCGGCATGCCGAGGCCAAGCACCATGCAGATCAACGCCGTCATCAGCAGCATGATCAGCAGATTGCCGCCCGAGACCGAGATGACGATTTCAGTCATGACCAGACCAACGCCGGTCAGGGCGACGGTGCCGACGACGATGCCGGCCGCGGCGGTGGCAATGCCGATGCCGATCATGTTGCGCGAACCGGTGACCAGCCCGTCGAGCAGGTCGTGGACACCGGATTTGAGTTCGCCAAACACCTTGGTCTGGCCACGGAACAGGGCGATGAGCGGCTTTTGCGTCACCACCAGCACCATCAGCGCGCAGATGCCGTAAAAGGCCGACAGGCCGGGGGACAATTGCTCGACCATCAGGCACCAGACCAGGATGAAGACCGGCAGGATATAATGAATGCCGGTGGGCGCCACTTTGAGCGTATCGGGCAGGACCAGGTCGGGATTGTTGGGATCGTCCTCGGCCAGGTCGGGGAAACGCGAGCGGATGGCCAGGAGGACGAGATAGAGCAGGGCGCTGCCGAGCGCCACGCCCCAGGTGGCGGCGGTGCCGAACAATTCCCGCGTCCAGCCCAGGGCCACGCCGACCAGCCAGCAGAAAATGACGAAACCGGCCGCCGTCATGCCGAACAAAGCCGCACTCATCAGATTGGAGCGGTGCTGCTTGCGCTCGAGACCCTTGAGATTGTGCCGGCGCGCCTCGATGTCGACGACATAGAACAGCGCTATATAGGTGAGAAGCGCCGGGACGATGGCGTGCTTGACCACTTCGGAATAGGGAATGCCGACATATTCGGCGATGAGGAAGGCCGCCGCGCCCATGACCGGCGGCATGATCTGGCCATTGACCGAGGCCGAGACCTCGATGGCGCCGGCCTTGACCGGCGGATAGCCCACCCGCTTCATCAGCGGGATGGTAAAGGTGCCGGTGGTGACGACATTGGCCACCGAGGAGCCGGAAATCAGGCCGGTCGCCGCCGAGCCGAGCACTGCCGCCTTGGCCGGCCCGCCGCGGAAATGCCCCAGCATGGCGAAGGCGACCTTGATGAAATAATTGCCGGCCCCGGCCTTTTCCAACAGGGAGCCGAACAGCACGAACAGGAAGACAAAGGCGGTCGAGACCCCCAGGGCCACGCCGAACACGCCCTCCGAGGTCAGCCAATATTGGGTGGCGGCACGGGGGATGGAGGCGCCGCGATGGGCGAAGAGATCGGGCAGATAGGGGCCGAAAAAGGCATAGCAGAGAAAGAGGATGCCGACGATGGGCAGGGCCAGGCCGAGCGAGCGGCGCGCCGCTTCGAGCAGCATCAGCATGCCGACAATGGCAACGCCGATATCGAGCATGGTCGGCAGGCCGGGACGGCGCGCCAATTCGCCCTGGAAGACGAAGATATAGGCGGAACAGCCGGCGGCGATGAGGCCCAGACCCCATTCATACCAGGGGATGTAGTCGCGCGGCGAATTTTTGGTGGCGGGGAAGGCGGCAAAGGTCAGAAACAGGGCGAAAGCCAGATGGATGGCCCGGGCTTCGGTGGCGTTGAAGACGCCGAAGCGCAATTGGAACGGCAGGGGCGAGGCGTACCAGAGCTGGAACAGCGCCCAGAGCAGCGGCACGACGAACAGCACGATCTGCGCCGGGCGGCTGCGCGGCATGCGTCCGCCGGTATCGGCTTCGGCGACGATCCTGGCAAGGTCCTCCGTGCTGGCGGGCGATTGCGAAGAGGTATTGGCTTGCGCGTTCGTCATCAGTGCAGCTCCCATGGATCGCGGCCAAGGCAGAACAAGAAAAGCGGCGGCCCGTTACCGGGTCGCCGAAAAGTCACTGGATCAGTGCGGAGCCTTACAGCCAGCCACGCTCGTTATAATAACGCTCGGCGCCCGGATGCAGGGGAGCGGAGAGGCCGTCAACGACCATGTTCTGCTCCTGCAGATTGCCAAAGGCCGGATGCAGCGCCTTGAACGCGTCGAAATTGTCGAACACGGCCTTGACGAGAGCATAGACGGCGTCTTCGGAGGTGTCTTCGGACACGGCCAAGGCGGCCAGAACGCCGAAAGTCTGCGTGTCTTCCGGGTTGTTGGAATAGGTGCCGCCCGGAATGGTGGCATAGGCGTAATAGGGATTTTCATCGACGAGAGTGTCGACGAAATCGCCCTGGATCGAGACCAGCTGCGCGCCGCAGGTCGTGGTCGGGTCGGCGATATTGGCCGAAGGGTGGCCCACGCCATAGAAGAAGGCGTCGATCTGGTTGTCGCACAGGGCCGGGCCATGCTCGTCCGGACGCAGTTCGGAGGTCAGGGCGAAGTCGTCGCGGCTCATGCCGACGCCGTCAAGGATGATGTCCATCGAGGTCTGGGTGCCCGAACCGGGGGCGCCGATATTGACGCGCTTGCCCGCCAGGTCCTCGAAATTCTCGATGCCGGCATCGGCGCGGGCGACCAGGGTGAACGGCTCGGGATGCAGCGAGAACACGGCGCGCATGCCATCCCAGGGGCCCTGCTCGGCAAAGTCGACCTCGCCATTGACGGCATAATACATCACGTCCGACTGGGTGACGCCGAAATCGAGCTCGCCCTGGCGGATGGCATTGAGGTTGTAAACCGAGGCAGCCGTGGATTCCACCGAGCAGCGGAAGCCATGGTCGGCACGGGTTTCGTTCATCAGGCGGCAGATCGCACCACCGGCAGCATAATAGACGCCGGTAACGCCGCCAGTGCCGATGGTGACGAATTGCTGCTGCTGGGCAGCGGCAGGCATGGCGCTAGCGAGCATCGCGGTAGCAGCCAGAGCCGGTGCTAAAAAGTGCTTCATGATGTATCTTCCTTCCCATTGGTCGTTTGTTTGCGGCCTTATTGGAGAACCTCTCAGGGTTCAGGGCCCATTAGATGGCCATATTATTCTTCGCACAAGTCTTTTGGCGCGATATTCCGCTCCCCTGTTGCCGAGCCGGGTCCCGGCATTCCGGGGCGGCGGGCCCTGCGACACTTTCGACACATTTGAATCACCTCCGCAAGCCTTGCATGGCCGGCTTGGCCTGTGTTAGAGCGAGCGCGACTTTCAGGGGGTCCGGCTCGAACCCCGTTTCCGAGCACGTCCAAGCTACAAAAACCCGCCCGGGCTCCAGCAAACGGAGCCAGTCCAGGGGCCGGCCAAATTAAAGGGTGAAGCGGCATTGGCAGCGCAGAATTCAGTGCTTACCCAGATCGCGCGGCCATATGCGTCGGCGCTGTTCGATCTCGCCAAGGGCGAGAATCAACTGGCCCAGGTGGAAACCGGGCTTTCCGATATTTCCCGGCTGATCGGTGAAAGCGAGGATTTCTCCCGCTATCTCCGCTCCCCGGTCATTCCCGGCGACATCAAGGCCTCGGCGCTCGATGCCGTTCTGGGCAAGGCCAAGGTCAATCCGCTGGTCGGCAATTTCCTGCGGATCGTGGCGCGCAATGGGCGCCTGTTCGCGCTGGACCAGATCATCGTGGCCTTTCGCGAACTGGCCGCCGCCGGCCGTGGCGAGACCCATGCCGAGGTGACCTCGGCGGCCCCGCTCACCGATGCGCAGGCCAAGGCATTGGCCGAAACGCTGAAGGCCAAGCTGGGCAAGACCGTCACGCTCAATCAATTCGTTGATCCCTCGCTGATCGGCGGCCTTCAGGTGAAGGTCGGCAGCCAGATGATCGACTCTTCGCTCAAGACAAAACTCGCTGCGATGAAGATCGCCATGAAAGAGGTCGGATAATGGACATCAAAGCCGCGGAAATCTCTGCGATCCTCAAGGACCAGATCAAGAATTTCGGACAGGAAGCCCAGGTTTCCGAGGTCGGCCAGGTGCTCTCGGTCGGTGACGGCATCGCCCGCGTCTATGGCCTCGACAATGTGCAGGCCGGCGAGCTCGTCGAATTTCCCGGCGGCATCAAGGGCATGGCGCTGAACCTCGAAACCGACAATGTCGGCGTGGTGATCTTCGGCAATGACCGCTCCATCAAGGAAGGCGACGTCGTCAAGCGCACCGGCGCCATCGTCGACACCCCCGTGGGCCCGGGCCTGCTCGGCCGCGTGGTCGACGGTCTCGGCAATCCGATCGACGGCAAGGGCCCGATCGAGCATAGCGAGCGCCGCCGCGTCGACGTCAAGGCGCCGGGCATCCTGCCGCGCAAGTCGGTGCATGAGCCGATGTCCACCGGCCTCAAGGCCATCGACGCGCTGATCCCGATCGGCCGTGGCCAGCGCGAGCTGATCATCGGTGACCGTCAGACCGGCAAGTCCGCCATCATTCTCGACACCTTCCTCAACCAGAAGGCCGCGCATGACGCCAATGCGTCGGAAACCGAGAAGCTCTATTGCATCTATGTCGCCATCGGGCAGAAGCGCTCGACGGTGGCCCAGTTCGTCAAGCAGCTCGAAGAAGCCGGCGCGCTGCAATATTCGGTGGTCATCGCCGCAACCGCCTCCGACCCGGCGCCGCTGCAATATATCGCGCCCTTCACCGGCTGCACCATCGGCGAGTTCTTCCGCGACAATGGCATGCATGCCGTGATCGCCTATGACGATCTGACCAAGCAGGCCGTGGCCTATCGCCAGATGAGCCTGTTGCTGCGTCGTCCGCCCGGTCGCGAAGCCTATCCGGGCGACGTGTTCTACCTGCATTCCCGCCTGCTCGAGCGCGCCGCCAAGCTGAACGAAGACCATGGTCTGGGTTCGCTCACCGCGCTGCCGGTCATCGAGACCCAGGCCAATGACGTGTCGGCCTATATTCCGACCAATGTGATCTCGATCACCGATGGCCAGATCTTCCTCGAAACCAACCTGTTCTTCCAGGGCATCCGCCCGGCGGTGAACGTAGGTCTGTCAGTGAGCCGCGTGGGCTCTTCGGCACAGGTCAAGGCGATGAAGCAGGTTGCCGGCTCGCTGAAGGGCGAGTTGTCGCAATATCGCGAAATGGCGGCCTTCGCCCAGTTCGGTTCCGACCTCGACGCCGCGACCCAGCGCCTGCTCAATCGCGGGGCGCGCCTGACCGAGCTGCTCAAGCAGCCGCAGTTCAGCCCGCTCAAGACCGAAGAGCAGGTGGCGGTGATCTTTGCCGGCGGCGAGGGCTATCTGGACTCGATCGCGGTCGACAAGGTGCAGGATTTCGAAAAGCACGTGCTGAGCAATCTGCGCTCTAAGCATGCCGACCTGCTCTCGACCATCGCCACCGACAAGGCGTTGAGCGACGACACCCGCGCCAAGCTGAAGTCGGCTCTGGACGAGATCAAGAAGACCTACGCGGCTTAAGCCCTGAAGGAGACGACAGGCAATGCCGTCGCTAAAGGACCTCAAGAACCGGATCGACTCGGTCAGATCGACCCAGAAGATCACCAAGGCCATGCAGATGGTGGCGGCGGCCAAGCTCCGTCGCGCCCAGGAAGCTGCGGAAGCCGCTCGCCCCTATGCCGAACGCATGGGCGAGGTGCTGGCAGCGCTCGGCGCGGTCTATGACGGGCAGGAAAACGCCCCGGTGCTGCTCGGCGGCACTGGCAAGGACCAGGTGCATCTGCTGGTGGTCGCCACCGGCGAGCGCGGCCTGGCGGGCGGCTTCAACTCCTCCATTGCCCGCCTGGCGCGCGAACATGCCCAGAAGCTGATCAGCCAGGGCAAGACGGTCAAGATCCTGACCGTGGGCCGCAAGGGTCACGATATCCTGCGCCGGCAATATTCGGAACTGATCGTGGACACGTTCAATTTCCGCGAGATCAAGCAGGTGGGCTTCACCCAGGCCCAGCTGGTCGCGGAAAAGGTGCTGGCCCTGTTCGCCGCCGGCGAATTCGACGTGGCGACGCTGTTCTTCGCCAAGTTCGGCAGCGTGATCAGCCAGGTGCCGACGGCCCAGCAGATCATCCCGGCCAAGCTGGAAAAGACCGAAGGCGAGGGCGAAGTGGCCGCTGCCGCGGTGCCTTACGAATACGAGCCGAGCGAAGAAGCGATCGTCGAGGACCTGCTGCCGCGCAATATCAGCGTGCAGGTGCTGCGGGCGCTGCTCGAAAATTCCGCCTCGTTCTACGGGGCGCAGATGTCCGCCATGGACAATGCGACCCGCAATGCCGGCGAAATGATCAATGCGCTGCAACTGAGCTATAACCGCCAGCGGCAGGCCCAGATCACCAAAGAACTCATCGAAATCATCTCGGGCGCCGAAGCGCTCTAACCCATCAGCGAGGACGAACAAATGGCAGAAAAGAAGGCCGGTCGCGTTTCGCAGGTCATTGGCGCCGTCGTTGACGTGGTGTTCGACAGTCACCTGCCCGCCATCCTGAACGCACTTGAAACCACCAATAACGGCCAGCGCCTGGTGCTGGAAGTTGCCCAGCACCTGGGCGAAAACGCCGTGCGCGCCATCGCCATGGACACCACCGAAGGCCTGGTGCGCGGCGCCGAAGTGACCGATCTGGGCACCGCCATCACCGTTCCCGTCGGGGAAGCGACCCTGGGCCGCATCATGAACGTCATCGGCGAGCCGATCGACGAGGCCGGCCCGATCTCGGGTGAAGCCAAGCGCGAAATCCACCAGGATGCACCGGCTTTCGCCGAACAGAACCCGGAAAGCCAGGTTCTGGTCACCGGCATCAAGGTGGTGGACCTGATCGCCCCCTATGCACGTGGCGGCAAGGTCGGCCTGATGGGCGGCGCCGGCGTGGGCAAGACGGTGCTGATCCAGGAACTGATCAACAACGTCGCCAAGGCGCATGGCGGTTATTCGGTCTTTGCCGGCGTCGGCGAACGCACCCGCGAAGGCAATGACCTTTACCACGAAATGATCGAATCGGGGGTGAACAAGGACCCCAAGGCGCATGACGGCTCGACCGCCGGTTCCAAATGCGCACTGGTGTTCGGCCAGATGAACGAGCCTCCCGGCGCCCGTGCCCGCGTGGCGCTGACCGGCCTCACCATCGCCGAGAATTTCCGCGACCAGGGCCAGGACGTGCTGTTCTTCGTCGACAACATCTTCCGCTTCACCCAGGCCGGCGCCGAAATGTCGGCACTGCTGGGCCGCATCCCCTCCGCCGTGGGGTATCAGCCGACGCTGGCCACCGATATGGGCGCGATGCAGGAGCGCATCACCACCACCAATAAGGGCTCGATCACCTCGGTGCAGGCCGTGTATGTGCCGGCCGACGACTTGACCGACCCGGCCCCGGCCACCTCCTTTGCCCACTTCGACGCCGTGACCGTGCTCAACCGCGCGATTTCGGAAAAGGGCATCTATCCGGCCGTGGACCCGCTGGCCTCCAATTCGCGTATTCTCGATCCGCTGACCGTGGGCCAGGACCATTATGAAGTGGCCCGCGACGTGCAGGCGATCCTGCAGAAGTACAAGGCCCTGCAGGACATCATCGCCATTCTGGGCATGGACGAGCTGTCCGAAGAGGACAAGCTGACCGTGGCCCGTGCCCGCAAGATCGAGCGCTTCATGAGCCAGCCCTTCGACGTGGCCGAAGTGTTCACCGGCACGCCGGGCGTGTTCGTGGCGCTGGAAGACACCATCAAGGGCTTCAAGGGTCTGGTGGCCGGCGATTACGACCATCTTCCGGAAGCGGCCTTCTACATGGTCGGCACCATCGACGATGCCGTCGCCAAGGCGCAGAAGCTGGCCGCCCAGGCCGCCTAAAATCCGGCAGGGCCGCCGCGGCGGCCTGCCATCTCGTCAAGGAGCCCGGATGATTATTCGGGCTCTGTTGCCAAAGGACCAAGAACATGGCTGAAGGCCTCAAGATCGAGATCGTGTCGCCCGAACGGCTGGTGCTGTCGGAAGTGGCGCAGGCGGTGACGGTGCCGGGGACCGAAGGCTATTTCACCGTCATGCACGATCACGCGCCGTTCATGACGACGCTGAAGCCCGGCTTCATCACCGTGGCCCGGGATGGCGGCGTCGCCCAGGTCTATTTCGTCAAGGGCGGCTTCGCCGACGTTTCGCCGAGCGGGCTGACCATCCTGGCCGAGCAATCGGTGCCCTTCACCGAATTCGACCATGCCGATCTGCAGGCGCAGATCAAGGCGGCCGAGGAAGAGCTCAACCGCGCCGGGACCCCCGAGGATAAATCCTATGCGCAGGAAGTGGTTTCGGCCCTGCTCAACCTCGCCATGGAAGCCCAGCATATCGACGGGGCCCATGTCCACTGATCGCCGCCGCTGCGCCGCTTGACCGCAAGGCCGCTTCCATTGGAGGCGGCCTTTCGTTTGGGATGAGGCGCCGGGAGAAGGGCGCCATCGGCCTGGCGTTTGCGGTTTGTGACCGCTACGCCAAAGCCGCGCTGACCAGGGCACGGGCATGCAGGTCGGTGGTGTCGTAGCAGGGCAGCGGGCTGACGCTGTCATCGATCAGCATGCCGATTTCGGTGCAGCCGAGAATCACCGCCTGGGCGCCGCGCGCGGCGAGGCGCTCGATGGCGTTCACATAGATGCGCCGCGATTGCTCGCGCAATATGCCCTTGCAGAGTTCCTCATAGATGATGCCGTCGAGATTGGTGCGCTCCACCTCCGGCACCAGCACGCCGAGACCGCGCGCCGCCAGGCGGTCCTTGTAGAAAGCCATTTCCATGGTGAAGCGCGTGCCCAGCAGGCCGATCGTGTCATAGCCGTCGGCGAGCAGGGCATCGGCGGTGGGGTCGGCGATGTGGATGAAGGGAATGGCGATCCCCTCGGTCACCAGATCGGCGACCACATGCATGGTATTGGTGGCCAGACCCAGCAGCTGGGCGCCGGCCTGCTGGAGCCCCAGCGCCGCGGCGTTGAGTTCGCGTCCGGCCACATCCCATTGGCCCTCGGCCTGCATCTTGGCGATGGGGGCGAAATCGAGGGAATGGACGAGCAGCGGCGCCGAATGCAGCCCGCCGAGACGCGTGGCGGTTTCCCGATTGAGCACACGATAGTAATGGGCCGTCGATTCCCAACTCATGCCGCCGATGAGCCCGATGGTCTTCATGGCTGAGGCGGGGCGAAGCGGCGCGGGATATCGGCGAAGGCGGCAGCGACTTTTTCATAAGCCTGACGCTTGAAGGGTACGATCAGCGACGGTGTATGGCTGAGATTTTCCCAGCGCCAGGCGTTGAATTCGGCGGCAAACTTGCCGCCGCCGGGGGCGTCCACTTCGATCTCGTCCTCGGAGCCGGTAAAGGCGAAGGCGAACCAGCGCTGGCGCTGGCCGCGATAGCCGCCCTTGAAGCTGGTGCCCAACAGCGCCTCGGGCAGGTCGTAATAGATCCATTCGGGCGCCTCGGCCAGGAGGCTGACCGAGGTGATGCTGGTTTCCTCGTGCAGTTCGCGCAGCGCGGCGCGCAGCGGGTCCTCGCCCTTGTCGATGCCGCCCTGGGGCATTTGCCAGGCATGGCCGAGCCTGGCCGACTGATCGGGATCGCCCTCGGCCTTGCGGTGGCCGATAAAGACCTTGCCTTGGGGATTGAACACGGCAATGCCCACGCAATCGCGATAGGGCAGGGATTCACGGTCGGGCCGGCTGGACATGGCGGAGCACCTTTACTGCATCAGGGCGCTGGCCGGCACCAGGGCAATGCCCCTGGCGTCGAGTTCCCGCGCCCATTCGGACACTGTCTGCACCGATATGGGCAAGGCGCTGACAATGCCAATAGCGCTGCCCGCATCCATGGCCTGGGCCTCAAGGCTGGCCAGGGCCGCGAGAATGGAGGCGCGGGCGGGATTGGCGTCCACCATCAGGCTGGCGCGGGCGAAGGGCACCTTGTTGGCGCCGGCCAATTGCGCGGCGACGGAGCGGTTGGAGCCGCCATCGTCGATATAGCCAATGCCCCTGGCGCCGAATTCTTCGAGGATCGGCGCCATGTCGGCGGCCGAGGCGGTGAAGCGCGCCCCCATATTGTTGATGACGCCGAAATAGCCGCCGAAACGGGCCATGAGCCAGAACAGCTTTTCAAGATTGGCCCGCGGCGTCTCGCCGGTCAGGATCGTATGCGGCCCCGGATCGTTTTGTGGATAGTCAAAGGGCTCCATGGGCACTTCGAGCATGACCTCGTGCCCGGCGGCGCGGGCGGAGGCCACCGTCTGGCTCAGCGAGCGGCCATAGGGCGCGAAGGCCAGGGTGACGTCGTCGGGCAGGGCGTCGATGGCGTCGAGCGAGCCCTGCTCATTGATGCCGAGGCCGGTGATGATGATGGCGATGCGGGGAGCGTCTTCCGCCAGGGCCGGCACCGGCCGGCGATAGGCAAGGAATGGGGTCAGGCCGGCATTGGACATGCGGGGAATGGGGCCATTGGCCGTCTCCTCGCTCAGGTCGGGCAGGATGCCGGAATGGTCCCGGGCCTGGCTGGCCGCGCCATCAAGCGGCGGCGGCGGGATTGCGGCGTCCGGGCTGTCCCCGGCGGGGAATTGCTGGGGATCGGCAGTGATCGTGGCGGGGCCGCTGGCGACATTGTTGGCGATGACATTGCCGTCGCGAGTGGAGGTGATGGCGACATCGAGGCTGGGCCGGCCGCCCTCGGGGTCCTCGACCAGGGCGATGCGCAAGGCCGCGCCGCCCAGGATCAGGACGATCGCCAGAAACAGCAGCCGCGCCAGCGGGAAGTGAAAAGGCCCGGCGCGGTGCTTTTTCCGGCGCTTGCGCCCGGTCAATGGCGTGGACAGATCATTGGCCATGAACGTTCCGCAACTGCCTTTTTAGCGGTTTATCACAGACCAGGGGCCGGATGTCCGGTCCATGGCGTATTCGGGAAGCGGCCCGGCGCTCACTCCGCACGGGGCGGATAGGCCGGGTCGGTCTCCTCGCCGTTGATCAGGCGAAGAGCATATTGCAATTGCGCATCCTCGGTCTGTTCCACCGGCACATAGACGGAGGAGCCGACAGTGGATTCCTCCTGGCCCTCGATAGTGATGTGGCCGGCCAGGCCGGCCTCGCCGATGATCTCGTCGCGACCCTGGAATTCCTCGGGCACCACCTGCTTGACCTCGATATCCGGGGTGATGCCGAGCGCCTGGATCGACCGGTTATTGGGCGTGTAATAGCGCGCCGTGGTCAGCCGCATGGCGCCGTCCGGACCCAGCGAGATGATGGACTGGACCGAGCCTTTGCCGAAGGAGCGGGTGCCCACGACCGTGGCCCGCTTGTGATCCTGCAGGGCGCCGGCGACGATCTCGGAGGCCGAAGCGGAGCCGCCATTGATCAAGACGACCATGGGCACATCGGCGAGTTGGGCGTCGAGTTCGTCGGGCATGGCGTCGTAGCGGGCGCTTTCGCTTTCGGTGCGGCCACGGGTCAGCACCACGGCGCCGCGATTGAGGAAGGCATCGGCCACATAGACGGATTGATCCACGAGCCCGCCGGGATTGTTGCGCAAGTCGAGAATGATGCCCTTGGGCGGGACGCCATCGCGTTCGTCATAGATGGCTTCGACGGCGCGCTCGATGCCGACAAAGGCCTGTTCGGAGAAACGGGACAGGCGCAGAAGCGCCACGTCGTCTTCCATGGACCAGCGGACGGCGCGCATCGAGATGATGCCGCGGGTCAGCTCGAATTCCAGAGGGTCGGCGACCCCTTCGCGCATGATGGTGATGGTGACCTTGGTGTTGACCGGACCGCGCATCTTATCGACGGCTTCGTCCTGGGTCATGCCCTGAACCGGCTGACCGTCGATCTCCACGATCAGGTCGTTGGTCAGGATGCCGGCCCGGGCCGCCGGGGTTTCGTCGATGGGGGAGACGACCCTGATCAGATGGTCTTCCATGATGATCTCGACGCCCAGGCCGCCGAACTGGCCGGATATGTCTTCGCGGGTCTCGTTGTAATCGGAGGGCGGCAGATAGCCGGAATGGGGATCGAGCGAGGTCAGCATGCCCTGGATGGCGGCGCGGATCAGCTCCTTTTCATCGGGCGGATCGACATATTCGGCGCGGATGCGGTCGAAAATCTCACCGAACAGGTTGAGGTCCGCATAGATTTCCAGCGGATCGCGCGGTTCCCTGGCCTTTTCGGCGGCACTGGGTTCGGGCTCCTCGCCGGTGGGATTGGGCGGGACGGGAATTTCCTCGGCGGGCGCCGGATTGGGCGCCTGATCCTGGGCAATCAGCACGGAAGCCGGCACCAGCAAAACCGCCAGAATGGCGGCGGCGCCAAGAATTGGGAAACGCATGAAGAGATTATCCCGTCTGTTCGTTGTCTGCCCACCACAAGGCGGGATCGAAGGACTCGTTGTTCTGTCGGAGTTCAATATAGAGGGTCGGCTGGTCGTTACCAGCATTGGTGGTGACCGTCCGTCCAATTGTGCGTGATCCCATAAGTCCCAGCGGCTCGCCCATTTGCACGAATTGCCCGATTTCGGCGGTGATGACGTCCAGCCCTGCCAGCAGGGCGGTGTAGCCATTGCCGGTATTGAGAATGACGATCTGGCCATAATTGAGGTAAGGCCCCTTATAAAGCACCCAGCCATCGGCGGGGGCGAGCACCTGGGCCTCGGCGCGCGTCAGGATCGACTGGCCCTGGGCAATGCCGCCCCGGCCGTCATTGTCGCCGAAATTCATGGCGGGGCTGCCATTGGCCGGCTGCACCAGATAGCCCCGGGCCAGGGGGAAGGGCACGGCCGGCTGGCTGCGGGCGCTGTCGGCGAAAGCCAGTTCGATGGCTTCGCGCGATAGCTGCGGCAGGTCCGGGTCGGTATTGGCGGGGGCAGCGGTGGCGCCGGCGGCGACCCGTTCGGACAAGGCGGCGATCAGTTCGCGCAGGGTGCCGGCGCGTTCGGCCAGGGCCATGGCTTCGGCCTGCTCGGCTTCGAGCTCGGCGCTCATATGGGCGATGCCCTGCTTGCGGGCCGCGATCAGGGTGGCGATGCGAAGCTGTTCTTCTTCAAGCACTTGGTGATTGGCCTTGAGGATATCTTCCTCGGCCAGCGCCGCGGCCTTGATGTCGGTCAGGGCCTTGAGGTCGGTGGCGACGCTATCGGCTCTTTGGCGCAATTGCGGGACGATGGCGGCGATGAGCATGGCACTGCGGGCTGAGCCCAGGGCGTCGGCGGGATCGACGATGAGCGCCGGTGGCGGATTGAGTGAAATCCGCTGCAAGGCCGCGAAAACATTGGCGATTTCGGCGTCGGCGCCATCGAGGCGTCCGCGGACTTCGAATTCGCGGACGATGAGATCGGCCAGGCGTTCCTCGATATCGGCCACTTCGATTTCGGCCAGCTTGACGCGCTGGCCGGCGGCGATGAGCGCGGCGTTCTGCTGGATTCTATCGCCTTCCATGGCGTCGATCTCGGCCTTGAGCGCCTCGATGCGCTCGCGGCTAAGGGTCAGGGAGGATTCGACCTGTTCGAGATCGGAGGCGCTGTTCTCGGCCGTCGCCATACCCGGCTCGTCGGAAATATCTTCAGTATCTTCAGCGGCTTGGGACGGGTCGAGCGGCAGGCCGGGCCGCAATTCGGCCGGCGCCGCCTCGACGGGTTCGGCCTCGCCCTGGGCGAGCGATGGCGCGCCGGCAAGCCCGCAAAGCAGCAGGCCGGTCAGCAGGATCTTGATCACGCTTGCCGGCGGCAAGGACATGGGCGCTCCCCGAATCAGTGACGGCACTTTAGCAAGCAGGGGGCAAATGGCCGGTTAACATTGCTTAACCATAGCGTGAATTGGGTAGCGGATTGTTAGCGTTGAGCGTCGCTATTCGCCGCGATGATAGGGATGGCCCGCCAATATGGTAGTGGCGCGATAAAGTTGCTCGGCGAGCATGATGCGCACGAGTTGATGCGGCCAGACCATGGGCGAGAAACTGACGACCAGATCGGCCGCCTTGACCAGTTCGGGATCGAGGCCATCGGCGCCGCCGATGACGAAGCTCACCGCCGGGCGGCCATCGTCGCGCCAGCGGCCGAGCCGATGGGCGAAGGCGTCGGAGGTCAGCGACTGGCCGCGCTCGTCCAGCGCCACGACCACGCCCTCGGGCAGGGCGGCGCGGAGGGCGCGGGCTTCCTCAAGCTTGCGGGACGAAGCCGAGCCGGCGCGGGACTCGGAGGTTTCGGCGATGGCGAAGCCGGTCAAGGCCAGCGGCCGGCCCGCCGCCGCGGCACGGTCGAGATAACGGGCCACGAGCTCGCGCTCCGGCCCGTTCTTCATGCGGCCCACGGCGGCGATGGCGACGCGCATGGGGGACGATCAGTGCTGGTCGGCGGCGAAATCGGCCTGCCACATCTTTTCGATATTGTAGAATTCGCGCACTTCGGGGCGGAAGATATGGAGAATGACGTCGCCGGCATCGACCAGGACCCAGTCGGCATGCGGCAGGCCCTCGACGCGGGGCTTGCCATGGCCATGGTCGCGCAGGGCCGTGACCACCTGGTCGGCGATGGCGGCGACATGGCGGTGCGAGCGGCCCGAGGTCACGACCATATGGTCGGCCAGCGAGGACTTGCCGGTAATATCGACCGCGACCGTCTCTTCGGCCTTGGCGTCATCGAGAATGTCGAGAATGAGGTCGATCAGGGTTTTCCGACCGGCGATTGCGGCCGGAGTGGCGGAGGTGTTTTCGGGCAGCGCGGCCATTAGAAACGGCCTTCCGCCCATGCGCGGGCATGGGTCATGCGTAGGTCAAGCATCCTTGGTTGTTGATCGGAATGTTGCGGCGTCGTGAAAACGGCAAGCCGTCTGTTCCTGTTCCGGTGACAATGATCACACTTGCCGGTGAATATGCCCCCTCGGCGGCCATTTCGCAAGGTGGCGGGGCGATCACGCTTAATTTGTGCCGGTTGCGGCCCGGATCGAGCTGGACGACAGCATGGATTGCTTGCCTTGCAGATAGATCCAGGCGGGGGGCCTGGCCCGGGCGAGCAGCGGGCCGGCGGCTTCGTCGAGCTGGGCATGGTCGAGCGCTGCCGCGGCCCGGGAGGCCAGGGCCCGCCGGCCGACCCCGGGCCGGACATAGACGGCGATGGGGATCATGGCGGCGATATCGCGCCAGCGTTCCCAGCGGTGGAAATCGGCGAGGCTGTCGGCGCCCATGATCCAGACGAAGCGCCGGTCGGGCAGGGTGCGGGTCAGGAAGCGGATGGTCTGCCAGGTATAGGCAAAGCCCCTGGCGGCCTCGAAGCCGGTGACGCGGATGCGCGGATGGGTGATGCGGGCCCTGGCGGCGCGGACCCGCTGCTCCAGCGAGGGCAGGCCGGAATTGTTCTTGAGCGGGTTGCCGGGGGTGACGAGCACCCAGAGCGCGTCGAGCTGGAGACGGCGCAGCGTTTCCTCCATGACCAGCAGGTGCCCGTCATGAATGGGATTGAAGCTGCCCCCGAACAGACCAATGCGCATGCCGGCGGCGGAGGGGGGCAATTCGGTGATGCCGGGAATGGCGCTCATGGATGGTTTGCCGGGTTGATCGGTGGGCTCGGCCACCGGGTCATTGCCGCGAATGCGGGAAGCGCTGTGACCAGAACCGAGGCTCCCGCTTTCGCGGGGGTGACGCCGGGAGAGATATGGCAGCGGGTGCGAGATGGAATGCGGGCCCGGTTCAGACTTCGCCTTGAGGGGAATTGTTTACATTGGCAGTTTGCTTCGGCCACAGGATTGGCGGTTCCTGCGCCTCCCTCCCCCTTGAGGGGAGGGATTGAGGGTGGGGGTGGCGGAGCGGGGGCGAGGCTCCCGGATGTGCAGGAACCGCAGCACCCCCTCCCCGACCCTCCCCTCAAGGGGGAGGGGGCGAAGGGCCTCACGTCCGGAGTCAACTTGATGCGAACTGCCCGATGTAAACCCTCCATCTCAAGGGAAAGGCGCCGATCGTCGGCAGGGCTGCTGGCGGAACGGCTCAAGGCCGCAATTGTCCGTTGCCGCGGACGCGGTATTTGAAGCTGGTGAGCTGTTCGACGCCGACCGGGCCGCGGGCATGCATTTTGCCGGTGGCGATGCCGATTTCGCCGCCGAAGCCGAATTCGCCGCCATCGGCGAATTGGGTGGAGGCGTTGTGCACGAGAATGGCCGAGTCGATTTCATTGAAGAATTTTTCGACGGCGGCCGGGTCCTCGGCGATGATGGCTTCGGTATGGTGGCTGGAATAATGCTCGATATGGGCAATGGCCGCTTCGAGGCTGTCGACGATTTTCACCGCGATGATGGCCTCTTCATATTCGGTCTTCCAGTCCTGTTCCGACGCGGCGCTGGCCTCGGGGATCATCGACATGACGGTTTCGTCGCCGCGAATTTCGCAGCCCTTGGCGATCAAGGCTTCGATGATGGGCCGGAGATGGGTGGCGGCGACGTCCTTGTGGACCAGCAGCGTCTCGGCGGCGCCGCAAATGCCGGTGCGGCGCATCTTGGCGTTGAGGGTGATGGCGACGGCTTTGTCGAGGTCGGCGCTCTTGTCGATATAGACATGGACCAGGCCTTCGAGATGAGCGAAGACCGGCACCCGCGCCTCGGACTGGACGCGGGCGACCAGCGACTTACCGCCGCGCGGCACGATGACGTCGATATGGTGATCGAGGCCCTTGAGCATCTCGCCCACCGCCGCGCGGTCGGTGACCGGCACCAATTGCACGCATTCCGTGGGCAGGCCGGCCAGGTGCAGGCCATCGAGCAGGCAGTCGACGATGGCGCGGGACGAGTGGAAGCTGTCGGAGCCGCCGCGCAGGATCACGGCATTGCCCGATTTGATGCACAGCGCCCCGGCATCGGCGGTGACATTGGGACGGCTCTCGAAGATGACGCCGATGACGCCGAGCGGAGTGCGGACGCGCTCGATATGCAGGCCATTGGGCCGATCCCATTCGGCAATCGTCGCGCCGACCGGATCGGGCAGTTCGGCGATAATGGTCACCGCCTCGATAATGCCGTCGATGCGGGCATCATTGAGCAGCAGACGGTCGAGGAAAGCGCCGGAAATGCCCTTTTCCTTCGCCGCCGCCATGTCGAGTTCATTGGCGGCGAGGATTTTCCGGCGATGGGCATTGATGGCGCCGGCGGCGGTGAGCAGGGCGGTGCGCTTCTGCTCGGGGGTGGCGATGGCGAGCGCCCGCGCGCCGATGCGGGCGTTGCGGCCGATTTCGGCCATCAAAGCGGGAATGGTCGCAGCCTGTTGGTCGAGAGCGTTCATGGTTCCACTTCCTCCTTGGCGCCGAGCAGCACCAGATTGTCGCGATGCACCAGCTCGGAACGGCTGTCCGCGCCGAGCAGGGCGGTGATGGTGTCGCTCTGCCGGCCCATGACGCGGCGGGCATCGGCACTGTCGAGACCGGACAGGCCCCGGGCAATCTCGCGGCCATCGGGGGCGATAATAGCGATGGTGTCGCCGCGTTGAAAATTGCCGGCGATGCGGGTGACGCCGACCGGCAGCAGCGAGCGGCCCTGCTTGAGGGCGCGCACGGCGCCGCCATCGATCTGGACGCTTCCGGCCACGGCGAGCGTACCCATGATCCAGCGCTTGCGCGACTGGGCGCGCCCGGTGGCGGCGTGGAACAGGGTGTGCTTGCCGCCCGCCGTCAGGGTGGCGAGCGGATGGGGCTCGGTGCCTTTGGCGATGATCATGGCGGTGCCGGCCAGGGTGGCGATCTTGCCGGCCTCGACCTTGGTGGTCATGCCGCCGCGCGACAGATGGCTCGCGGCGCCGCCGGCCATGGCCTCGATGGCCGGGGTGATGGCCTCGACCAGCGGAATATGGACGGCGTCGGGGTCCTTGGCCGGCGGGGCGGTATAGAGCCCGTCGATATCGGAGAGCAGGACCAGGAGGTCCGCCTCGATCATGGTGGCGACGCGGGCCGAGAGGCGGTCATTGTCGCCATAGCGGATCTCGGCGGTGGCGACGCTGTCATTCTCGTTGATGATGGGAATGGCCCCCAGCCCCAAAAGGGTGCGGATCGTGGTGCGGGCATTGAGGAAGTAGCGGCGCTCCTCGGTGATATTGGGGGTGATGAGAATCTGGCCGGTGACGATGCCGTGCCGGCCCAGCGCCGCGGCCCAGGCCTGGGACAGGGCAATCTGGCCGGCGCTGGCCGCGGCCTGACTCTGTTCCAATGTCAGCGTGGTGGCCGAGAGGCCGAGCAGGGAGCGGCCCAGGGCGATGGCGCCGGAGGAAACGATGACGATCTCGCGGTTCTCGGCCTTGAGCGCGGCGATATCCTCGGCCAGGCCGGCGAGCCAGTCGGCGCGCAATTGGCCGGCCTTGTCGACCAGGAGGGCCGAGCCGATCTTGATGGTGACGCGGCGATAGGGCGCGAGGGGCTGATTGGCACTCATCTGGCGACAAACTCGATCCACTCCCTCCCCCTTGAGGGGAGGGTTGGGGTGGGGGTGCTGCGACAATAGCTGGAATCAATGGTTTGGAGCGTGCCGACAGGCCGGCACCCCCACCCTCTTTCCCTCCCCTCAAGGGGGAGGGAGGCGAAAGAGCCCAAGCATCCCATCACGGCGTCCATTTTGTTGCCGCCTGCTGGTTCTCGCGTTCGGCCAGCTCGGCCTTTTCGGCGTCGAGAATGTGGAACACGTCCCAGAGCACCTGTTCGACACCGGCGCCGGTGACCCCGGAAATGGTGCGGATTTCGGCCTTACTGGCCTTTTCGAGCGCCTTGACCTTGTCCTCGAGCTCGTCCGGCGTCAGGGCGTCGGTCTTGTTGAGCACGACGATTTCGGGCTTGTCGGCGAGGATGTCGGCATAGGCGGCCAGTTCGTGGCGGATGGCGTTATAGGTATGGGCGACGTCTTCATTGGTGCCGTCGACCAGATGGATGAGCACGCCGCAGCGCTCGATATGGCCGAGAAAGCGGTCGCCGATGCCGACGCCTTCGCTGGCGCCCTCGATGAGGCCGGGAATGTCGGCCAGCACGAATTCGCGCTCGCCGAGCCGCACCACGCCCAGATTGGGATGCAGGGTGGTGAAGGGATAATCGGCGATCTTGGGCTTGGCGGCGGAGACGGCGGCGAGGAAGGTCGACTTGCCGGCATTGGGCTGGCCGACCAGCCCCGCATCGGCGATGAGCTTCAAACGCAGCCAGATGCCCTTTTCGACGCCTTCCTGGCCGGGATTGGCGCGGCGGGGGGCCTGGTTGGACGAGGTCTTGAAATAGGCATTGCCGAAGCCGCCATTGCCGCCCTTGAGCAGCACGACGCGCTGGCCCACCTCGGTGAAATCGGCGATGAGGGTTTCCTGGTCCTCCTCGAAAATCTGCGTGCCCTTGGGCACGCGCAGCACGATATCGGCGCCATCGGCGCCGGTGCGGTTCTGGCCCATGCCATGCACGCCGGTTTCGGCGCGGAAATGCTGCTGATAGCGGAAATCGATCAGCGTATTGAGGCCATCGGCGCAGACGGCGACGACATCGCCGCCGCGGCCGCCATTGCCGCCATCGGGACCGCCGAATTCGATGAATTTCTCGCGGCGGAAGCTGACGGCGCCGGAGCCGCCGGAGCCGGATTTGATATAGACCTTGGCCTGATCGAGAAATTTCATAGCCGTCTTGCCTTCCAGGCGCTCTGGGTGAGTTGGGTGTCGATATGCTCCACCTCGACGCCGCGCGCAAGGCAGAGCAGGCTGGAGCGGCCGGTCTCGGTAAATCCGAGCTTCTTCTGGATGGCGAGGGAAGCGGCGTTGAAATGGAAGACGCCGGAATAGATTACCGGCGCGCTGCTGGCCGTGAAGAACCAGTCGAGGCTCGCCGCCGCCGCCTCGCTCATGATGCCGCGGCCCCAGAAGGGCTGGCCGAGCCAATAGCCGATGATCGGGCCATGAGGGCCGGGATGGAAGCCGACCTGGCCGGCATAGGCGCCGTCCACCTCGATGGCGAAATTGGTCTGGTCGGCCGGCATGTCGGGCCGGCGCGTCGCCAGCCAGGCCAGGGCATCCGCCAGGCGATAAGGAAAGGGCACGCGCGCCAGATTGCCGGCAACGGCGAAATCGTTGAGATAAGCGGCCAGCGCCGGCGCATCTTCCCCATGGGGCTGGCGCAGGATCAGCCGTTTGGTGCGCAGCCGGGTCATCTCGATAAATCCAGCGCCATGATGGCCAGTTGCTGGCCCTGGAGATTGCCGTCCCGATCCGTGGCCACGCCGATTTCGGTAAAGCCGAGCTTGCTCAGCACCTTGCGCGATGCGGCATTGGCGAGGAGGGCGCGGGAGCGCAATGCCGTGGCACCCGCCGCGCGGGCGGCGGCGACGAGGGCGGCGGCGGCCTCGGTGGCATAGCCATGGCCCCAATGGCGTTCGCCCAGCCAATAGCCGAGTTCGGGCGCCTGTCCGGGGCTGAACGAAAGGCCGACAACGCCGATCAAATTGCCGTCGAGCAGCAGGCCATAGCAGGCCTCGGCCGCGCTGGGCACGATGTTCTCAACGAAGAAGCGGGCGTCGTCCCCGGTATAGGGAAAGGGCAGGCGGCTCATCCATTTGTGGAGATTTTCATTGTTGCAATGTTCCGCGATCGCCGCCGCGTGCGCCATGGTCGGCGCGGTCAGCACCAGACGCGGGGTGACGAGCGTTGCGGGCAGGCGATGCTTCAAAGTGCTCATGGCGCGAAACTTTCGACAACGAAAAGGGGAACCGGCGGACCGGCTCCCCTGTGCATTGCTGTGCTTCTTGCCAAACAAAGCCGGGGAACGGGTCTCCGGCTCTGCGGTCAGGCCTGCCGGATTATTCGGCGGCCTCTGCCGGGACGACGGAAACGTGCACTTTGGCATTGGCGCGGGTGCGGAAGGCGACCTTGCCGTCGACAAGGGCGAAAATGGTGTGATCCCGGCCCAGGCCGACGCCGGAGCCCACGGCCCATTTGGTGCCGCGCTGGCGCACGATGATATTGCCGGCGACGACCGCTTCGCCACCGAACTTCTTCACGCCGAGACGACGGCCAGCGGAATCACGACCGTTGCGGGATGAACCGCCTGCTTTCTTATGTGCCATGGTCTAAGCTCCTTATTCCTTGTCGGCCTTGGCTTCAGCCTTCTTGGCCGGGGCCTTCTTCGCCGGCTTGTCGGCGGCATTGTCTGTCTTGGCGGCGGCGGCCTTCTTGGCAGCCGGCTTCTTGGCGGGCGCCTCGGCGGCGGCTTCGGCCTGAGGCGCGGCGGCCTTGGTCTCGGCCTTGGCTTCGCTCTTCTTGGCCGGGGCCTTGGCGGCCGTGGTCTCGGTCTTTTCGGCCTTGGCGGCAGCCTTGACGGTCGGCTTGGCGCCGCCGGTCAGAATCTCGGTGATGCGCACGGTCGACAGCAGCTGGCGGTGGCCATTGCGGGTCCGCGAATTGTGGCGGCGGCGCTTCTTGAAGACGATGACGGTCTTCTGCTTCTTGGTTTCCACCAGTTCGGCAGCGACCAGGGCGCCTTCCACCAGCGGGGCGCCGACAATGTCGCCGACCATGAGGACCTGGTCGAAGGTGACGATGTCACCGGCCTCGGCCTCGAGCTTTTCGATCTTGATGACGTCGTCGGCAGCAACCTTGTACTGCTTGCCGCCCGTCTTGATAACGGCGAAAGTCATATTCATGCCGCACGGTGTTGCCGCACGGTCCCTATCTGTCGCGCCCTGTGGCGCCGCGGCTTCATGCCAGATCCGCGGGCTTGTCGCATGAGGGGCCGGATTAAGAGATCCGGCCGGCAGCCTCGAGCAGCGTTTTCAAACAAAACCAGCGCACCGGCAGGCACCGGTGCGCAGATGGCTGGCTTATCGGGGCAAAACACCCGGAAGTCAAGCTGTTCGTCAAGCCATTCGTCGGCCGGCCCGCCGCGTCAGCCGCCGTTCGGATACCAATTGCGCAGGCGCACTTCCACCCCCGGATCGATATCGGTTTCGAGCGGGCTGAGATCGCTGTCGCCATAATGATAGGGATAGACGATGCCGGGTTTGAAGATATTGATCGCCGCCACCGCCTGGTCCGGCGTCATTGTATAGGGCAGGTTCATCGGCAGGAAGGCCACGGCGATGTCGCGCAGGGCCAGCATGTCCTCATGGGGCTCGGTGTCGCCGGCTATATAGATATTGGTATCGCCGAAGGTGAGCACATAGCCATTGCCGACGCCGACGGGATGATAGCCCATGCGGTCCGCGGTGGTGTTGTGGGCGGCGATGGCGCGGACGGGAATGTCGAGAATGGTGCCGGCTTCGCCATTGGCCAGCGCAGTGGCCTTGGCCTGGAGCGCTGCGGGGAGCTGGTCGAAGACCGCGCCATTGGTCAGCAGCGGCGCCTCGCCGGCAATGGCCTCCAGGGTCGGCACGTCGAAATGATCGCCATGGCCATGGGTGATGAGAATGGCGGAGGGGGCGGGCAGGCCGGCATAAAGATCGGCACCGCCCACGGGATCGACATAGATAGCCTTGCCGTCCCATTCGAGCACCAGACTGGCATGCTCAACGGGATGGATGACGAGATCGCCGGCGCTGGTGGAAATGAGGTCGGGTATCGGGCTCTCCTGGGCGTGAACGAAGCGGCTGGCGGCGAGCCCGGCAAAGGGCAGGCCCGCCATGCCGGCAATAATGCTGCGGCGCGTAACCATGGTCAAATCTCCCGGTATGATGGATCCAATGCCGGTTTAATGCCCGAGACGGCGTCACGGTCCGGCATGCACGCAATCGTGACGGGCCCGCGCCCCGGCGAAGCCGCCCGCAGCGCGGCGGTTTTGCGCACCTGTCCCCGATGTGGGCCCGTGATCCCGGCGGCCGGCACCGGCATGCCGCAAGACGCCATTCGTGGCTTTTCCGCAAAATAGCGCGCAGAAGGGGAGTTGCAGGCGGCTTTGCGCTATGCCATAAGCCGCCCCGTATCGACCAGCCGCGCCCGCTCCACGGGCGCAAGACGATCTCGCGGAGAGATGGCAGAGCGGTTGAATGCACCGCACTCGAAATGCGGCATAGGGGCAACTCTATCGGGGGTTCGAATCCCTCTCTCTCCGCCAGTCGATACCTCGGAAGCTCCTGAAAATGCTGAGTTTTCCGCCACGCTATCCGGTTGTGCTGCCTGTCTTGGCCTTGTGGAGACTTTGCCTGGCCCGGAGGATGGATGGGCGCTCAAAGCTCGTTCGGTTGACACTCAAGGGGAGGCCTTATGGGGCGGTTGCTCCGGGCCATTGGGCCAGCATCATTCCTTCCGAACCGACTGGCGCAAGAACATGTCCGGATGAAGCATTTTCCCACCAAATGCGGCTTCGACCATCGGCAGGAAGTGCGCAATAATCAGATCATTTGTGTTCAGCCAGTCGTCACAGAAATACGTATCCGCATACCGATCCCCATCATCACAAATTAACGTCACGATCGAGCCGCTCTGGCCGGTCTTGCGCATCTGGTCTGCGGCCCAGATGGCTCCGAGGAAATTGGCGCCTGTCGATCCACCCACTCGCCGACCGAGATGGTCAGAAACGAAACGGCAGGCTGCAATAGAGGCCGCATCAGGTATCTTGACCATCGCGTCGACAACATCGGGCAGAAATGAGGGTTCGACGCGGGGTCGGCCTACACCTTCGATACGCGAACCAGCTTCGCAGGTTGCGGATCTGTCGCCGCTTGCCCAGCCGTCGTAGAATGCCGAATATTCGACATCCGGCACGCATAATCTGGTAGCCCGCCCCGAATAGCGGATATGCCGGCCGATGGTGGATGCCGTGCCGCCTGTTCCTGCGCCCATGACAATCCAGGCGATAGCCGGCTCGTCTTGCATCTGCTGGAAAATCGATTCTGCAATATTGTTTCGCCGCCAGTCTATGGCGCGTTCCGCGTTGGTAAACTGATCCAGGAAATGCCCACCAATATCTTGCGCCAGCGTCTTTGCAGCTGGATAGATAGAGGAAGCGTGCTCCACGAATTTCAGTCTCCCGCCATATTGGAGTATGGCCTTCTGCTTACTGAGGCTTAGACCACGCGGAACGACGGCATAAAAATCCAAGCCGAGAAGTTGAGCGTAATAAGCCTCGCTCACAGCCGTAGAGCCCGAGGATGCATCGATCAGCGGGACGCCCTGGGTAACGGAGCCGTCGCAAATAGAGGCAAGGAGCAGCGAATGCGCCAACCGGTGCTTTAGACTGCCGGTTGCATGGGCGGATTCATCCTTAAAAAAAGCGAAATGCCGGGAAAGGCGGGCAATGGAACCGAAAGAACAGGTGTCTCCATTCCCGCTCGCGCCTCGGCGAGCAGAATGTCCACCGCCCATCTGGACCACTCTGATTTATCAAGATATTTGTTGCTGAAATTCATTTCTTTTTAGATCATATTGCCAATATTCTTTCTGCTAATAGAAAATATACACCGCGTCAATCGGATATGGTGGCAATAATTTCTCTTTGCATTTTGGGAGATGCGTGCCATAAGGCGTGCTACCAGATGCCAGCTTTCGAGTGACGATAGATCGGCAGGGATAGGGGCTTGCAAGGTGGGGGTGCAACAATGGCGGGTATGTATCTATTCTGGGCTCCGGGGCGCCCATGATCTGCGCGATCGTTTTCGGAAATCGTTACGCAAACCACGAGGTTGAAGCTCAGGCGCTCGCCCCGCTCGGGGAGAGAGAGGCGCTCCCTCTTCGCCGATCCTGGTTTAAAGGATGGAAACACCACCGGCATGGCGCCCGAAGCCTCGAACATGGTGCCTATGGTAAAATTATCCCCCCAGCTTGTCCGACAGCGCCTTTGCGTGGCTCAATAGAACTTCGCGCAATTCTTTCAGCTTGGCGATGTCAAACCGGCTGCTGGGGCCGGAGATAGCGATGCCGCCGGGGACAATTCCACCGCGTTCAAACACGGCAACGGCAACGCAGCGCATGTCGGGGGCAAATTCCATGTCGTCGAAGGCGTAGCGCTGCGCGCGAACCAGCGCCAGTTCCCGTCGCAGGGCGTCGGGGTCGGTAATGGTCTTAGGTGCAACCTGCGGTAAGCCCTTGGCAATAACCGCATCCGTAAACCGCGCATCCTGATAGGCCAGCAGAACCTTTCCGATGGATGTCGAGGGCAGGGCGGATCGGTCGCCGATCTGGAAGTCCACGCTGACGCGCTGGGTGCCCTTGGCGCGAAACAGCAGCACGGCGCTGTCGCCTTCCAGCATGGAATAGTGCACCGTTTCGCCTGTCTCCTCAGCAATCTGGCGGATGCATGAGACGATCTGCAACGCGCGATCATCTTCGCGGATCAGGTTGCGCGTCAGCGACAGGACTTTGAGACTCAATGCGTAGCTTTTGGCGCTTTCATCGCGGGTTACGTAACCAGCCTGCACCAGTGTCATTAGCATTCGATATGCGGTTGCGCGATCTGCTCCCATGCCAGTCGCCACCTCAATGACAGACAGTGGTCGTTGCTGCTCTCCAAGAAAATCCAGTACAGACAATGCTTTAAGCGCCGTTGCGCTGATGTTGGTGTCTAGCGTGCTCATGTTTTTCCGAGAAGTCATTCGTTCATTATTCGTATAATTCGTATGATTAATTCCGGCAAGATCATTTTTCGTTGACTCGGTTCATATTGTGAATTACCTCAATCTCAAGCAAAAAATCGAAACCGGTGTCGGGGGCGCTCATCGATGGACATGCTGATCAACAGCATCTGGACGCAGGCGTCTGACGGAGCCTTCGATGCGGTGACCAATCCGGCGACCGGCGAAACCATCGATACCGTGCCGCGCGCCACGATGGCCGATGTCGATGCGGCCGTGGCGGCAGCCCAGTCGGGCCGACGGTTTATGGCGGATTTGCCGGCCTATCGCCGCTACGAAATCCTGGAAGCAGTTGCGCGTCGTATCGAAGCAAATCAGGCGAATCTCGGTGCAAAACTCTGCCGTGAGAACGGCAAGCGGTTAGCAGAAACCACCAGCGAGGTCGGTGTCGCGGCGCGGATTTTCCGAGGCTATGCCGAAGAGGCCAAGCGCATTTTCGGTCGCACCTTTCCGCTTGATACCATTCCTGGTCGCGAGAAGTCGCTGGCCCTGACGACGCGCGAACCCGTCGGTGTCGTGGTGGCCATCGTGCCGTTCAATTATCCGGTCGAGTTGTGGAGCCACAAGGTTGCCGGTGGGCTTGCTGCTGGCAATGCAGTCATCACCAAGCCGCCCGAAGATTGCCCGCTCGTGATGCTAGAAATTGCACGCTATCTCGAAGAGGCGGGTCTGCCCAAAGCCGCCCATCAGGTTGTCACAGGTGGTCGCGAGGTTGGCGAAGCTCTGGTGCGTGCACCGGACGTGCAGATGATCACCATGACCGGCAGCACCGCTGCGGGCATTCGTATTCTCGAAGTTGCGGCCAAGACGCTGAAGAAAGTCCATGTTGAACTGGGCGGCAATGACGCGACGATCGTCTGCGCAGATGCCGACATCCCGGCCACGGCTGCGGCGCTGGTGGCCGGTCGGTTCACCAGTGGTAACGGCCAGATCTGCTGCGCGGTGAAGCGCGTTCTGGTGCAGCGCTCGGTCTACGCACCGTTGCTCGAGGCGGTCGTTGCTATCACCAAAAGCCTGCGTATCGGCGATCCGTCCGACAGCGCTACCGATGTCGGACCATTGATCAACCGCCGTGGTGCGGAACGCGTCGAGGCGCAGATCGCCCAGGCCGTTGCCGATGGCGCGGTTGTGGTCGCCGGCGGCACGCGACGCGACAATTTCATTGAGCCAACTATCCTCACGGGCGTCACCCCGGGCACGCCCGCCTTTGCCGAAGAAACCTTCGGCCCCGTGCTGCCCTTCCTCGTCTATGACGATTTCGAGGAGGCTCTCACCCTCGCCAATGACAGTCCCTATGGTCTGCAGGCGGCGATTTTTACCAATGACATGCGCCGCATCATGCGCGCCTATGAAGTGCTCGATGTCGGCACGGTGGTGGTCAACCACACGACAGCCGTGCGCGTCGAAACCCTGCCATTCGGCGGCAATCGCGGCAGCGGTAATACCCGCGAAGGCATGCATGACACGCTGCACGACATGACCAAGCAGAAGACGCTGCTGCTCAGCGAAGTCTTTGGGGCAATCTGAGATGGCGCGCCTTGAGGTCAGCCATATCGCGAAGAGCTATGACGGCAACAAGGCGGTGCGCGACATTTCGTTCTCCGTGGGAGCCGGACAGGTGCTGGCGCTGTGCGGCGAGAATGGCGCCGGCAAATCCACGCTGATGAAGATGCTGTCTGGCGCCGTCATCCCCGACGAGGGCAACATCGTCGTGGGCGGCGTATCGGCCAATATTGCCCAGCCAGCCGATGCGATGGCGCTGGGTATCCGCACGGTCTATCAGGAACTGAGCCTCCTGCCGCATCTCAGTGTGGCGGAAAATCTGCTGCTCGGGCGCATGCCGAAGAAACTGGGCTTCGTGGTCGATTGGCCGGCTGCCAATGCGCTCGCGCAGCACGTCCTGTCCGGCTTCGGCTTTGACTCCATCGATCCTCGCTCGCTGGTTGGCGAGCTCAGCGTCGCGCAGCAGCAGATCGTCGAAATCGCCAAGGCGCTAGTGGCCGATCCGGCTATTCTGATCCTTGATGAACCGACCGCCGTGCTCTCGGCTTCGGAGACCGAAAGGCTCTTTGCCAAGGTGCGTGCGCTGGCGGCATCGGGCACCACGGTGCTTTATATTTCCCATCGCCTCGAAGAGATTTTCGAGATCGCCGATCATGTGGTGGTGCTCAAAGATGGCCAGAGCGTGATGGCCGGGCCGATTGGCGCGCTGACCCAGGATAGCCTGATCGAAGCTATGGTGGGCCGCCCACTCGAAGCGATCTTTCCACCTCGCAATCGCTTGCCGGGCGCGACCGTTCTCGAGGTCGCAGGACTGACGCGCGAGGACGACTTTGCCGATGTAAATCTGACGCTACGCGCAGGTGAAATCCTGGGCATGTTCGGGCTTGTCGGCAGCGGCCGCACCGAAATTGCCAAATCGATCTTCGGCGCCCTGCCGGCCCAGAGCGGGCAGATCACTCTGAATGGCAAGCTCGTCCGCTTTGCAACGCCCGAAGATGCGGTACGCCACGGCATTGCCTTCATCACCGAGGACCGCAAGGGCGATGGTTTGGCGCTTGACGCCAGCGTGCTCGATAATGCCGGACTCGCTTCGTACGATCGCGTCTCGCAGTTCGGCGTGCTCAATATGCGCGCGCGGCGCCAGCTGGTGGACGAAAAGGTCGCCCAGCTTTCGATCCGCCCTAGGGGCGTCGAGCGTCCGGTGCGCCAATTGTCGGGCGGCAATCAGCAAAAGGTCGTGCTGGCGAAATGGCTCTTGGTGCAGGGCACCAAGCTTTTCATTTTCGATGAGCCGACGCGCGGCGTCGACATCGCCACCAAGGTCGAAATTTATCAGATGATCGCCGATTTGGCCGTCGCTGGCGCTGCCGTGCTGCTCATCTCCTCGGAAATGCCCGAGGTACTGGGCCTGTCCGATCGCCTGCTGGTGCTGCGCGAAGGGCGCATCGTCGCCGAACTGACGCCCCAGGATTTCAAAATGGAAACCGTATTCATGCATGCCGCCGGAATTGATGTGCCGGCCAACACGACGGAGCGTCTGAATTGACACTGGCTACTCAATCCCTTTCGGACAAGCCAGCCTTCTGGCAGCGCTTCAGCCGTGCCGATCTCATCTTTGCAGCGGCGATCATCGCGCTGATCGTCTTCGCGTCCATTGCATCGGACGCTTTCCTCACCCAGCGCAACATCGTCAATGTCTCGCGCCAGATCGTCACCAACGGCTTTCTCAGCCTGGGCATGCTGATGGTTATCCGCACCGGCGGCATCGACCTGTCGGTGGGTTCGGTCCTGGCCTTTGCCGGATTGCTGGCGACGGGCCTGCAGGCCGACATGCATTTCTCGCTGGCCATTCTCTTGGCCCTCGTCATGGGCGGCGCTGTGGGCTGGGTCAATGGCACGCTGATTTCGCGCTTCAACCTGCAGCCCTTCATCGTTACGCTCGCAACCATGGGGAGCCTGCGCGGCCTGCTCTATGTCTATGCCGATACGCCGCGTTATCCATCTGACGAGCTGTTCCGCAGCCTGTTGGGCGGTGCCTTTATCGGCCCCGTGCCGGTCAATTTCATCCTCTTTGCACTCGCCGTCCCGTTGGTGTGGTTCTATCTCGAACGCACCGTGTCGGGCCGTGCCGCCTATGCGCTGGGCGTCAATAAGGAAGCCGTACGCCTCGCGGGCATCAATGTCGGAAAGCACCTGACGCTGGCCTATGTCCTGTGCGGCGTCTTCGCGGCCATTGCCGGAGTGCTCTTGTCCAGCCGGCTGGGCATTGCCCAGCCCAGCGTGGGTATTGGCTACGAACTCGACGCCATTGCGGCCGTGGTCATCGGCGGCGGCCTGCTCGGTGGCGGCGGCGGCACGGCACTCGGCGTGCTGGGCGGCGTGCTGGCGCTCGCCGTGGTCGACAACGTACTCAACCTCTTCAACGTCGACTCCTACTACCAGCAATTGGTGAAGGGGATGATTATTCTTGTTGCGGTGCTGGCTCGCCGGAAAAAAGCCTGACCGCGCATCAACCGCGCGGAACCCAACGGGCCGCGCACCAAAGGGAGAAGAACTATGAATATCAAGACGACACGAAACCTGCTGGGGGCCGCAGTCTTCGCAACCGCCATGCTTGGGGCCGGCGCTTTGCGCGCCCAGGAGGAGATCAAGATCGGCGTGGTCAACCTGTCGCTGTGCTGCGCCTATTTCGTGGGCATGGATGCAGCGGTCAAGGATGAGGCGTCCGCCTATTCCAATGTGCGCCTGCTTTCGACCGATGCCGATGGCGACGTCGCCAAGCTGACCTCGGACGTCGAAGACCTGCTCAACCAGGGCGTCAGCGGCCTGATCGTCTCGGGCGCCTTCATCGAGGCCGCGCCAGCGGCGCTCGAAGCGATCACCGAAGCCGGCGTGCCCGTCGTCATGGTCGATCGCCTGCTCAAGGGCGGCGACTATACCAGCTGGGTTGGCCCGGATAACCGTGCCATCGGCGAAGGCATTGGTGACTACATCGTGGATCGTCTCGGCGGGTCGGGCAAGGTCGTCATCATCCGTGGCGGCCCGGCCGACAATACGATCGGCTCCAACCGCACTGATGGCGTCAGCGCCAAGCTCGCTGCGGCCAATCTGACTGCCGTGGTCGCGCCGGGATGGGGCGACTGGAGCGCCGATGGCGGTTTCCGCCAAATGGAAGACATGCTCTCCAAGGAAACCGACATCTCGGCGGTGTTCTGCGAGAATGATTCCATGTGCCTGGGCGCACAGAACGCCATTGCCGATGCGGGTCTTGCCGACAGCATCTTCATCGCCTCGGTCGATGGTGAAGCCGGTGCTCTTGCTGAAATCGCCCGCGAAGGCAGCAATTATGGTGCTACCGGCCTCAACAGTGCCGACCAAATCGGCCGCGCCGGTTTCAACCGCCTGATGGCCATCCTGGCTGGCGCGGCCGCCCCCAAGGATACCGCCATGCCATCTCCAATCATCACGAAAGATAATGTGGCGCGCTTCATCAATGAAGACAGCGTGTTCTAATCCCCACATGCGTTGATGACGTGCAAGACAAAGGAGCAGTCGGCATTGCGCCGACTGTTCCGCTTTTAACTGACATCGGCTATCCTACCGGCTTGGAGACACACATCGAGCAACAAGAATGGAAGTGCTCTTGGTCGACATATTCTCTCCTCCGCGTGCGATTTCCTGACTGTGGGCGTGGTGATCAATGCTGACGACTATCGCCATTGCATGTCCTGAAACAGCTGGACTGAAGACTCACCAGGCGCGATCGCGTCTCACACCTGCCAGGCGGATGTTGCCTCGATTAGCTGTCACAGGCGAATAGCTGGGCCTACTGACTCAATCTCGTCATCCTAGTCTCAATATATGAGACTTTGGAGCAGCGCTTTGTTGACGCCAGAGTGTTGGCTCGGCTAGCTGCTTGCTTCTGGGAGGTTGTTCAGTGTCGGATCGGATAGGCGTGCAGCATGGCCAGATGCGCGAAATAGTGCCTGCCTTTGGCGAGCACATTGGTCGGCTGGTTTTCGATGGCGTGGATGGGCTGGTGCCCCGACAGGATGTTCCGGGCACGGGCGCCCGCATTTCCGCGCCGGGCGAGGAACTCTCCGGCACGATATCGCTGGCGGTACGGCGCGCGAACTGATCGGAGCGGGCATGACAAGGCGTCACGACAATGCAGTCGGGTGGGAAGAAGAGGATGCGCCTCAGATCAGCGTCAAAGGCGCTGCGCTGATCGGCAAGGCGACCGAGGTGCTGACCCGTATCGGCAGCGCGCCCGGCAAGGTCGGCTTCGCCGAGCTGTCGAGCGCCACGGGCATCGCGCGGGCCACGCTCTACCGCATCCTTTCGGCGCTGGCCTCGCGCGGACTGATCCGCATCGATCCGGTGACGCAGAATTATACGCTGGGCTTCCAGTTTCTTGAACTGGCGCAAAATGTCTGGTCCTCGGCCGATCTCGCCTCAGTCGCATCGGCAGAACTGCGCCGCTTGCGCGATATGACCGGCGAAACGGCCTATCTGGCCGTGCAGGAAAAGCGCCATGTGCTGGCGCTGGGACGTTTCGAAGGCGCACACTCCCGGCGATCCAATGCGCGCCTAGGTGCGCTCAAACCCATGCATTGCACCAGTCAGGGCAAGGCCATCCTGTCGGCGCTGAGCGAAGCGCAGGTCGATGCGATCCTCCACGAAGGTATGGAGCGCTTCACACCTTTCACCATTGTCGACCCCGCCGCGCTCAAGGTGCAATTGCAGATCATTCGCGCCCGGGGCTATGCAACCGATGACGAGGAGATCGTTGAAGGGACGCGTTGCGTCGGGGCTGCCGTGACCGACCGGGCAGGGCGCCCCATTGCCGCGATCAGCGTGGCGGGGCCGGTCTATCGCATGACGGTGGAGCGGGCCGAGCAATTGGGCCGCGAAATTGCCGAGGCGGCGCGCCGAATTTCCGATCAATTGGCGCCCTATCTGTTCGAAACGCGCGCTCGCCATCCCGATATCCGCCAGGCTAGCGAGGCCGCGGGCTTTGCCACGGGCTCGCCTTTCTGGGATGCGTCACGTGGCCATTTGTGCTGGGTCGACAAGCTTGCGCCATCTGTCCATGGCCTGCGTGGACCCAAGGATGTGTTCAGCCTTGATGTTCTCGGCGAAAGTCTGGTGAGTGCTGCGCAGCACGAAGATGGCGTCGTCATTGCCAGCGTCAATCGCATCGGCCTGCTCGCGCGCGATGGTCAGTTCGACTTGCGCGACCTTGCGGGCGACAAGCGGCTGACGACGATCCTTGCCTTGCCCGATGGTGCGCTCTGGGCCGCGGCCACGCGCCGCGACGTCGACGGGGCGGTGTTGGGGCCACTTGACCTGGCCAGCGGCAAAATCGACCCTGTTTTCGAGCTGCCGGACGCCGTTTCAGGGCTTGCGGTCAATCGCGATGGCACGACGCTTTATGCCACCCTGCCGGGGCGCGGTGCCATCTACCAATTAGCGCCGCTCGAAAAGCGCAAGCGCATCTTCGCCGATCTGCCTAAGGTGGCTGGTTCGCCCGCTGCGCTCGCTCTGGATGGGGAGGAGCGGGTCTGGGTTGCCATGGCCGATGGCTGGAGCATTATTCGCCTCAACGAGGATGGCGACTTCGATCGCACCATAGCCATACCTGTACCGGCGCCGACCGGCATCTGTTTTGGCGGCGCGAACTATGACCGGCTTTTCGTCACCAGCGCCCGGCTGGGCCTGACCCGAGAGGCGCTGATGCATTCGCCGCTATCGGGCCATGTGCTCGAACTCGATGCCGGCCAGCCCGGCAGCCCGGCCTCTGTCACAACCCTTTCGCCAAACCAGGTCACCTGATGTCCCACACCGCCCCCATCACTTCGCTCGAGACCTTTCCGGTTTCCATTCCCTTTGTTGATGGGGGCAAGGGGACCGGGGCCACGCCGTCACGCTGGCACACGCTTGATATGGTCCTGGTGCGCCTCGAGGACGAAGATGGCCATGTCGGCTGGGGCGATTCCTTCTCCTATTTCTGCACGAGCGCCACCCATGCCGCCGTTAACGATATGATCGCGCCAAGCGTTATCGGACGCGCGATCGAGGACATTTCGGCCTGGAATATCGAGGTGCAGAAAAAGCTGCACCTGTTTGGGCGCTACGGGATCACCACTTTTGCCCTTTCGGGTGTCGATATCGCATTGTGGGATTTGCAGGCCAAGCGAAACGGCGAGCCCCTAGCTGCGGCCGTCGCTGGTTCTATGGTGACGCCGCGGGCCATGCCCGCCTATGCGAGCCTTGTTCGCTATGGCGACATCGACCTGGTTCGGCATCATTGCCAGCGCGCAATCGACCGGGGCTTTCATCACATCAAACTGCACGAGGTCGAGCCGCAGATCATTGCCGCTGCGCGAGAGGTCATCGGTCCCGATGCGGTGCTGATGGTCGATGCCAATTGTGCCTGGACGATCGAAGAAGCCATCGCCCAGGTGCCTTCGCTCAAGGCGAGCAATGTGCTCTGGATCGAGGAGCCGATTTTTCCGCCTGACGACTATGACGGCCATAGGCAGATCGAGATGGCCGGAATGGCAGTGGGCGCTGGCGAAAATGCCTCGACGGCATTCGACTTTGCCCGCCTCAGCAAGTCCTTGCGCTTTCCGCAGCCGAGCGTCACCAAGGTCGGGGGGGTCTCCGAATTCGTTGGTGTCGTGCGCGATGCGCGGGCATTGGGCAAATCGGTCATGCCACACACGCCCTATTTTGGGCCGGGCTTTTTCGCCACTCTCGCCATGGCACCGCTGCTGCCGCAGGATTCGCTGCTCGAATATCTGTTCGTCGATCCCGACGGTTGGCTGCAGCCGCCACCGGCCCTGGTCGATGGCAAGATGATCGTGCCCGAAGGTGCCGGGATCGGATTTGAGCCCGATCCCGACATGCTGGAGCGCTTCGCCATTTCAGCGTAGTCCCATGATGTGAGATGGGGTTTGCTCCCAGCCAAGATTGGCGCTTTCCAGCCGGAGGGAATTCTTTCAAGGTGAAACTGCCGGATGACCAAGGGTCTCTGGCACCTGACGATCCTTGGAGAGTAAAATGGACGTTTTCGTTTCCGGCGCAACCGGCCGCGTCGGTGGGACCCTGGCAACTGCGCTGCAACAGCGTGGCTTGAAGGTCAGGACCATTGCTGTCCCCAACGATCCCAATCGCGCAGCCACCGAAGCGCGCGGTGTCGAATGTATTACTGGCAGCCTTGCCGATGTCGACATCGTGCGTCAGGCGGTAGAAGGCGTCTCGTCCATTTTCCATATGGCGGCCGTCATTTCGTTCCAGCCCACGGCGCGAGATCTGCTTTGGGACGTCAACGTCGTGGGGACCTATAACGTGCTGCGTGCCGCCGCCGAACAGGCGAGGCACCGCAAGGTGCGTATGGTATTCGCGTCCAGCGATCAGGTCTATCCTACCCGTTTTGCGCGCTATCGCCCGACCGACGAGTTGCACCCGCACGAGCCCTATACTTTCTACGGCATGTCCAAAGTGCTCGGCGAAGAGATGGTCAAGTTCTACAACCGCTCCGAAGCCAATCTCGACATTAGCACGGCAGTCTTCTCCCATACCGAAGCGGCCCATGAGCTGATCGATCCCAATGGCGAATATTCCGGCGCCGCCTTCTATGTGAATGCCCGGGTCAAGAGCCTCAAGGCCAGCAGCACCCACCATGCCGGCGCCAATAGCGACGATCAGTTGCGCAAGGTGCTCGATATTCTCGAGCCGCTGATGGGCGATGATGAGCCGCTGCTGCTCACTTACGATGAAAACGGCAAGCCCCATACCCAGGAGCTGGTGGATGTGCGCGACATCGTGCAGGGCCTGCTGCTGATCCATGACAAGCCCGAGGCCATTGGCGAGACCTTCAATATCGCCCCTGTCAGTCCCGTCAGCCTTGCGGAATTCATTCCCTATCTCGCCGAGGCTACCGGCCGCCGTTATGTCGAAGCGCATATTCCCGTGCCGCTTGGCCGCACCCATGGCAGCAGCGTCAAGGCCCGCTCCATCCTCGGTTTCCAGCCCCAATATTCGCTGTTCGACATGGTCGATGAGGCCGTCGGCCGGACCAAGTCGAAGTGAACCAAGTAGTCGCACTGCGCCAAGCGGAGTCTGAAATGAGCGATGTCGTCGTTACCCAGGATATCCTGGACAAGCTGAAACAGGCCAGCACGGCCACCCTGACCACTCAATTGTTCAAACATGGCTTCCGCCAGCAATTCCTTGTGGGCCTCAATGCCCTCAACAAGGAGGCCGGCAGCTTTGCGGGCGAAGCATTCACCCTGCGCTTCATTCCGTCCCGCGAAGACAAGGATTGGGATCTGGGCGATCTGGCCAAGCGCGGCGACGACAACCTGCAATGGGAAGCGGTCGAAGCGATCGAGCCGGGCAAGGTTCTGGTCATCGATAGCCGCAGCGATCCGCGCGCCGCCTCGGCCGGCAACATGCTGATGACCCGATTGATGCGCAAGGGCGTGGCCGCCGCCATTACCGATGGCGCCTTCCGCGACGGCACCGAAATTTCGCGCATGAATTTCCCGGCCTATTGCGCCGCCAATACCGCCTCGACCCGTCCGGCCTTCCACCGGGCCATCGACATGCAGCGTCCCATCGGCTGTGCCGGTGTTGCGGTCTATCCGGGTGACGTCATCGTGGGCGATGCCGATGGCGTCGTGGTGATCCCGCGCCATCTGGCGCCGGTTTTGGCCGACGCGGCCTATGAACAGGAAATGCGCGAGCGGTTTCTGTTTACCAAGATCGATGCCGGCGCGCCGCTCTGGGGCACTTATCCGCCCGATGAGCAGACGCTGGCCGAATATGTCTCCTGGCGCGCCAATAATGGAAAACAGTCATGACTGAAGCCGCAAACAAGGCCGAGGCGCTGATCCGCCGTTATTTCGCCGCCTGCAATGCCGCCGATCACGACGAACTGGTCTCCTGCTTCACGCCCGATGCCGTGCATTATTTCCCACCCGGCCTGCCCGGGGCGCCCTGGCGCGGGGCCAAGGCCATCGCCGATGGCTGGGTGTGGTGCGTCAAAACGCTGGGCTCGCGCTGGACCATCGAGAAAGTGCTAGCCGGCGCCGATGGCCGGGAAGCGGTGATCGAATGGACGCATTGGAAAACCGCGCCGGGGGAAATTCTGCGCGGCGACGAATGGTATATTTTCGACGAGCAGATCGAACGCATCGTGGAAATCCGTGCTTATTACGCCTCGCCGGTAGACAAGTCGCAGCCGCTTAATGGGTTGCATGATTTCGACTATGCGGGGCGGGGCTTTGCCATGGCGCCGCCGTCGCCGGCCCCCAAGCTCGACTGATCAGGTTCAACCCACAGGCACGCCCATGACCGCACTCACCGGCAAAACCCGGATCAATCTGCTGATCGGCTCGCCCATTTCACAGGTTCTGGCGCCGGGCTGGCTGAGCGAACGCATGCAAGAGGCCGGCTATGACGGGCTGCTGGTGCCGATGCACATCCTGCCGGAACGGCTAGATTCGGCGCTGCCGGAACTGATGGCCATGCCCAATGTGGATGCCATTCTGGTGACGCTGCCGCATAAATTCGGCGCCGCGCGCCATTGCGCCGAACTGTCGCCGCGCGCTGCGGCGCTGGGAGCGATCAACGCCATGCGCCGCCGCCCGGAAGGGGGTTGGTTCGGCGACAATTTCGATGGTGCCGGCATGGTGAAGGGTCTGTCCGATGCCGGCCATGCGCTGGCCGGCAAGGCGGTCTATGTGGCCGGGGCCGGCGGGGCCGGCTCGTCCATCGCCGTCTCGGCGCTGGAAGCCGGCGCGACGCGGCTGGCGCTGCACGATCCCGACACCGAAAAGCAAGCCGCCCTGCTGGCCCTGTTGGAGCGCCATTATCCGGGGCGGGCGCGCCAGGGGCAGGGCGATGTCACCGGGTTCGACGTGGTGATCAATGCCAGCTATGCCGGTTTCAACCCCAATGATCCACTGCCAGTCGATGTGTCCGGGCTGGCCGGAAACGCGGTGGTGGCCGATGTCATCACCGACCCGGTGCCCACCAGGCTGCTGATCGAGGCGGAGAAGCGCGGCTGCGCCACACGCGACGGCACCCATATGCTGGAAGGGCAGATGCAATTGCTGTTCGACTTCATGACAGAGCAGGCCCGCAGTCTCACGAAGTGAGACGCAGCCGGGCGTGATCGGCGCATCGCCGCTTACTTCGCCCCGGCAATATCGTAAGTGATGAGACGCTGCCGGAAGGGCGGCACTCAGGAGGACTTTCAGAAGATGACCATAGACACCGTTTTTTCCCGCCGCATGGTCCTTGGCCTGGCTCTGGCCGCCGCCGTGCTCACGCCGGTGCTGGCGCATGCCGATGCGCTCGCCGATATCGAGGCCGCCGGCAAAATCCGCGTCTCGATCGACCCGGCAGCCCCGCCCTATTCCTCGCTTGACGCTTCGGGCCAATATGTTGGCTCGGAAGTGGAATTCGCCAACAAGCTGGGCGCCGATTGGGGCGTCGCGGTGGAACTGGTGCCGACCTCGGCCGCCAACCGCATTCCCTATCTGCAGACCAATCGCGCCGACGTGGTGATCTCGACGCTCTCGATCACCGATGAGCGCCGCGAAGTGATCGACTTCTCGCGCCCTTACAGCGCCATCCAGATCGTGGTGGGCGGCCCGGCGGCGTCGGGCGTGGACAGCATCGACGACCTGGCGGGCAAGCGTATCGCCGTAGTGCGCGGCAGCACCAATGACGCCCAGATCACCGCCGATGCGCCCGAAGGCGCCGACATCGTTCGTCTCGAAGACGACTCGACCGCCATCACCGCGCTGCTGAGCGGCCAGGCCGATCTGTACGTTACCGCGCCCGCTCTATTAACCACCGTCAATGCCCAGAATCCGAGCCTCGATGTTCGTCCGCTGATCGTGCTCAATACCAATGTCACTGGCATTGGCGTCGCCAAGGGCGAGGATGCGCTGCGCGAAAAGCTCGACGCCTGGGTCGCCGACGGCATCGCCGATGGCAGCCTCAATGCCATCTATAGTGGCGCCTTCGGCATCGACCTGCCGCCTGAAGTCACCGAGTGGGCGGAACAGTGACATGAACGTGCTGCCCGATCCGAAAGCCGGCGGCGCGCGCTTTGCGTATTCCGCGCTGCTCGATGCCACCACGGCGCTATTCATGGGGGCCGGCATGCAGGAAGCTATGGCGCAGGACGTGGCCAGTTCGCTGGTTACCGCCGATGCTATCGGGCACAGCACGCATGGGCTGGCCATCGCGCCCTGGTATCTGGACGAAATCGCCTCGGGGGCCCTGCATCTGGAGGGCAGCTATGAGGTGATTTCGGACCGACCGGCCTGCGTCGCCTGGAACGGACGGCGCCTGGCGGGGGCCTGGCTGATCAACCGCGCCATCGATGTGGCGCTGGAGAGGATTGAGCGCGAGGGCGTGGTGACGCTGACCATCGGGGAGGGCTATCATACCGGGGCCCTCGCCACCTATCTGCCCCGCATCACCGAGCGGGGGCTGATGGCGATCCTGGCCTGTTCGGGGCCGGCGCATCAGGGCGTGGCTCCTTTTGGCGGCACACGCGGCGTGTTCACCCCCAATCCGCTGGCCGCCGGCATTCCCACCGGGGCCGACCCGATCCTGCTCGATATCAGCTGCTCGATCACCACGGTGAAACGTTCGACCCAATTGGCGCAGGCCGACCGGCTTTACGAACATGAATGGCTGCTGGACGAAGAGGGTCAGCCGACATGCGACCCCAAGGTGCTGATCGAGGGGCAGGGTACGCTGATGCCGGTGGGCGGCATGGATCATGGCCATAAGGGCTATGCCATGGCGCTGCTGGTGGAGGCGCTGACCCAGGGCCTCAGCGGCACCGGAAGGCGCCAGCAAATGTCCGGCACGGTGATGAACACTTTTTTGCAGGTCATCGATCCGGCGGCCTTTGGCGGGCGACGCGTCTTTGCCGACGAGATGGACTGGCTGGTCGATCGCTGCCGCGAAAATCCCCCGCGTCCGGGGGTGGAACGGGTGCGCATTCCCGGCGACCAGGCCCGGCGCCGGCAGGATGAAGCGGCGCGCGAGGGCGTGTTCCTGGCGGAAGAAATCCTGGTTCCGCTCAAGCCTTATTTCGACAGGGCCGGCATCGCGTTCCCAAACGCGGCCTGACTTTTCCTGTTCCCACAGCTTCTTTTGGAGGAGACAATGAAGCTATTGAAGATCATTTCCGCCCTGGCGCTGACCGTGAGCCTGGCGCTGACGGCGCAGGCCCAGGCAGAGACAACGCTGGAGCGTATCCGCGCCGAGGGCAAGATTCGTATCGCCATCGATCTGAGCGTGCCGCCCTGGTCATATCAGGACGAGAACCTCGAGCCAGCCGGCTCGGAAGTGGGGGCGGCGCAATTGCTGGCGGAATCGCTGGGGGTGGAGCTCGAAATCGTGCCCACCAATGGCGCCAACCGCATTCCCTTCCTGCTCTCCAACCGGGCCGATGCCATCATGTCGGCGCTCAGCATCACCGATGAGCGCAAGCAGACCATCGATTTCTCGCTGCCCTATTCGGGTGCGGCCACCTTCATCGCCGCGCCCAAATCCATGGACATCAAGAGCGTGGACGACCTGCACGGGCTGCGCATCGCCGTGACCCGGGGCACGACCAACGACACGGACCTGACCGCGACCGTGCCCGAGGATGTGGAAATCGTGCGCTTCGAGGACGAGGCCACCACGATCACCGCAGTGGCCTCGAACCAGCTCGACCTGGTGGCGCAGGCCCAGACCCTGCTCGACGTGATCAATGAGCGCAACCCGGCCAAGGAGCTGGAGCCCAAGATCGCGCTACGCGATTTCCGCGTCGGGGTGGGGCTGCGCAAGGAAGACCAGGACCTGCGCGACTATGTCGATGGCTGGGTGGTCGAGAACCTTCAGAACGGCAAGCTCGGGGAAATCTACGAGCGCTACCAGGGCACCGAATTGCCCGCCGACATTCTGGCCAACCTTCACTAACCGCCGAAAGGGCAGGAGGGGCAAATGAACTATTCATTCAATTTTGCAGCGGTGCTCGCGCACTGGCCCCTGCTGCTCGAAGGCATCTGGGTGACCCTGCGCCTGACGGCGATCACTACCGTGCTGGGCGTTCTCATCGGGGCCGTCTGCGGTGTGATCCGCACCGGCGGCCCCAAATGGGCGCAGATGCTGGTGACGGCCTATGTGGAATTCATCCGCAATACGCCGCTGTTGATCCAGGCCTATTTCCTGATCTTCGGCATTGCCAGCATCGGCATCCGCCTACCGATCTTCGTGGGCGCGGCCATCGCGCTCACCATCAATATCGGCGCCTATACAACCGAGATCGTGCGGGCCGGCATCGAGTCGATCAATAAGGGGCAGCTCGAAGCGGCCGAATGCCAGGGCCTGACCAAGTTGCAGACCTATCTGCATATCATCATCCGCCCGGCGCTGGAGCGGGTCTATCCGGCGCTGACCAGCCAATATGTACTGCTCATGCTGGCATCGAGCATCCTGTCGGCGGTGGGGGTGGAAGAGCTGTTCGGCATCTCCAACCGCATCCAGAGTGCGACCTTCCGCAATTTCGAGATTTTCGTGGTGTTGGGCGTCATTTACCTGGGGCTGTCGGTGCTGGTGCGCGGCGTCTTCTTCCTGTTCGGCCAGCTTATCTTTCCCCGGCGGCGCAAGCTGGGAACGCCTCTTTAGGGGATCGCGCATCATGAACATCATCTTCATTCAATCGCTGTTGTGGGGGCTGTGGAACACGGTGTTTCTCAGCTTACTGACCTTCCTTATCGGCGGAGCGATGGGGTTCGTGGTGGCGCTGTCGCGCATCTCCTCGGCCAGGGGCGTGCGCTGGGCCGCCTCGGGCTATATCCAGATCGTGCAGGGCATTCCCCTGCTGGTCTTGATGGGGCTGTGCTTTTACGGGCCCGACATTCTGGGCTGGCCCTCGGCCACGCCGCTCTGGGCCGCCACCGCGGGCATGTCGATCTATACCAGCGCATATCTGGGTGAAATCTGGCGCGGATGCTTTGAGGCCGTGCCAAGGCCGCAATGGGAAGCGGCGGAATGCGCGGGCTTGAGCAAATGGCAGCGCATGCGCGCCGTCATCCTGCCCCAGGCCATGCGCATCGCCATTCCGCCCACGGTCGGCTTCATGGTGCAGATCGTCAAGAACACCTCGATCGCCTCGCTGATCGTTGGTTATGCCGAACTCTCCTACAACGCCAAGATCATCAACAATTCCACCTTCCAGCCCTTCATCTATTTCGGGCTGGCCGCAATTCTCTATTTCGCCGTCTGCTACCCGCTTTCGGTTCAGAGCCGCATTCTGGAAAGGAAGTTCAATGTCGCCAATCGTTGATATGGTGGAGGTGCATAAAAGCTATGGCCGGGTAGAGGTGCTCAAGGGTGTGACCTTCTCGGTGGACAAGGGCGAAGTAGCCGCCATTATCGGCCAGAGCGGCTCGGGCAAGAGCACGGCGCTGCGCTGCATGGACCGGCTCGAAACCATTCAGGCCGGCACGCTGGAAGTGTGCGGGCACCGGCTCGATACGCCCAATCTCGATCTGCGGGCGCTGCGGCGCGATGTCGGCATCGTGTTCCAGAGCTACAATCTTTATCCGCATCTGACTGTGGAGCAGAACGTGACGCTGGCGCTGCGGCTGGTGCGCCGCATCGGCCGGGCAGAGGCGCGCGAGAGGGCCGCCAATGTGCTGCGCAAGGTCGGGATGCTGGACAAGCTCGCCGCCTATCCCGAGCAATTGTCCGGCGGCCAGCAGCAGCGCGTCGCCATCGCCCGGGGCCTCGCCATGGAGCCCAAGCTGATGCTGTTCGACGAGGTAACCTCGGCGCTCGACCCGCAACTGACGGGGGAAGTGCTGCGGGTGATGGAAGAGCTCGCCGCCGAGGGCATGACCATGGTTCTGGTGACCCACGAAATGTCCTTCGCCCGCCGGGTCGCCGACAAGGTGATCTATATGCGCGACGGGCGCGTCCACGAGATGGGCACCTCCGACATCCTGCGCACGCCCCAGACCAAGGAACTGGGCGAGTTCATTTCCGAAGCCACGGACGCCTAAGGACGAGACCGATGTATTTCGCCATCATTGCCCGCGATAACACCGCGCCGGGCACGCTGGACAAGCGTCTGGCCAACCGCGAGGCGCACCTGGAAAAGATCCATGCCATGAAAGCCGAGGGCACCATCGTCGACGGCGGCGCCATGCTCGATGAGGCGGACAATATGGTGGGCTCCATCGTGCTTTGCGAATTTCCCGACCGGTCGGGGCTTGACGCCTATCTGGCCGAAGAAGTCTATGCGAGCCAGCAGGTCTGGGGCGACATCGAGATTGTGCCCTTCCACCGTGTTGCCTGGAAGAGCTGAACCTGACCGGGCGGCATAAAAACCGTCACCGGCGGACTGGGTCGGCTCGGATGGCGTTGAGGACACCAACCCATCCAACATGTCCGAAGTTGTGAGGGCTATGCCCGCGCCACTGCCGATGAAACCAAGCAGGCCGTCGCCGCTGCCACGGCGGCGTTCCCCGCATGGTCGCGCTCGGCTGAGCCGCGAAGAGGGGAAGACCCTGTCTGAAGGTATCGGCGACCTGACCCGCGCCGCGCGGATCAATGCCGCGTTATGTTTTCAAGATTTTGGCTGGGGCGAGCTGACTGTCGTTATTTCGACGCCGGTAGCTTTGTGAAAATAAACCGTCACGTATTGGCCGTTTATCTGGACGTTCTCCAGGGTGAAGTGGTCGAGGCCGATATTGATCGGATTTGCGGTGACTTGGCCATCTTCTGCGATGTCGAGGCCGACGACCTGGCGGATGATGATGTCGATCAGGTAGGAATGGTTATAATCGGGTTCGTCGCTGATCGGCTCGCCGGTCATGCTATCATAATGCTCAACGAGATAGGGCGTCTGGCGATCACATTGAGGTCCATGCAGCATCGCATATTTCCAGAAGAAGTGGGCATATAGCTCGTCGTAGGCGTGGCCGTTTTGCTGCGAAATCTTGCCTAATCCATCGATGGCGATGCTGTTGGTATAGGGCCAGGTCGGGCCGTCCCACATGCAGCCGTTACGGCCCTTGAGGAAGCGGCCTTTCCAGCTGCCGCCGGGCTGGAAGACCGGGCATTCGGGGGAGACGGAGGGCAGGGGGGCGGGGGTATCGAAATGGCGGGGGCCCAAGGCGTCGAGCAGACCGGGCAGATGGGTCTCGTCGGTGATCTCGGCCCAATAGGGATAGAAGCCCACAACGTTGCGGACCATGGCCTTTTCGTCGGTCTGGTGATGCAGGTCGTAGAAGAAGCCCGTCTCCGCATCCCATTGTTTGGACAGCACATTCTCGGCAATGGCGTCAGCCAAAGCGTCGAAGCTTGTTGCTTCCGCATCGCCAGCGAGGCGGCAGAGGCCGGCGACGCCGCGGGCGTTGAGATATTGGTAGATGGCGCGATCGACGCGCTTGAGGGGGGTGTAGGTGGCGGGGTCGAGCGGGTCGTCCGGGTAGTCATGGAAATACCAGTAACTGGGCTGGTATTCCTTGCCGGTCAGTTGGTGACGCTGCTGGATGGGGAGGTTGTCGCCGCCGGTGGCCAGGAATTCGGATTCGCCCAAAACCTGCTTTTTTAACACGGTGATAGCATCGCGAAGTGCGTCGCTCAGACCTTGTGTCAGGGCATATTGGTAGCTGGCCCAGCCCATGAAATTGGCATAGGGGTGGATGGTTTTGGTGAGGGTGCGAGCGTCAAACTGGCCATCGGGGCGCTGGGTGGCAGCGAGCAGAGGGAAGACGCCGGTGCCGAGGCCCTGATCGTGGTGCCAACGCGCCTCGATCAGATGCATGGGCGTCGAGAGCGGTATGAGCTTGCTGAACTCCCAACCCTCTGGGTTCCATGGGGTTTTCGTCATTTTGTGGGAGCGCCCTTCATAGAAGAAGGTGCCGTCGAGTGGACCGCGACCGGGGCGGGCGAGGTTGTGGCGCAGCAGGAACCAGCGATAGGCATAGAGCCGGTCAAGGACCGGGCTGCTGCTGGTCAACCGGGGTATGGCGTCGAAAAAGGATTGGTAATCGTCCACCTGTTTTGCGACCAGCGTGCTTGCGGGCTGCTTGATCAAATCGGCAATATTGCCGATCATTTGCGCCAAAGTGTCCTGATCGGTAAGACCGACGGCGGCGGCGACGACGAAATCGACGGATTCTCCGGGCAAAAGAGTGAGGCCGGACCAGAGTTCGGGGTGGCTCGTGCCGATAACGGCCCGCAGGGTAAAGTCATGGGCATCGATGCGGCGCTCACCGATGGCGGTGTCGCCGTGGAGATCGACCCAATCAGGGTCGATGCATAGTTTCAGCATGGTCGGCGCGGTGCCGCCATTGTGCCAGCGCTGGGTCGAAACGGCCTGGTCTTCCCAGGTGACGTAGCGGCGCTCTTCGAGGCTCAGGGTGCCGAACTGGCTGCGCGTCGTGAGATGGCTGGGACGCCACTCGACCTCGGAGGGAAGGGGCGGCTGCGGGCGATCGTGGTTGATGCCGAAAAGCAGCGGGATATTGATTTTGTGGATGAAGTCGATCGCGCCGGAAAAGCCGGGACGATCGTTGAGCATTTCGGCCCAGAGGCGCGCGCCAGTCGGGCCCAGCAGCAAGCTGCCCGGCCGGGTGCGCAGGCCGCGGCGACCGGTGCGCAGCAGTTCGTCAATGCGCATCATGCCGGATGGTCCAGATCGATGCGGTCAAGCACGTTCTTGAGCTGGCTGGCCTGCTCGTCGGTGAGCGAGACGAGCGGCGGGCGCATGCGGCGCCAGCCGGGGGCATTGTAGCGCCGCGCCACCATGGCCTTGATGGTGGGGATTTGGGCAAAGCTGTTGCTGGCTTCGCGCAGGGCGACGATTCGGGCCTGCGCGGCTTGCACTTCGTCGGCCGCGCTGGCGTCGGAATGGTTCTCGAAGACCATGCGGAGCTGGCTGGCTGCGAGATTGGATGTCGCGGTGATACAGCCCGAACCGCCTTGCTGCATCAGCGGCAGCAGGAAAGGATCGGCGCCGGCGAGAATGGCAAGCTGCGGGAAGGTTTTGGCCAGGCTGACCATGTGGTCGAGCTGGCCGCCGGAATCTTTGACACCGGCAATCGTGTCCGGATAGCGCTCACAGAGCCGGACGATGAGATCGTGGCTAAGCGGAACCTGCGAGATGGGGGGAATGTGGTAGAGCACGATGCGAAGGCGATCGTCGGCGACGGCGTCGATTACCTGGCAATAGGCATCGAACAGGCCCTGATCACTGACGCCCTTGTAGTAGAAGGGGGGCAGCATGACGACCTTAGTGACGCCGAGCGAGAGGGCATGGCGCGTCAGGGCGATGGTTTCGGGCAGGGCGCAGAGGCCGGTGCCGGGCAGGAGCGCGTCGGGCGCAATGCCGGATTTGACAACGGCCTCGAGCATGGCGCGGCGTTCATCCTGAGAGAAGGAATTGGCTTCGCCGGTCGAACCGAGCATGGCAATGCCGTGGCAGCCATCGTCGAGGAGTTGACGACAATGGGCCGCGAGGGCGGCGTGGTCGGGCGTCAGATCGGTATTGAGCGGCGTGGCGGCGGCGCTGAAAACACCTTGAATGCTCATTTGGCAATGTCCTGATTGGCAGCAAGTTTGCGGGCATAAGCGATGGCGGCCAGCATGTTGACATGCTTGGCCTTGCCGGTACCGGCGAGATCGAAAGCCGTCCCGTGATCGACCGAGGTGCGGTCGATGGGCAGGCCGAGCGAAACGTTGACCGCGGTGTCAAAGGCCACGAGCTTGATCGGGATATGGCCCTGATCGTGATATTGGGCGACGACGAGATCGAAGTCGCCCGAATAGGCGCGATAGTAGAGCGTGTCGGCCGAGATCGGGCCGGCGACGTCGATGCCTTCGGCTTGGGCCATTTTGACGGCCGGCGCGACCTGCAGATCATCTTCGCGGCCGAAAAGGCCGTTCTCGCCGCAATGGGGATTGATGCCGGCCACGGCGATGCGCGGATTTGCATAGCCCATACGCTTGAGATGGGCATGGCCGGTGCGGATGGTCTCGAGAATGCGCTCTGGCGTAGCACGACCGATGGCGTCGCGCAGCGAGACATGGGTCGAGACGTGAATGACTTTGAGCTTTTCGGAGGCCAGCAGCATGAACGAGGCGCGTGAGCCGGTGAGATGGGCCAGCATGCCAGTATGGCCGTCATAGTGATGTCCGGCCAGATTCAGCGCTTCTTTGTTGATGGGCGCTGTCACGATTCCGGCGACCGCTCCAGACTGAGCGAGGTCGACGGCGCGAGCGATAAAGCGATAACTGGCTTCGCCACCGACAGAATCAAGCTTGCCGAAAGGCAGGGGCATGCCTGGCACGTCCACATGGTCGAGCCGCAGGATGTCGCCGCCAGTCGTTTCGCCGGAAAGACGAAGCTTGACGCCGGTGGTCGCGATGGCGCGTTCCAGCGTTTCGGCAGAGCCGACGACGACGAGTTGTTCGCGGTCGGCGGCCGACAATTCGGCCGCTGCCTTGACGATGACTTCAGCGCCCACGCCGGCCGGATCACCCATGGTGATGGCAATGGGTCTGGTGGCAGAAAGCGCCATTGGACAGTCTCCTCGTCGACGCCTCAGGCGCCCTTGACCCATTCGGGTCGGAACCGCACGAACTTGATGGCCTTGCGGAAATAGGTGAAGGCGACATTGATGCGCCCGTCGGCATCGCCTGTCACTGTGGGATAGGACAGTTCTCGCGCGCGGCGGTCGGGTTTGTCGAGGTTGAGGTCGGGCGGCGAGTTCGGCGCTAGTTCGATATCGCGAATATGCGGCCAGGTGCGCCCCTCATCGGAAGAAAGGGCAATGGAGAGCGGGGTGCGCGGCACACCCCAGATCGGCTTGCCCTGGGCTTCGGCTCGCACGGCGTCGGTGGCCGCAATATTGTTGAACACGAGGGCCAGGGTGCCATCGGCCAGCTTATGGCACTGGATGGACGAATTGTTGTTGGGCAGATCGGTCGGCGCCGGTGCGGTCCAGGTGCGGCCCTTATCGGCAGAGGTCGAGGCCAGGATATTGTCGGCGTAGCGGCTGCGATAGAGCGCCAGCAATGTGCCGTCCTGGCGCTCGATGATGTTCATATGCACGGCGCCCTTACTGTCGGGCACGGCATGCTCGGTCCAGGTGGCGCCGCCATCCGTCGTGATCTTTACGGCGCTTACGTCGTTCTGGCCGTGCCATTCTTCGCCGGGCGTCGGCAGGCAATGAAAAATGGGCAAAATCCACTCGCCGCTCGATAGCGCGACAATGCCCTGGCGAATGAAAGTGCCGGGTTCGTCGAACAGGACCTCGATCGGCTCCCAGGTCAGCCCGCCATCGCGGGAAATGCGGCGGCGCACGATTGCTGTGTCCTGCCCGCCATAGAGCTGGGCGGTGTAGAGCAGCCATAGATCGCCTGATGGGGTCTCGAAGAGGATCGGGTTTTGTTCGGACCGTCCGGGATCGTCCGAAATCTTGATTTCCGGTGTCCAGGTGTCCGAGCCGGCTGGCAGACGCGAGAAGTAGATGGAGACATCCGGCTTGCCCTCTTCGGTGCCGGCAAACCAGGTGCAGCCAAGATCGCCATTGCCGAGCGCCAGAAGGAAGGAGGCATGCGACTGGGCGACGTGAACGGGGAGAAAGGCCTCCTCCCGTGCCAGATCATTGGGCAGGGGACGGATTTGTCCGTCCAGCTTCAGTTCGTCAATCGCCATTTCTTCCTCCGCCATCAAACTTGTAAAGTCATTATCACGTTACCCCTGCACCTGGGAAGTCGAATTTTTCCAGCAAATCCAGCTATATATGATGGTAGTGGCGACATGTGTGGCGGATATAGAAATACATGTTGACATGCAAGAGTGCTGTGACATTATCGCGCTCCATTGCCGCTGAGAGCCGAAATGGATAGCGGCGCATAAGGGAGGGAATCCTATGCTCGATCAATCGACTGCCAGTCGTCGTCCGTCGCGCCGCGATGTGCTCAGGGGTGGTGCCGGCCTGGCGATCAGCGTGTCCTTGTTTGGCATGCTGGCCGGGAAGGCGGCGGCGCAGGAACAGGTTTTCAAGATTATCCATCCGTCGTTCGACATGAACTGGTCGCCCTATCGAGGCGGGGGTGCAGCGCTGCGCTGGCACTCGCTGTGGTGGGCTTCGCCGATGTATTTCGACGACAAGGGTGAAGTGCAGCCCTATGTATTCACCAGCTGGGAGCCCAATGAGGACTGGACGGTCTGGACCTTCAAACTCGATCCCAATGCGGTTTTCTCGGACGGCTCCAAGATCACCCCCGAGGATGTGAAGGGTTCGTGGGAAATGTGCTCGATGCCGCTGAGCGCCAGCCAGCGTGTGCCGCTGGTGCTGGCCGGTGTGCAGGGTTATGCCGAATTGTCGGCAGGCGAGGGCACTGAACTGCCGGGCGTCACGGTCATCGACGAAGGCACGATCGAGGTGACGCTGGTTGCGCCCGATCCGATCTTTTACATGCGCCTCGCCAATCATCTGGTGCCGATTTCCAAAGTGTCGCAGTCGCGCGACGAAGACGGCAACCAGGTGCCGGACTGGTATACGCCCGAGGGCGGGGTCATCAGTTCGGGTCCGTTCAAGCTGGTCGAAATGAACCTCGATGATGGCTTTGTCGCCTGGGAGCCCAACGAGAATTTCTTCGGCCCTGCCGTCAAGCTCAGCCGTATCGAGTTGCGCGTGATCGAGGATTCGGTGACGGCAACGACGCTGCTCAAGCAGGGCGAGTATCACGCCCATACGGCGCTGGTGACCCCCACTATCGTGGACGATCTGGGCGTCGAGTTCAGCCAGGGCACCGAAATCCCGAACGGGCAGCACTTCTATTTCAATTCCAAGACCGCGCCGTTTGACGACGTCAATGTGCGCAAGGCGCTGATCTTGTCGGTCGATCGCGCCGAGATGATGCGTGCCTCCTTCCCCAAAGGCCCGCACGAGCAGGCCGAGCAGATCCTGGTCGGGGTCAAGGGTGCCGATCCCGACTGGGAGCCCTATCCCTACGATCCCGAAGCGGCCAGGGCCGCGCTGGCTGCCTCGAAATACGGCTCGCCCGACCAATTGCCGCGCATCATCTTTGCCGGCATCATTGCCCCAGCCGAGCAGGCGGCGGCGCAATTCGCCATCGAGCAATGGCGTCAGAACCTGGGCATTACCGCGATCGAGCTCAAGCCGACACTGGACGGCTTTGCCCCATCGGACGTGCATATCGTACGTGACGATGCCGGCTCGCGCGTGCCCGACGCCACCGAGTTCCTGCGCACGGCCATCCACTCGACCGGCAGCGTCGCCATCAACAAGATGAACGGGTACAACAATCCCGAAGTCGACCGTCTGCTCGATGAAGCCCGGCCGCTGCCGATCGATGATCCGAAACGTGACGAGCTGGCACAGGAAGCCCAGCGCGTCTTTCGCGAGGATTATCAATTGCTGCCCTGGTATATCGAAGCCATGTCCCGCTGGGCGCTACCCAATGTCGCCGGCATGGAAAAGAACCTCGATTGGCAGGTCTTTGCTCCCTGGAACATCGAAATCCAGTAGTCGCGAACGACAGGCTGGGGTCGCGCCACGGTGCGGCCCCGCTTAGGCGAGGACAATCATGCTTTTCTATGCCATCAAGCGCTTGCTGCTGTGGATTCCATCCGTGCTGCTGGTGTTGCTCGCCGTTTATGCGCTGGCCTTTTATGGTGCCGGCGATCCGATCAAGCTGATTTTCCTGCGCGAGCCGGGCGGCGTTGCCTTCGATCCCAACCGGCTGGCGGCGATCCGCGAAGCGGCGGGGCTCGACCGGCCCTTCCTGCTGCAATTTGCCGATTATGTGTGGAATGTGCTGCAGGGCAATTTCGGCAATTCGCTGACCTCGGGGCGCTCGGTGGGCCGCACCATCGCGGCGGCGGCGCCGGTCTCGATCACGCTGGGGGCGCTGGCCATTGTGCTCACCGCCGTAGTCGCGATCCCGCTCGGCGTTATTGCCGGGCTGCGCCAGAATACGGCGCTCGACTATACTATTCTGGGCTCGGCGCTGTTTCTTTATGCCATCCCGTCCTATGTCGCCGGCCCCATCCTCATGGTGCTGCTGATCCTCATCTTGCCGAGTGGGTCCGTACCCTATGGCTGGGGCGGATTGTTCGACGTGCGGGTGATCCTGCCATTGCTGGTGCTGTCCTTCCACCCAATCGCGTTGATCGTGCGCCAGACACGCTCGGCGGTTATTGAGGTGCTGAGCGAGGATTTCGTGCGCACCGCACGGGCCAAGGGCCTGCGGCCGGGGCGGATCGTGCGGCGCCATATCCTGCGCCCGATCCTGACGCCGGTGCTGACCCAATTGGGGCTGATCATGATTACGCTGGTCAATGGCGCCGTGTTCGTCGAGCTGGTGTTTGGATTGCCCGGACTCGGGCGTCTCGCGATCCAGTCACTGATGAATTCCGACTATCCGGTCATCCTTGCCGTGACGTTGATCGCTTCGGCGCTGGTGATGGTGTCTAACCTAATAGTCGACCTGGCCTATCCGCTGCTCGATCCGCGTGCTGCCGAGAAGAGGTGAGCCATGTCCACGAAAACTGAACCCTCCGGCCTGATCAAACCCACTGAACCGCCTGTCGGTCTGTGGACCGATGCCTGGGCGCGGCTGCGCGCCAACCGCATCGCCATGGTGGGGCTGGGCGCCATCGTGCTGCTGATCCTGATTGCCGTGTTCGGGCCGCTGGTGTCGCCCTATGACTTCCTGACGCAGAATCTTGACGGACGTAACCTGCCGCCCTCGCCGGCCCATTGGCTGGGCACCGACGAGCTGGGCCGCGATGTGGCGAGCCGCGTGATGTATGGCACGCGCACCGCGTTTTTCGTGGCCATTGTCGTCACCGTCATTTCGGTGCTGATCGGCGCCGCCCTGGGTGCGGTCGCCGGCTATGCCGGGGGCAAGGTGGACGCCACGATCATGTGGTTTACCGATGTCTTCATGTCGGTGCCCAACCTGCTGCTGGTGATCGTCATCAACACATCGATGAAGCCGCAGCTGGGACGCTGGATGGACAGCATGTATATGGCCACCGGCAATGTGATATTCCGCAATACGGTGATTGCCGACTTCATCATGGTGTTCGGCACCATCGCGCTGGTTATGTGGCCGCCCTATGCCCGCACGGTGCGTGCGCAAATCCTTAGCGTGCGCAGCCAGCCATATGTGCTTGCCGCGCGTTCGCTGGGCCTGCCGACGCACCAGATCATCCTGCGCTACTTAATTCCCAATTCCATCGGGCCGCTGATCGTGGCGGTCAGCGCCGGGCTGGGTGGAGCCATGGTGCTCGAAAGCGCCTTCAGTTTCCTTGGCGTCGGGGTGCAGCCGCCGACCCCGAGCTGGGGTCTGATGATCTCCGATGGCCTGCGCACCTGGCAGCAATATCCGCATTTGCTGGCCGCACCGGCCATCGCCCTCGCCATTGCCTCGGTTGCCTTCAGCTTCATTGGCGATGGCCTCAACGACGCGCTCAATCCGAAAGGCGCCAAATAATGTCCTCGGCCCTGCAAGCCTCCGCCCCCGCATCGGCTAGCCCGCTGCTGCGGCCCCTGACATTCGTGCAGCCCGGGCGGATCGAATATGGCGCGGGCAAAGCGCGCCGCCTTGCCGACTTGGTGCCCGGTTGGGCGGAGCGCCGCGTATTGGTGGTGGCCGATGCCTTCAATGCCGGCCGTGCCGATCTGCTTGGGCTGCCGCCTCAGCACCAGATCTTTTCGCAGGTGCGGCCCGAACCCGATCTGCCGAATCTGGACCTGCTGATCGATCAGGCACGGGGCTTTGCGCCCGACGTCATCTTGGGCTTTGGCGGCGGTAGCGCGATGGACTTGGCCAAGCTGGCGGCGGTGCTGTGCCGGAGCGCCCAGGATTTTCGCGATATTGTGGGTGTTGACAAAGCGGAGCCACGAACATGCCTGCTCGTGTCCATCCCGACCACGGCGGGCACCGGCAGCGAAGTTGGCGCGCGGGCGCTGGTAATGGATCCGGCAAGCAAGGCCAAGCTGGCGGCCGATAGTCATCACATGGTGGCGGATATCGCCATTGTCGATCCAGAAATGACCACATCGCTTCCTCCGGCCGTGACGGCGGCGACGGGGATCGATGCTCTGGCCCATTGCGTCGAGGCCTTTACCAGCCGCCGGGCGCATCCGCTGGTCGATATCTATGCCCGGGAGGGCATCGGCCTCGTCGGGCGCTATCTGGCGCGGGCGGTGGCCGATGGCAGCGATGTCGAGGCGCGGGCCGGGTTGGCCATGGCAGCCCTTTATGGCGGTTTTTGCCTCGGGCCGGTCAATACCACGGCTGGTCATGCCCTATCCTATCCGCTCGGTACGCGGTTTCAGGTGCCACACGGCCTCGCCAATGCAGTGATTTTTCCTCATACCCTGGCCTTCAATGCGCCTGTGCGGGCAGAGAAAAGCCAAGTGGTTTCAGAATTGCTTGGGTTCAAGGGGCAGGATTTGCGCGCCGAAAGTTATGATTATTGTACGGCGCTTGGGCTTGAAATGCAGATGAGCAAGATGGGCGTTGCCGCGCACGACCTGCAGTCAATGGCCGAGGAAGCCCACGCCATCCGACGCCTGCTCGACCACAATCCGCGCGACATGAGCGTGACCGATATTGTCGAAATTTATCGGGCGGCGCTCTAGGCAAAGGTTAGAGTGAGAGGTCGAGGACCCGATCCTCGAACAGGCGGTTGCGCGAGCCTTCGAGATGCTGGCGCATATGCTGGCGGGCGGTTTCGGCGTCGCCGTCGCGGATGCATTCATAGATGTGCCGGTGCTCTTCGAGCACTTTTTCGAGGCCGCGGCCGGGGCCCATCAGGGCCAGGCCATGCAGCTTCATGCCAACGGCGATATGGCTGCGCAGCGCCTGCATGGCGGAGCTGTAATAATGGTTGTTGGAGGCGCCGGCGACCGCCATGTGAAAGGCGAAGTCGGCGTCCTCGCGGTGGCGCTGCTGGTCGGTGGCGGAACTGAGCAGATCCACTACCTTGCCGATGCTCTCGATAGCTGCCTCGTTGCGGCGCTTGGCGGCGTAGAAGGCGGCTTCAGGCTCGATGGTAAGACGAAACTCATAGCAGCGCTGGATATCGGCGATAGTCTCGACCGGCGGAAAACCCAGCGAGCGCGGCTCGCTGCGCAGGCGCACAAAACTGCCGGCGCCCTGGCGCGAATAGATCATGCCTTCCTGGCGCAGACGCTCGAGCGCTTCGCGGATGATCGGGCGTGATACGTCGAATTGGTCCGACAGCTCTTTCTCGCTCGGCAGCTTCTGGTCAGACGCGTATTCGCCGTTCGAAATCCGGGTCTGCAGCAATTGATAGACGCGATCAGCAAAAAGCGTGCGGTGGCGCGGTTCATCGTCAAAAGTGCTGCTGGTTTGTGTCATGCCGGTATTCCCACCCTGTTGGGATCGATGCCAGGACTGGCTCGTCGAGCGCTTTGTGCAATGTGGCACAGATCATCGGATGTGCCGAAGCCGCCTGATTTCGTCAATATCGTCAATGTTTGTCCTGCCAGCTCGATGCGGGACAATGCAATGCCGGGCAGGGTCTCGCCGACCAGTTCGAGCTCGAGAACGCCCAGAGCGTTGAGCACGGTTTGCGCCGTTTCGCCGCCACAGAGCAGAGCGCTGGCGAAGCGGCCCGATTGCAAGAGATTAGCTATCGACAGACCGAATTGCGCCAGCACGGCGCCGTGTTGCGGGTCGTCAGGATCGCTGGAAGCGCGAATGAGTGTGCGTTCGGCCGTACCGACGGTGGAGACAAGGCCGTCCAAGCTGACGATCTGGTGGGCGATGTCGCCGAGGCGGTCGATCTGTGCGCGCGTGACCGGATCGTGCGAGCCGATGGCAAAGAGCAATGGCAGGGTGGCAGTCAGCAATTGAGCTGGTGGAACTGGTGACAATGCGGCGGCCAGGCCTTCGCCAAGGCCGCTGGCTCCAACCAATAAGGCCTGGTCCATATGCCGGCCTGCGAGATGTTCCATATCGAGGTTTGTGGTGCCATTGCCTATTGTCGCATCGAGACCGGCGTCGAGCTTGTCGGCGACGTCTATCGGCGCGGCCACCCCCTTGCCGACGATCATTCCAGCCTGCACGAAGCGTCCCTGTGCCGGTATGGCCGGGGCAACCAGCACCCGGGGGCGCCGAAAAACCTCCTGGCAGGCGCCGGTTTCGGCCGAGACATGGCCCTTGAGGCGCGAGTCGATCTTTTTGAAGACGATGCCGGGTCGGGAGCCAGCGAGTTCACTGGCAACATGGCGCACGATGCGGCTTGCCGCTTCGGCATCAAGTTCACGGCTTGCGGTGTTGACGCAGATGACGTCGCCGCCGCGGTCGAGGGCGTCGGCGAGACCGCTTGGGCTGACGGCAACGCGACAGCGGAGGCCGCGACGCGCGAAGGGCGCACAGACATCGAGCGCGCCGGTCAGGTCGTCAGCGATGATGGCCACGCGCGGGGACTTCACTATGGCACCTTTCTGTCTCAACATACTTGCTTGTAAGCGCGTCTGTGAACATGTCAATTTCTTTCGCACATGGCGCAGAATGAAACGAGTAGAATTGGCAATTAACATATTGATAATTTAGGGATATGTCAGAAAAATCCACCAAATCTGACTTGTAAATGCCAACTTGACAATTGGCTCCAGCGTGGCTCTATATGCGTCGCTGGCCTGGGTGCAGCCCGGCCAAAGCTTGCTGGCCGGCAATCGGCATCCGCGGGAGGAGCAACAGCATGAACGCACCGGTTCTCGCCATTTCCGGCCTGAAAACTGCATTCCGTACCCGCGGGGAATGGGTCGAAGTCGTGCATGGCATCGATTTTTCAGTCGGCGCGCGCGAAACGGTTGCTCTGGTTGGCGAGTCGGGGTCCGGCAAGAGCGTTACCGCCATGTCCATCATGCAATTGCATAATCCGGCGCTGACGCGAATCGAAGGCAGTATCAAACTGGCTGGCCGCGAATTGCTGGGCCTTTCAGACGGGCAGATGAACGCCGTGCGTGGCAAGCAGATCGGCATGATCTTCCAGGAGCCCATGACGAGCCTCAATCCGGTAATGCCCGTGGGTGAGCAGATCGTTGAGGCCCTTTTGGCTCATCGCGAGATCACGCGCGCTGCGGCCAAGGCAGAAGCGATCAGGCAACTCGACCGGGTGCGGATTCCCGACGCGGCGCGGCGCTTTGGCGAACATGCGCATCAGTTTTCCGGCGGCATGCGACAGCGCGTGATGATTGCCATGGCGCTGGCCTGTGGCCCAGAATTGCTGATCGCCGATGAGCCGACCACGGCGCTTGACGTGACGATCCAAGCTCAGATCCTCGAATTGATCAAGCAGTTGCAGGCCGAGGAAGACATGTCGGTGCTGTTCATTACCCATGACATGGGTGTGGTGGCCGAGATTGCCGATCGGACCGTGGTGATGCGACACGGCGCAATCATCGAGGATCGGCTGACGGCGGACGTCTTTGCGGCGCCCGAACAGCCCTATACCAAGGCCCTGCTCTCCGCCGTGCCCAAGCTCGGATCCATGCAGAACGAACCGCGCCCGCGCCGCTTTGCCATTGCCGACGCCAAGACGGGCAAGCTGGGCGAGGCGGCCGCCAGCGTCGATACGGTCGATCACGACGGCGCGCCGGTTCTCGAAGTCAGTAAGCTCTCGACGCATTTTTCCATCCGCTCGGGCATCTGGAGCCGCGTGTCCGGTCGGGTCCATGCGGTGGAGAACATTTCATTCTCGCTGCAGCGCGGGGAAACCCTTTCGCTGGTGGGGGAATCGGGATGTGGCAAATCCACCACCGGCCTTTCCATCCTGCGGCTCGTGTCGCCTGTCGCCGGTTCGGTCAAGCTCGAGGGCGAAGAAATTGCCGGGCTGGACGAAGCCGATATGCGGTCGCGCCGCCAGCGCATGCAGATGATTTTTCAGGATCCCTTTGCCAGCCTCAATCCGCGCATGACAGTGGGCGCCGCCATTGCCGAGCCGATGCTGCTGCACAAGCTGACCTCTGCGGTCGAGGCACCGGCGCGCGTTTCAGCGCTGCTGGAGAGAGTTGGTTTGTCGCCGGCCATGGCCAGCCGCTATCCGCACCAGCTTTCGGGTGGCCAGCGCCAGCGCATCTGTATCGCCCGGGCCCTTGCGGTGGAGCCCAGTGTGATCGTGGCCGACGAAAGCGTTTCTGCGCTCGACGTTTCGGTCAAGGCGCAGGTGGTGAACCTGTTGCTCGAACTGCAGGAAAGCCTGCGCCTCTCCTATCTATTCATTTCGCATGACATGGCTGTGGTTGAGCGCGTCAGCCACCGGGTCGCGGTGATGTATCTAGGCGAGATCGTCGAGATCGGCACGCGCGCCGATATCTTTGCCAATCCGCAGCACCCCTATACGCGCAAGCTGCTTTCCGCCGTGCCGGTGGCCGATCCTGCCCAGCGCCACCGCATGCGCAGCCTCAGCAATGAAGATATCCGCAGCCCCATCCGCCCCGCCGATTATGTGCCGCCAGTGCGCAATTACACCGAAGTCGGTGCTGGCCATTTCGTGATGGCGGATTGAGATTATCATCAGGGATGAATGAGCGGCTTCCTGTCCGCAATCCAGACGCTCGCGCTCCCTATCGGCGTCGATGCGTCCTTCGGAAATCGACTCTATGCTCCGAGGATGCCGTCACCGGCTAGCTGCTCATTTTGCACGTAAAGTGCTCTCTCGGATGATGACCTCCGGTTCAATCTGAGTAACACGTGGCGCTGGCAATAAGCCGGAAACGCCAATCAGTTCCATGAGGCGCTCAACCGCCAGATCGGTCAAGATGTCGACGGGATAGTTGACGGTCGACAGTGGCACGCCTGCATGCTCGGCATATTCGATATTGTCGAAGCCGATAATGGCGATTTCATTAGGTACCAGCACGTTGTTCTTGATGCACCAGCGCAAGGCGCCCAGCGCCAGCGAATCGTTGGCCGCGAACAGAGCGGTCGGCCTTTCCTTGCGCGACATCAGCTCGCCCATGGCGAGAAATCCTCGCACCACGGAATGTCCACGCGGATCCACCGCCAATTCCGGCTCGAATATGATACCGGCCTCGCTTAGGGCCTGTTGATAACCTTCGCGTTTTTCCAGATTGCCGGCCGGGTTCGCCGTATCGATAAGGCCAATGCGGCGATGCCCGCTATCGATGAGATGTCGCGTCGCTTTGTAGGCGCCGATACGCTCGTCAACGCCAACGGCATCCACGCCTGCATCAGGATCGCCCACTAGCAACACGACGGGCTGGTTTGCCTGACGCAATTGGCGGAGATGATCGAGCCGGCGATGTCCCGTGGGGTAGATCAAAATACCGTCCACCTGCCGGGAGCGAACAAGTTCGAGGACCTTGTGCTCCTCGTCGAAATTGTTGTTGGAGGTTGCGAACAGGGTGGCATAGCCGCGTTCAGCAAGGGCCAGTTCTATCGCCTGGGCAGTCCGAGTGAGCGTGGGATTGGTGATGTCGGTAAGTACGAGGCCGATGGTCTTGGTTTCGCGGCTGACCAGCGACTTGGCGATGAAATTCGGCAAATAATTGAGGGTTTCCGCCGCCTCGCGAATGAGACGGCGGGTTTCGAGCGGAATGCGCGGGCTGTCGCGGAGCGCCAGGGAGACGGTATTGGTCGAGAAGCCGGTGCGGTCGGCGATGTCCTTTAGACGAACGGTGACTTTGCTCATTTTCAACCCCTGCAGCCGCATCGCTGATTTGGTCAGCATTGGTGACTTAGTATGAACGATAATACGGATTTAACGGCCTAGGCTAGTCCCAGGCCGGGCCCCAGTCGGGATTGATGCGCCTGCCATTGCGGTCCAGCATCTCGATGCGCGCCATCTCCTCTTTGGACAGCTCGACCTTTTGGCTGGCAAAATTTTCACGGATACGATCGGGCTTGCTTGAGGTAGGGATCGATGCGTAGCCCTTGCTCCGTTCGAAAGCCAAGGCGACCTGCGCGACGGTGGCGCCATGGCTTGCGGCGATCTGCTCAAGCACCAGGTCGCCAGCCAGCGTCCCATGAGCGATGGGCAGGTAGCAAGTGACCAGGATGTCCTCTCGCTGGCAATAGTCAGCTAGTTTCCGGTTCTGCAAATAGGGATGCAGTTCGAACTGGTTGGTGGCCAATCGCCCTTTTCCGACCAGGCGTTGGGCCTCCTCGATCAGGCCGATGGTGAAGTTCGAGACGCCAATAAGCCTTGTCAGCCCTGCTTCCTTCGCTTCGACCAATTGTCCGAGATATTGAGCAAGGGGAACGGATCCGTTTGGTGCCGGCCAATGCAACAAAGTCAGGTCGACCTGGTCGAGCTGCAATTGATCAAGGCTCTGGCGCAGCGAAGGCAGGAGGGCGCCTTCTCCGTAATTTTCGGTAGAGATCTTGGTAGTGACGAAGACCTCCTGCCGGTCGAGGCCGGAACGGGATACCGCCTGCCCCACTTCCCTTTCGGTGTCATAGGTCTGGGCCGTATCGAGATGACGGTAGCCGGTTTCGAGTGCTGCAAGAATCGCCTCGACGCCTTCCGGGCCGTTGCGGCCATAGGTGCCGAAGCCGAGCCGTGGAATGTTTTTGTCGATCACCCTGTCCTCCCGAGATTGCTGTGCCTGTGTGCCGGCATTTGCAGAAAGTGTGTTGACGTTCCGATTATTATCAACTTAGATTAACGATAATACAGACGCAAGGCACAGGAACTTGTGCGCCGAGCACGCCATCGGAGCGGCAGAGCTGCCCGAATGGGAGGAGAAGATGAAGTCGTTGCGCTGGAGCCGCCTGTCGCCGCAGGCTGCCCTCATCCCCGCCGTTGCCGTCACGCTAGTGGCTTTCGTTGGGTCCATCATCTGGACCATCTATCTCAGCTTCACGCGCAGTCGCCGCCTGCCCGAATACGATGTCAATTGGAGCGAGTGGGGCCGGCAATATAGCCGCCTAATGGAAGACGGCGCCTGGAAGATTGCGCTCAACAACCTGATCGTGCTTGGACTGGGCAGCGCACTGGCCATCGTCTTCGGCTTCGTGCTGGCGGCAATGATCGATCGGGAGAAGCGCGGCGAAAGCTTTTTTCGCACCGTTTTCCTTTATCCGCTCGCCATTTCGCTGATCGTCACGGGCGCCGCCTGGCGCTGGCTGTTCAACCCTGAGATGGGTATCGAGAATTTTCTCCACGGCATCGGCCTCACGGGCGTGAGCTTCAGCTGGCTCGCCAGCGCCGAAACCGCGATGTACGGCATCATTCTCGCCTCGGTCTGGCAGAGCTCGGGCTTCTACATGGCGCTGATGCTGGCGGGGCTCAAAGGCATCAATTCCGAGATCTGGAGCGCTGCCAAGCTGGACGGCGTGCCGCTCTGGCGGCTGTATGGCGAAATCATCATTCCGATGATGAAGTTCACCTTCATCACCTGCGCCATCCTGCTCTCGCTTGGCGTGATCAAATCCTATGATCTCGTCGTGGCGATGACCAATGGTGGCCCGGGCCAATCGACCTTCGTGCCAGCCTATTTCACCATCAATGCACTGACCGCCAAGGGCAATCTCGGCTTCGCTTCGGCCGCTGCCGTCATGATGCTGGTGATCACCGCCCTTGTCTTTCTGCCGCTCGTCCTGATCACCGCCTGGCAGCAACGGCGCCGTTCGGAGGCCACGAAATGACCGACCTGACCCTTGTCCAAAAAGCCGTTGGCGGCGAGGTGGCCGTGCGCAGCGCGCCCCACTTTCCCCGCCGAAAGAAGCGCGTCACCGGGCGTTCCGTCGCGGTACTGGTTTTCCTCACCATCTGCGCGCTGTTCTTTGCGGTGCCGCTCTATGTGGTCGTGGTCACCTCGTTCAAGACCATGGACCAGATCCGGGACGGACAGATCTTCTCGCTGCCGACAAGCTTTACGCTGGAAGCCTGGGACTATGCCTGGAACAAGGCGTGCTCGGGCATTAATTGCAACGGGCTCAAGGTCGGGTTCTGGAACTCGGTGGCCATCCTCATTCCTTCGCTGATCCTGTCCATAGGGCTCAGCATGGTCACCGGTTATGCCTTGGCCTTATGGAATGTGCGCTGGGCGGGACCGTTTCTGTTTCTCCTTTTCATCTGCGCCTTCGTGCCCTTCCAGATCATCATGTTTCCGCTGATCTCGATGACGTCGAGCATGAAAGTCTATGGCACGCTCTGGGGCGTGGCGCTGATCCATGCCGTGTTGGCGATGCCGGTTCTGACGCTGATCTTCCGCAATTTCTACAAGGACATTCCGCAGGAGATCATGAGTGCCGCGGTGATGGATTCCGGCTCCTTCTGGCGCATCTTCGGCGAAATCATCCTGCCGATGTCGGGCAATATCCTGATCGTCGTCCTGATCCTGCAGATCACCTCGATCTGGAACGACTACCTGATCGGGGTGACCTTTGGCGGCTTCAACGGTCAGCCGATGACGGTGAACCTCGCCAATCTCGTCACCATCTCGACCGGCACCGTCGCCTACAACCAGAACATGGCGGCAGCGCTGCTCACCGCCATTCCTCCGCTCGTCATCTACTTCCTGGTCGGCAAGCTCTTCGTACAGGGCATCACCGCCGGCGCCATCAAGGGCTGATCGACCCATGCCACGCGTCAGTTTCGAACACATCACCAAGACTTACGGAAACCTGTCGGTGCTCAACGACCTCAATCTCGCGGTCGATGACGGCGACTTCCTGGTCCTGCTCGGCCCCTCCGGCTGCGGTAAAACCACGCTGCTGAATCTTTTGGCAGGGCTGCTCGACGTCACCGACGGACGCATCATGATCGGCGATCGCGATGTGACCGACCTTGATCCGAAAGATCGTGGCCTGGCCATGGTGTTCCAGTCCTATGCGCTTTACCCAACCAAGACGGTGCGCGGAAATCTGCGCTTCGGCCTGGTGTCATCGAAATTGCCGGGCGAGGAAATCGATCGCCGCGTGGCCTGGGCCGCGAAATTGCTGCAGATCGAGCCGCTGCTGGATCGCAAGCCGGCCCAATTGTCGGGCGGCCAGCGGCAACGCGTCGCCATAGGTCGGGCATTGGTCAAGAATGTCAGCGTGTTCCTGTTCGACGAACCGCTCAGCAATCTCGATGCCAAGCTGCGCACGGAGATGCGGCTCGAGATCAAGAAGCTTCATGACGAGCTCAACCCGACCATCGTCTATGTGACCCATGACCAGATCGAAGCCATGACCATGGCGACCAAGATCGCAGTCATGAACGGCGGGGTGATCCAGCAATTCGGGACGCCGGATGAAATCTACGAGCGGCCGGCCAATCTCTTCGTGGCTGGTTTTATCGGCTCGCCGGCGATGAATTTGCGCAAGTCGCGGCTCGCGGTTTCCGGCGACAAGATAGAGGTGGTCTTTGTCTCGGGCGGCCGGATGGATGTATCCGATTATCCGTTCATGGCTCCGCCACAGGATGGAGCCGAGGTGATCGCCGGCCTCCGCCCGGAACATTTCCTGCCGCCGGGCGCCCCCGCCGGGCCGGTGGCCGCGACCTTCGACGTGCCGGTCCAGTATGCGGAGCGCACCGGACCGGACGCCAGCGCCTATCTCGATTTCGAGAACGACCTGCTCGCCATCCGCGTGGAACCGGCAATTGCCGCCGGCATGCGGCCGGGTCAGGTCGTTTTCGTGAGCTTTGCGAGGGGCAAAGCCAACCTGTTCGATGCCCGGACCGGGCATCGAATGTAGCCAACGTCAAGGGAGAGAGACATGCTTAGAAAGACACTTGCCATCACCATTGCCGGCATGATGCTCGGCACCGCTGCCGGATCGACCAATGCCGCCGATCTCGTGATCTATCACAACTGGTCTTCGGCGGCGGAAGTGGCAGCGCTCAACGTGTTGCGGGCGGGCCTTGAAGAAAAGGGCCATACCTGGACCGACATCGCGATCCCGCACAATACCGGTTCCAACGTCAACCTCATGAGCCTGATCACCGGCGGGCAGCCGCCCAATGTCTTCCTTGAAGCTAATCCAGGCGTTTACCGCGACATTGCCGGCCTCGGCATGGGTTTCCCGATGACCCAGTGGTACGAGGAAAACGGCATCCTGGAAAACCTGCCGGCCTCGGTGCAGGCTTCGATCCGCGTTGACGGCGAGATCGTCAAGGTGCCGACCGCGCTCCATATCGACGGCATGGTCTATTACAACATGGAAGTGGCGGAAGCCGCAGGGGTCGACCCGGCATCGTGGACTTCGCTCGAGGAGATGTTCGCTGACTTCGAGAAGGTGCGCGAAGCAGGCTATGTGCCGCTTGCTGTGGGTAGCCAGCCATTCCAGGTCGGTTACCTGCTTCATGCGCTGACCGCCGCCATTGCCGGACCTGAAATCTATAGCCGCATCTATGGCGAGAACCCCGATCCGGAAGCGCTGGATGACCCGGCATTCCGTCAGACGCTAGAAACCCTGCGCCTCTTCGCCAACGAGGCGGGTCCCGAGGCCCAGAACCGTCCCTGGAACGAAACCACCGCGCAGGTGATCACCGGGCGCGCCCTGATGCAGATTCATGGCGATTGGATGAAGGGCGAATGGTTTGCCGCCGATAAGGTCGCGGGCACCGATTTCGGCTGTATCGAAATCCCCAACGCCAAGGCCGTGGTCGCAACTGTGGATGCCTGGGGCCTGCTTGGCGGCGTCTCGGACGACATCGCGGCAGCCGAACTCGACTATGCGTCGGTGGTGCTGGATCCGCAGATTCAGGGCGAATTCTCCGCTGCCAAGGGCTCGACGCCAGTCCGGCTCGACGCGCCTGCCGGCTCGCTCGATGCGTGCTCGACCGAGGTGCTCAATATCCTCTCCGATCCGGCACGCCAGGTGCAGAACCCGCACAACACCGCCGATGCCGATTGGCAGAACTCAATCTGGGAGGTGGTGTTCAATTACTGGTCCGATCCGTCGATGACCATCGATGATGCCATCGCCCAGATGAAGGACAATTACGACACCATCCTCGGCTAACCCGTCCCCCCTGCCCAGCAGCCTCTCCTTTTCCTTCGGAGGCTGCTGGGTTCCTCCCCAAATTGGATTGACGAAAATGGACAAGCGCCTGCTTGATGAAGACGAAGTGATGCAGATCTGCTTCGTTACCGACGATGTGGACAAATCGGCGCAGTGGTTTGCCGATCTGACCGGCAAGCCCATGCCCTCGCTGGGCAAGGCCGCCTCGCCCGAAGAGGCCAAGGCCATCTATAACGGAATGCCAGCATCGGTCGGCTGCAAGATCCGTATGTTCAAGTTCGGCAATATCGACGTCGAATTTCTCGAGCCCGGCCCGGAAAAGAGCGCCTGGCGGGATTTGCTCGAACAAAAAGGGCCCGGCTGCCATCACATCGCGTTCCGCACGCGAAACCTCACCAATCGCAATGCCTATCTCGAGGGCAAAGGCCACAAGCTGTTGCAGCGCGGCGAGTTCGACGGCTCGCATGGCCGCTACGCCTATTACGACACAGTCGAAAAGTTGGGCGTCATGGTGGAACTTCTCGAGTTCGACAAGGACAAGGAGGCGCAGCCGAGCGCCGGCTAATCCTCATTGCCAAGCTCCGGCTACTGGCCGGAGCATCCCCTATACCTTTGCCGAGGTTCCATGGCCTATCCGATTGCTTATCAACTCTACTCCTCCCGCAATTTTCCTCCGCTGTTCGACCAGTTTCCAAAGCTCAAGGCCATGGGGTATGACGGGATCGAGCCGTGGCTGCCGGCCTACGAGAAAAACCCGTCAGAGTTTCGCCGTGCTCTCGACGATGCAGGGCTAAAATGCTTCGGCTTTCATATGCCATTGGCGGGCCTCGTCAACGAGCCGCAGCGCTATATCGAAATCGCGCAAACACTTGGCGCTACTTATCTAATCCCGCCCTATGTGGCGGCCGAAGAACGTCGGCCGACGGCCCAGTATTGGCGTGAGCTGGGCGAAAAGCTTGCGACGGGCGCCGAGGCCGCCGCGAAGCATGGGCTGGCGGTGGCCTGGCACAATCATGATTTTGAGTTCGTGCCCCTCGATGACGGCACGCGTCCGATCGATCATATCTTCGAAGCCGGGGGCGAGGGCGTCAAATTCGAGATCGATTGCGGCTGGATCGTGCGAGCCGGAGCCGATCCCGCGGCAGAACTGAAGCGCTTTGCCGACCGTATCGTTGCCATCCAGACCAAGGACACTGCCCCGCTGGGAACGAAGGACGATGACGGCTGGAGAGCGACAGGCGACGGCATCATCGATTGGGCGGCGCTGGTTCCCCTGTTCCGCCAGACCAAGGCCGACCATATCGTCACCGAACACGACAATCCAAGTGACTGGAGCCAATTCGCCAGCCGCTCGATCGCCCATATTAAAGCCTTGGGACTTTAGCGGTGCGCCTGCGCTTGGGAGCCTCAGCGATGAGCAGCGCGGAAACAAGGCGGGCAATGTTGGCTGGATACCTGATTTTCCCGCGAAAAAGCATTCGGAACGAACAAGGAGCAACATCGTGAACACCGAGATTTTCTGGTCGAAGCCTGTCGGTTTCGTTCCAAATAGCCGCTTCCCGCTTCTGGTTCATCGCAATGCGGTGCCGGGCGGCGAGGATGCCTTGATCAAGCGGTTCCGCAGCAATGGCTGGCTCAATAACTGGCGTTATCCCGGCGTCTATACCTATGCCCATTTTCATTCGACCACGCATGAATGCCTTGGCTGCGCAAAGGGCTGGATGGAGGTCGATCTGTTTGGTCAAGGCGGCGTCAGAGTGCGCGTCGAGGCCGGCGACGTGATTGTTCTACCCGCCGGCGTGTCGCATGAAATGGTCGGCAATTCCGACGACGTGATGATGGTGGGGGGGTATCCTGACGGGCGGGACTGGGACAATGTCCAGGATGCCGGCCTGACCGAGACGATGTTCCGTGCGGCCGCCAAGCGCATCATGATGTTGCCCATTCCGGCCCGCGATCCCGCCACCGGCGAGCCGATGTACGAATGGATCGAGGCGCCGTCATCGGTGGATGCCGGGCTCAACGATTTCCGCGACAATCTTGACGACGACGCCAACTAGGTCGCCGCACCGCCATTCCGAGGTCCCCATGAGCTTTTCGTTTCCGCGCCGTGGACGTTCACTTTCGACCGGGCAGCAATCGCAGCTCGAAATCATCAACCTGGCCGGGGAAAGGCGTATCGTCTTTTTGACCGACGAGGTCATCGAGGCGCCGAACTGGAGTGGAGACGGAAAGTGGCTGGTGTTCAACGCTGGTGGCCAGATCTTCAAGATCAGCCCGAATGGCGGCACACCGGAGCATATCGATACCGGTCATCTGGACGATCTCAACAACGACCACGTGCTCTCTCCCGACGGCAAGACGATCTATGTGAGCTCCGATGACGGCCACCTCTACGCGGTGCCTTTTCAAGGGGGTGGGGCATGGCGGGTGTCGAACGAGCACCAGACCCCGCACCATTACTACCTCCACGGCATTTCGCCCGATGGATTGACGCTCTCCTATGTCGCCGTGGAGCAGCCGGACGAAGAGCGGATGGTCAACATCTTCACACTTCCTGCTGCCGGCGGCCCCGACACGCGGCTGACTGGTTTTTCGGTGCCCAATGACGGGCCGGAATATTCAGCGGACGGACGATGGATCTACTTCAACTCGGAACTGGCTGCTTCGCAGCCTGGCCATGCGCAGATATTTCGCATGAGGATCGACGGAACCGGTGTCGAACAGCTGACCTTCGACGCCAGGGTCAACTGGTTTCCGCATTGCTCTCCAGATGGCAAGCTGATCGCCTATCTGAGCTATCCGGAAGGCACGATAGGCCATCCGCCGGACCGGGATGTGATCTTGCGCCTGATGTCGCCGAACGGAGAGGACCAGCGCGACCTTACCGCCCTTTTCGGCGGACAAGGCACGATCAACGTCAACTCGTGGTCGCCCGACAGCAGCGAACTCGCCTTTGTTTCTTACCCTAAGGCATGAGCAGCAAGCGGCGCGCATCCAGGTAGCGGCAATAGTCGAAAAGCGGCCATCTCCGTATTTGGGCTCCTGGCCCTAGCCGCTTATTATCATTTCGATGGCGCTTTCGAGTTCCTGCGACGCTCCGACAATGGCGTGCTCTGCTGCTTCCATCTCGGTCTGCTGCGCAGTCGCGGTATTCCGGAGCGAGGCGATATTGCTCATCACGGCGGAGGGGGCGGGTCCTCCTTCATTTGTCCGGCGCTCCACAAAGGCCTGCACGTCGACGGCTGCGGCAATGTCGAAGCTGCCGAGGTCCGAGGCGGCAATCTCCGCTTCCGCGAGCGCCGTTTCCAACAAGGCGAGGTCCACCTGGCGGGGCGACAGGCGCCGCTCGGTCGCAAGCCGGACCAGGATCGAAACCACGCGATGGGCTTCGCGCCAGTTCAAGCCCAGATGTCGCACCAATGCACTGGCGATATCGGTGGCCTGGCTCCAGCTATTTTCCGTAAGCTGCCTGGCGCGTTGTGCATCGATTTTGGTATGGGCGATGAGATCGGCCATCTGGGGCAGGCGGGTAGCGACCTTGCCGATCAGCGCCCATACCGCATTTTCGGCGGTTTTTCTGGCATGCACCGACTGACCCGTGGTCCCCGCCTCGATATTGCCGACCAGCAGCAAGGTGGCGCTGGCCTCGGCGCCCAAGGCGCGCAATTCATGCAGAAAGCTCGGATTTTTCTTCTGCGACATGATTGAACTGGTGTCGCAGAAGCGGTCGGGAATCAGGGCCAGGCCGGCCTCCTGGGTGGTCCAGAACAGCAAATCCTCGGCCAGTCGGCCCATATTCGCGCAGAGCAAGGAAATGATCGACACATATTCGGCAAACACGTCATTGCTCAAGGTGGCGTCCATTGTGTTGACGAGGATGCCGTCAAAGCCGAGCAAGGCCGCGACGCGGGCCCGGTCGATGGGGAAATCGGTGCCGGTGGCCACAGCGGCGCCGGCGGGCGACAAGTTCAGCCGGTCAAATCCGTCCAGCAGCCGCTGCGTGTCGCGTTGAAACACATTGGCCCACATCATCAGCCAATGGGCATAGGTGGTGGGCTGGGCGTGTTGGCCATGGGTATAGGCGGGGATTATGCAATCGAGATAATCGGGCGCCGCCCTCAAGACGGCCAATTGCACCGCGATCAATTGCCTGGTCATGGACAATATGGCCGCCCGAAGGACAATTCTTCTGCTCACGCCAGCCAGATCGGCCGAGCTTCTGCCCAGATGGATAAAGCCGCCAAGCTTGGCGCCGAGCCGCTCGGTCAGGTAATATTCGCCCGAATGCAGCGCGCCGCCAATGCGCAGCCTCGCCGCGACGGCGCCTTCCTCCGTCTCCATATCGCGGAGCGCCCCAAGCATGAGCGCGCCATCGCGCCGCCCCAGCAACCCGGTTTCCACCAGCATGACGAGATGGGCTTTGTCGAAGGCGTGGACGGCTGCCAGCTTGGTCTCGACGGTCCGGGAATCGTAGCGGTCCAGTCCGCCGACCATCGGCTCCGTCAGGCGACCTTTGGCGGCACGTATGATGGCGGCGGTCTTTTCGGTCATGGTTCTACTTCCGGGGCGAGTTGGGATGGGCGGGGCAGGCCAGGGATCACAGGCCCCGCAGGTGTTTGATCAGCGAGGTGCGGACCTGCTCGGGCAATGCGTTCTTGCGCCAGGCCAGGAGCAGGGCCTGGGTATATTCGTCCGGTATCGGCATTTGCCAGAAATCATAGGGCAGATGACCGACGACCGACCTTTGCAGCACGGTGACATAGCCATAGTCGGAAACCAGGCGGACGATCACCGGTATGGAATCGGATTCGAGGATGTCGAGATTATAGAAGTCGTCCTGGCCCACGACATCGGCCATGAACCGGTCGCATACCTGCCTCAGGCCGCTCTTTTTGCTGAGCAGGGCTATTTTGCGGCTGCGGAACAAGGCGCCGAAATCGGCCAGAGGCTGTTCAAGATTGCTGCCGACCACGCAAAGCTTGGATTCGGAGAGAACCTCCTTCTCATATTCCAGCGGAATATTGAGGTGATCGAGCAGGACGGCGTCGAAGCGGCGCGACTTGAGGCCGAGCATCAGTTCATCGGCGGTCAGGCCGATGATGGACAAGGGCTGGCGCGGCCGTTCGTCCGCCCATCGCGCCGACAGCCGCGCAAGCATTTCGGCCACGAAACTCTCATGGCCAAGCGGCATGATCGTGCCGAGACTCCAGGTGGATACCGCCCGCCGAAAATGCTCCGCCGCCGCAAATGAAAGCTTGTCCCAAGCGTCGAGAATGCGGCCGGCTATGGCCAGGACGATGGCGCCATTCTCGGTGCTGACCACGCCGTGCCGGCTTCGCTTGAAGATTTCCAGCCCCAGATTGCGCTCGACATCGCCGATTTGCCGCGTCAATTGGGGCTGGCCGATGGCAATGACCTTGGCCGCCTTGCGGATGCTGCCGCGATGGGCCACGACGATGATCCGGCGCAGGGCTTCGACGCCGATAGGCAGGACCGCTCCGCCCGGCGTGGCCAGGCTGCATAATCGGCGCGCCTCGGCATCGATCAGCGCCAGCGCCGGCGCCCGGCGCTCCGCTTCCAGGGTAAGAGAAAGGGCGCGGCCCTCACGCCGCACCATGGGTATGCCGACGGCATTCTCGAACCGCACCAGGGCGGCACTGACCGTCGATGGCGATTTGTCGATGAGCCGGCCGGCATGGCGAATGGACCCTGTCTCGAAAAAGGCGTGCACCATGATGAGCGTGAGCAGGTCCATGCGCGATAACCGTTATTCCCTGGCCGCCGGCCAGTATTCGCCCCGTTCCGACCAGGAATAGGGCACGCTGCGGTCGGGCGCGAGCGGGATGTCGACCTTTGATCCGCTCGGATAGCTGTCACGATGACGGTCCCGGTCCCGCAATCTGAACGCCATGTCGCCGGGCAGGACCGCATAGGGATCGTGCTTGCCCAATTCGGCCGCGGCATGGGCCGGCCAGTTCGGATCCCATATGGCGCCCCGGGCAATGGCGATCAGATCGGCTTCGCCGGCCTGTAGAATGACCTCGGCCCGCTGGGGGCTGGTGATCAGCCCCACGGCAAGGGTCGGCATGCCGGCCTGCTCCCGCAGGGTCTTCGCATAGGCGACCTGGAATTCGGGGACGCGGGGCACCGGCGGGAAGGGGCCATCGCCATTCATGCCGCCGGACGAGCAATCGATGAGGTCGACGCCGAGATCGCGTAGCGCGGCGGCGAGGGCGATACTGTCCTCGATAAACCATTGGCCGCCCCGGCCATCGACTACCGACATGCGGAAGAACAACGGCTTGTCCGCCGGCCAGACAGAGCGGACGGCTTCGGCGACCTCCAGAACGAACCGCATGCGCCCGGCGCGGTCGCCGCCATAGGCGTCGGTTCTCTTATTGGCGAGCGGGGAGAGAAACTGGTGCAGCAGATAGCCGTGGCCACCGTGGATTTCACAAATGTCGAAGCCGGAATCGACGGCCCTGAGCGTGGCCTGCTTCCAGGTGGCCAGCATCTCTCCGATCTCGGCGCGCGAGAGCTCATGGGGAACGGCAGCATCGGAGGACCAGGCGATAGGGCTCGGAGCCACGCCCTGCCAGGGAGGCAGGCCCGCCTTGGCGTCCTCCTCGGTCAGGGGTTTCCATCCCAATTCCGCGCCGTGACACGATGCCTGGCGGCCGGCATGGCCCAATTGGATAGCCGGAACCGCGCCCTGAGCTTTGATGAAGTCGGTGATTCGGCGATAGGCCGTCACGTGCTCGTCATTGTAGAGGCCGGCGCAGGCATGGGTTTTCCGGCCCCGCTCCTCTATCGCCGTTTCTTCGGTGAACACCACGCCGGCCCCGCCGACCGCGAACTTTCCCAGATGGACGAGGTGCCAGTCCGTGGGTCCGCCATCTATCGAGCGGTATTGGCACATCGGGGCGACGACGATACGGTTCTTGAGGCGAACCGAACGCATGTTCAGCGGGGTAAACAGCAGAGGCACTGCGGGATCGGCGCCCGTCTGGCTAGGGTTATGCATTGTCCAGCTTTCCGGCTTTGAGGGCGTCATAGATGCGGTCGATGGCGGTGCCAGGCCGCAAATCGGGCGCTGCCGACAGCAGGTCCCGGAGCGCCTGGTGGAGCTTTTCCGATCCGCGTCCCAGAGGCAGTTCCGGCTGGTCGTCCCGCCTGGCCCTGATCAGGCTGTCGGCGACGACCAGCTCGACCGCCAGCATGCGCAGGATATTGTCCATGGCCTCGATGGCACGGCGTATACCGGTGGGCGCGTGATTGCCGACATCCTCGATATCGCCCGCCGAGGGTTGAACCTGGGTGGAGAGCGGCTGGAGAGCGGCCGCAATCTGCGCCTGCAGGACATTGGCGATCTTGGAGAAGCCGAAGGCGCTCGCCGTCGGCTGCCGCGCCAGCATGTCGATCTTGGTGAAATGCGGGTTGATCAGCCGATTGGCGCGCTGCATGGAGGCATTGGACAGATGCGCGAAGGCGACGAGCATGGACTGCGCATCGAGCACCCAGGGCAGGGGGTCGAAATAGGCGGTGGGGATCGCGCCGCCCGCGAGCTGTTCGTCGCCGCTGCCGAAATAAGGCCGCAACTGCTCCGAGACGTCCTCCGGGGAGCAGGCCATAATGCTGGGATTGTCTTCGATGCTGTTGATTTGCACCGACAGGGTCTGTTCCAGCCGGTCGATGCTCTCGGTGCAGACGGCATGCATCAGGGGCGCCGTGCGGAAACTCAGAGGGTCCTGCAGATAGCGCTCCTCGGATGGCCGCCACAAATAGCTGCCCTCGAGCATGTCGCGGAACTGCGCCAGAATCCCGGCATAATGCCTGAACGGCCGGTCGGCAGCCGCCACGTCGAGCAATGGGGCGACATTGCCATTCAAGGCCTCAAGGCTGAGCGCATAGGTGAGGTTGGCTGCCGCCAGCACCTTTTTCGCCGCTGCAACCAGCAGGCAGGCCTGGCCGGCCGAAAGCGCATTGGACGACATGATCGCCATCGCGTCGCGGCCGATAGGATGCAGAAGGGGCAGGCCCGCCCTGCTCAAGGCCTCGGCGGCGGGAAGGATCGTGCCGTCCTCGGTCTCGATCTGTCCCACACCCATCATCGCCGCGCCGACATAGGAGAGACTGGACAGATCGCCCACGCCCACCGACCCGGTGCCGGGCACGATCGGCGACAGCCCTCTATTCACCATTTCCAGCAGCAGGTCGAGCGCTTCGGCGCCGATGCCCGAGCCGCCGGCCAGCAGCGTATTGAGCCTGACGATCATGGCCGCGCGGACATCCATGCGGGCAACGGGCTCGCCGATCGCCCGGCAATGGGACAGCAGCAGATTGCGATTGAATTGCAGGCTCCGCTCCCCGTCGTCGAGGGCGGTGAATTCGCGATAATCGTTTACCCTGATCTGGCGGGCCATGCCCACGCCGCGGTTCACGCCATAGATCGGCACATCGGCGCGCACCGCCCATGCCAGCGCCCGCCGCGAGCGATCCGCCCTGTCCATGCCCTCCTGGCTGGCCAATATCTTGCAGGAGGCGGTCGCCGCCATGGCGACATCGCCGGGGCTCAGCGCCCCCGTGCCCAGCACGATGTGTCTATCAGGGTTCAACATGACGATCCGATTGTTTCGCGGAGCTCTTCAGCCATGAAGAGCCCCGCGCATTTGAGCGGCAATGCCGGTTAGGCCTGGGTGAAATAGGCGTATTGGCAATCCACGCCGTTTGGCAGAATCATCGGCTTGAGCCAAGTCTGGTGCGCATAGGCGACGACGTCGCTGGTCAGCCAGATAAAGGCCGCCGATTCGTCCATCAGCTGCTGCATCTCGACCAGTTTCGCCGAGCGGGAGTCGAGATCGAAATCCTGGCTGATGCTGTTGTAGAGCTCCTCGAATTCGGGGCTGTTCCAACGGCTCCAGTTCCAGTCGCCGACCTGGTTGGGCAGGAACCAGCGGGTATTGGCCACTGGCGCGACGGAGGTGTTGAAGCTGGTGATGTAGAGCTCCATGTTCTCGCCGGATTCTTCCTTGCCAGCCGACCAGAAGCTGCCGCCCTCCCGCTGGTCGATCTCAACGTCGATACCGACGTTCGCAAGCTGCGCCTGGACGATGAGGGCCATGGTCTGGAAGACCGGCTCGTTCAGAATGGTCAGCTTGAGCGACAGGCGATCCGACACGCCGGCTTCGGCGAGCAGGTCCTGGGCTTGCTGGGCATCCTGGTTATAGACGGGCGCTTCGTCCCAATGGCCGGCGAGGCCGGCGGGAAGCAAGGTGTTGAGGCGCGGCGCCTGGCCCTGATAGGCCCCCTGCAGCACCTCGTCGACATCCACCGCCGCGCGGATGGCTTGTCGGACCTTGAGGTCGGCGAGCTTGGGCGCTTCCACATTGAGACCGAGCCAGATGAATTTCTGTGTCGGAATGGTGCTGACCGCGACACGGCCCGAGCGCTCGAGTTCCGGAACGGTGGTCAGCGGGACCTGGGTGAAGTCGATTTCACCGGCCTCGACCGCGAGCTGGGCGGTCTTGACGTTCGATATGAACCTGACGGTAAAGGATTCAAATTCCCCCGGGCTGTCCAGGAAAAGCGGATTGCGCTTGAGCACGACGCCATCCTGGCCGCTGAAGGAAACGACTTCATAGCGGCCCGAGCCGACCGGATTGCGTCCGAACTGGGCGCCGAATTCCTCCACTGCCTTGCGCGGCACGATGGCACCGGAGGCATGCGGCAATGCCGATTGCCAGATATTGGGCGCCGGCTGCTTGAACATGATGCTGCCCGAATATTTGTCGTGCACCACCACCTCGTCGAGATCGGCCCAGTCCTGCCGATAGCTCGAGACCCGCCCCTCGGCGTCCGGAAAGGCGAAGCGCTCCAGCGAGAACTTCACGTCGTCGGCGGTCATTTCACCATAGCCGCCGGTGAACATGATGCCCTGCTTGAGGGTGAAGGTGATTTCGAGATCCGACTTTTGCTCGATGGCCTCGGCGGCGTCCAATTGCCAGCCATAGGCGCCGACATTGTAGTCGATGAGGCGCTGATAGACCGCCCTGATGACATTGGAATCGGTCAGGCTGGTCCGGAATGCCGGATCGAGATTTTCCACGTCGCGGTCGACCCGCGCGATGTAGGACTGATGCTCCTGAGAAAAGGTCGGCACGATGCCCAGGGGAGCGAGCGCCGAAAAGGCGGCCGCCCCTCCGACAAACTGCCTGCGTGAAAGCTTCGGATTCATTGGTTTCTCCTGTCCTTGCTCTGGCTGTCCGCTGGCCTTTCCCGAACCTATCGGGGGGTGGTCAGCGAAAAAGGGAAATGGCACCGGACCGAATGCTCCGGATCGAGCGGCTCCAATTGAGGCGGGCGCTCGGAACAGACGGGCTGGGCGACCGGGCAGCGCGACGCGAAGCGGCACCCTTTCGGTAGGTTGACATTGCTCGGTATTTCGCCGCGCAAGAGGATCGGCGGCGCCGTCGCGTCCGGGCTCAGCATCGGATTGGCGGAGAACAGCGCCGCGGTATAGGGATGGGCGGGCCGCGAGAACAGCCGGCGCGTGGGCGCGTCCTCCACCACCTGACCCAGATACATGATGACGGTGCGGTTGGTCACGCGCCGGACCACGTGCAGGTTGTGACTGACCATCATGAAGGTCAGGTCCAGCGAGGCGCGCAATTCCTGGAGCAGATTGAGCATTTCGCCCTGCACCGAGACGTCGAGACCGGCGGTCGGCTCGTCCGCAACCAGCAATTCGGGTTCCAGCAGCAAGGCCCGGGCCACGCCGACGCGCCTTGCCTGCCCGCCCGAGAGCTGGTGTGGATATCGATCCAGAAGTGTGGGGGTGAGCTTCAGCCGCTCGAGCAGCAGTCCCAACCTGGTGTCGAACGCCGCCCGATCCATGCTGAATATCTTGGCGGATTCGGTCAAAAGCGCCCTGACGGTCATGCGCGGCGACAGCGCGGCGACTGCATCCTGCATCAAGAACTGCGCGCGCTTGCGGAAGTCGCGGGGAATCCGGCTCGAAGCCAGGTCCTGGCCCAGGACCCGCACCCGGCCAGCGGTTGGCCTGGTCAAGCCGACGACCAGCCGGCTGAGCGTGGTTTTGCCCGATCCAGACTCGCCGACGACGCCCACATTGTCGCCCTGCCTGAGCCGCAAGGAAACGTCGTCGAGCGCGTGGACCCGCCGGTTGAACAGCACGGATGCGCCTTCGATGCTCACGACATCATCGGCCATCGCGAAGCTCCTCGGCGCGAATGCAGCGCGTGAAATGGCCCGGGCCGACTTCCACCAATGGCGGCAGGGCGGTGCGGCAAGCATCGATGCAGAAACCGCATCGCGGCGCGAAGCGGCAACCGTGCTTGGCGTCGTCGATGCGCGGCGCGGCGCCCGGAATGAATTTCAGCGGCGTGCCTTCAGGCGCCTCGTCAACCTCGCAGGCGATGAGCGCCTGGGTATAGGGATGGGCGGACGCGAACAGCACGTCGCGCTTGGCGCCGTATTCCACGATGCTGCCGGCATACATGACGCAGACATCGTCACACAGCTGGGACACAACCCCCAGGTGATGGGAGATGAAGATGATCGATCCAGTGAATTCGGAGCGCAAATCCGCCAGCAGCCTGACGACCTGGGCTTCGATAGTGGCGTCCAGCGCCGTGGTCGGCTCGTCGGCGATCAGCAGGCTGGGCTTGACGAGCAAGGCCATCGCGATGACGACGCGCTGGCGCATGCCCCCCGAAAACTGGCCGGGATAGGCCTTTAACTTCTGGACTGGATCGGGCAGGCCGACTTTGGCCAAGGCCTCGACGATTATGCTGGTAATCGCCTTTTCCGCCAGGTCGGGATAGCGCCGCCGGGCCACGTCGCGCAGCTGTACGCCAATGGTCAGAACCGGATTGAGGCTGGTCAGCGGGTCCTGAAAAATCATGGCGATCTGGTCGCCGAGGATCGAGCGCATATGGGCTTCGTCTATCGGCAGCAATTCGACGCCGTCGATCTTGATGCTGCCCTCGAGCGCCAGCGAGTCCGGAACCAGGCCGGTGATGCAATTGGCCAGGCTGGATTTGCCGGACCCGGATTCCCCGACCAGGCCCAGGATCTTGCCCTTGGGAAGGTCCAGATCCACGCCGCAGAGTATTTCATGGTCCCGGCTCTCCCGGACGCTGAGGCGGACATTCCTTATGGACAAGGTCGGATCATGCATATCAGGCGCCACCTTTCACCGAGCGCGGATCGCCCAATTCACGCAAGGCCTCGCCCATCAGGGTGAATGCCAGTGTCGCGGCGGCGAGAACGCCGCAGGAGATCAGGACCGGAGACATGGATTCCGACAGGTTCTGGTAGCCGTCCTGCAACAAGACGCCCCAACTCGCGCTGGGCGGCCGGATGCCCAGACCCAGAAAGGACATGCCGGCCTCGATGGCGATGATGATCGGAATGTCGAGCGAGGCGAGTACGATCAGCGGTCCGGCAATATTGGGCAGGATGTGATGCAGCAGAATCCGCGCCTCGGAGGCGCCGAGCACGATTTCCGCCTCCACAAAGGGCGCCCGTCTGATGGCCAATGTCTGAGCGCGCGCGACGCGCCCGAAATGGGGGATGAGCGCGAAGCCGATCACGATCGAGATCGTGACCATCGAGGACCCCAGAACGGCGACCGCGGCAAGGGCGAGGATGACGCTGGGATAGGAGGCAATGGCGTCGAAGACGATCAAGATCACCCGCTCGACATAGCCGGACATATAGGCGGCCATAAGTCCGAGAATTGTTCCTCCGACCAAGGCGATGAAGGCCGCGCCCAGCGCCACCGCCATCGCCACGGATGTGCCGACCATGTGGCGGCTGAGCAGGTCGCGCCCGAGGTGATCGGTGCCGAACCAATGGTCCCAGTTCGGGGGAGCCATGCGGTTGAGAACGTCGATCGCGTTCGGATCATAAGGCGTGAATATTGGCGATATCACTGCCGTCAGCAGCAGGATCGCCACGATGGCGAAGCCGAAAGTGCCCGCAGGCCCGATGCTGCCGCCAAATTTGATCAGGCGCTTCATCAGGCCGTATCCTTGCTGAATCGGGGATCGGCGATCCGGAACACATATTCGGTGACGAAATTGATGAAGACGAACAGGACCACGACGACGAAAATGCTGCCTTGAAGCACCGAAAAATTCCGCGATATCAAGGCGTCGTAGATAACCGTGCCGAGGCCCTGGCGGGCGAACAGCACTTCAACCAGAACCGCGCCGCCGATCAGGCGGGCAAAGCCCATGCCGACAACGGTGATTGTCGGGATGATCGCGTTCCGAAGCGCATATTTGTAAAATACCAGCGTCTTGTTCAGGCCATAGGCGCGGGCCGTCCGGATATAATTCTGCGACAGGGCCTCCAGCATGGAGCTGCGCACCAGCCGCCCGATAATACCGACCCAGCCTATGGCCAGGGCGGTCGTCGGCAGGATCATGGCCCTGAACTTGTCCACCAGACTGGCATTTGCGGGCGCCCCGAGAACGGGCAGCCAGTTCAGCCAGCTGGAGAAGATGACCAGCAGGGCGATGCCGACGATGAAGCTGGGCATGGAAACGAAAACGATCGACAGGGAGGTGAGGACGGCATCGATGGCGCGGGATTTGGTCATCACGCCAAAAACGCCCAGGGGAATGCCGATAATGCAGGCCGCGGTCATGGAAAACAGCGCCAGCATCACCGTATTTGGCATCGCTTCGGCGATAATATCCCAGACCGGCCTGCCGGACACGACATCGGTTCCCAGATTGCCGGTGAGAAGATTTCCGAAGAAGCGGCCGAGACGGATATGAACGGGCTGATCGAGGCCCATCTGCTGGATATATTGTCGAACGAACTCAGGAGATGCCTGAGGACCAAGCAATGTCGAGGCCGGATCGCCCGGAACAACACTCATCAACACAAAAATGAGCAACATTGCTGCGAGGACGGAGGCAAAGGCCGTGACTAATCTGTCGAGAAAATCTCTCATCATTGCCTCCCTCGTTTTGTGTTAGCGGACATTGCCGTTCTTACTTTCGGCTCTCTGGCCTAGACCTTGAGCAGCCGGGCTCTCGAAAACCATGCTATTCCGTCGCAAAATAGCTTCCCATATCCCAAGTTCCGCACAGGATATATCGGCTGGCGCGCAATGCGGGCGTTTTGACACAATGTTTCATCCCGCCGCCGGCACCGGTTTCCGATGCCTTTGCAGACCGCCGCATTGAGTAAAATTATCCCGCCGGCGTTTGGCGGCGATAGATCGTCGGTCAGGTCGCCGCCAGGACGATATGGTGGATTCCCTTGGCGGCAATTTCCTCGTGGCTTTCCTCATATCCCGCGTCGGCATATCGCATCACACCCAGGGCGGTGTCGTTGGTCAGCGCATGTTCGAGCCGCTCTTCAGCCTGCGCCGTGCCATCGGCCACGACCGTCACGCCGGCTGAGGTCATATATCCGGCATAGCCGCCGCCGCCCGAATGAACGACCACCAGATCGGCCATGGAGGAGCAAAGCAGCATGGCATTCAGCAGCGGCCAATCGGCGATGGCGTCGGAGCCGTCCTTCATGCGCTCGGTCATGATATTGGGATGGGCCATGGCGCCTGCATCGAGGTGGTCGCGGCTGAAGGCTACCGGCCCGGCAAGCCTGCCATCGGCGACCATGGCATTGACGGCGCGGGCCAGCGCGGTGCGCTCGCCATGACCGAGCCAGGCGATGCGCGCCGGCAGGCCCTCGAAGGGGACGTGCTGGCGGGCCAGGCCGATCCAGTTGGTCACGATCCGGTTCTCCGCGAACATTTCGAGCAATTCATCGTCGATCTTGCGGATATCGTCAGGATCGCCCGACAAGGCCACCCAGCGGAACGGGCCGATGGCCCGCGCGAATAGCGGCCGCAGATATGCTTCGGTGAATATCTTGATGTCGAAGGCATTTTCCAGGCCGCCATCCCGGGCATGGGTGCGGATGAGATTGCCATTGTCGAAGACTTCGGCGCCGGCACTCTGGAAGTCCAGCATAGCCTGCACGTGATCCACGATGGATGCGCGGCTTGCGGCCATCAACTGGGCCTGTCCGTTGGCCCGCAAGCGCTGCACCTCTCCCGACGACATGCCCTTGGGCACATAGCCATAGACCAGGTCGTGAGCGGAGGTCTGGTCGGTGACGATGTCCGGCACGATGGCGCGGCGCGCGATTTCCGGATAAATTTCAGCGGCGTTGCCGACCAGGCCGATAGAGGTGGCCCGCCGCTCTTTGACGGCCTTGTCGATCATGGACAGGGCGGTGTCCAGGTCCGGCGCTATCTCTTCGAGATAACCGATTTGCTGCCGCTTCCGGCATTGCTCGGCATCCACATCGACACAGAGAATGGCGGCGCCGGCCATGCGCCCGGCCAGGGGCTGGGCGCCGCCCATGCCGCCAAGGCCGGCGGTCAGGATGAAGCGGCCGGCCAGCGAGCCGCCGAAACGGCTTTCGGCGATCCGCATGAAGATTTCGTAGGTGCCCTGGATGACGCCCTGGGAGCCGATATATTGCCAAGCGCCCGCCGTCAGGCCGCCCCAGCAGATCAGCCCCTTGCGCTCCAGTTCATAAAACACCTCCGAATTGGCCCATTGGCCGACGAGGTTGCAATTGGCCATGATCACCAATGGCGCCCTGGCGTGGGTTTTCATAAGGCCGATCGGTTTGCCGGACTGGATGATGAGGGTCTGGTCCTCGTCCATGGCGAGCAGGGATTCTACGATCGCCTTATGGGCGGCCCAATTGCGGGCGGCTTTGCCCAAGGCGGCATAGACGACCAGTTCGTCCGGGTTCTCGCCAACGCTCAGCACGTTTTCGAGGAGCCGCAGCAAGGCTTCCTGGCGCCATCCCTTGGCCCGGAGTTCCGGTCCGCCGGGAATGGGGAAATTCGGATGACGCGGGTTTGGAATCGGCATGATGGATCTCGATGGACCTCGTTTTCATGATGCGCAGAGATGAGGTCACCTCCCGGCGCAGAACAATTTGGTCAGCCGGGGGCTCAGCCCCGAAACTGTTTCGGGGCGCTAGCGCCCGTCCAGGGCATATTTGGCGATCTCGATGCCCATCTGCGCCTCGACATAGGGATAGACCGTGGGGTCCAGCACCGAGGCGCTGAGCGGAATGACCGACTTGGCCACCTGCAGCACGAAGATCTGCATGCCTTCGTGCAATTGTCCAACGCTGAGCGGCTCCGCATCTTCCGACAAGGTGGTTATGACGTCGGGGAAGGTGGCGATGCGCCGGCCGTCACGACTGTCGACGGCCATATATTCGTTCATGACATGCAGGACTTCGCCCGAGGCCAGGGTGATAGTGCCGATGTCGAAGGCCTCCTTGGTATAGACGACGTCCTTCCTGACGATCCGGTCGGCGCATAAAATCGTGCCCTTGGTGGTCTTGGCGATGGTCTCGATGATAGCGGTGCCGCCCTTGCCTTCGGCGGCGATGATCGCTTCCCCCAATTCCAGCGCCAGCGAGATGCCCCCCAAAGCTGCATGCCGCCTGACATAGGAGGCGCGCAGCGGATTGCGGCAGGATGCGATAAAGCCCCCCGATTGGTCGGCAGCCGTGCGCAGGATGGGCGAGACTTTGGCGGTGGCGCCACGAGTCACGAGCTCGATATAGCTGTTTTCGGCGCGATTGCCGCCCACGGCCGTCTGGATCATCGGCTCGGGTGAACCGGCCATGCCGATCGATCCCATGTCGCCGGTGGGATGGGCGCGGATATCGCCGACGGCGTCGACGACCTTTGTGCCGAGCACTGCGGATGGCAGCCAGCCATTGAGCGTCGAAGACTTGCCGTTCTGGCCCACCATGAGGCCGCTGAGCTTCCCGCCCAGGGCATCCTGCAGCAATTGCACGGCCTTGATATAGTCGACGCCACGCATTTCCCAGGGCGTGGTGGAGGCCGGGGCGCCGATAGCGGCGGCGGTGGCGATCCACTCGTCATCCCCGAGTTCTTCCACGCTGACCAGTTCCGGCTTGCCGACACTGACAGCGGCATAGCCGAGCTGGCGCCCGTGATCGGCCCAGCCGCCGCCGCCGGCGGCATAGACGGAACCGCCCTTGACGGCCGCCTCGACGTCTCGTTCTATCAGGATGCGTCCCATTTTTCTTCCTCTTGCAAGGCCTGGTCGAGCACCAGGACGGCGTCCAGGAGGACCGCTGCGCCCAGTGCGATTTCTTCGGCGGTCGTGGCTTCGTCCGGTGCGTGGCTGCGGCCGCCACGGCACGGCACGAAGATCATCGCGGCTTTGGTGATGCGGGCCATCCAGGCCGTGTCGTGGCCGGCGCCCGACGCCATGCGCCGATGCGTCGCGCCGAGGCGTTCACAGGCGGTTTCGAGCACCTCCAGCAATCGGGCATCGCCAGGAGTGGGCCAGTTGTCGGACACGATGGTCAAAGGCTCGACCAGAACGCCGGTATCCCCGGAAATCAGCGCGACGCCCAGGCGCAATTCGCTGAGGAAGCGCTCCATGTCCTCGCGCCGTTCGGCGCGGGCATCGACCAGCATGCGCACCCGGGACGGCACCACGTTTGCCGCATTGGGCACCATGTCGAACTCGCCGATTGTCGCGGCAAAATGCGCCGCGCCGCCGGCCAGGGCATTGGCGAGCGCTTCCACTTTGAGGGCGATGCGAGCCGCAATGGTCAGCGCGTCTTTCCGCAAATGCATCGGCGTCGTGCCGGCGTGATCGGCTCTGCCTTCGACGACAATCTCGATCCGGGTAATGCCGGCTATGGCGGTCACCAGACCGATGTCCAGTTTCTCGGCTTCGAGCACCGGACCCTGTTCGATATGAAGTTCGAGGAAGGCCTTGATATCGTTCCGCCGCGCCTCTTGGGCGGTGTCGCCGCCCATCTGGGCGATAGCATGCTTGAGTGAGAGGCCCTGGCTTTGACGCTCCAGCCATTCAAGGGGCCTGGTGCCGCTCATGCCACGGCTGCCGATGCAGGACACGCCGAAAATGGAGACTTCCTCGGCGAGAAAATCGACCACCTGCAATGTATGGTCGAGTTCGATGCCCTGATCGGACAGGGCGCGCGCCACTTCCATCGCCGCGACCACGCCGGCAATACCGTCATAGCGGCCGCCTTCGGGTACGGTATCGGAATGGCTGCCCAGCATGATCGTGCCCAGTTCCGGGCGACGGCCGGGAATGGTTCCGACCAGATTGCCGGCGGCGTCGACGGCGGTGATTGCGCCGGCCGCCTGCATGGCCTGGTCGAGCCAGGCCCGTCCCTCCAGGAATATCGGGGTGAAGGCGCGTCTGGTCCAGGGCCGGCCGGTCTCGGTGATGGCTGCCAGCGCCGCGATATCGTCGCCGATCCGGTCGGGGCGGATGGGGGAATTCCTGGTCATGTCAGCAGGTCCGCGGCATCAGCGGCGTCCCTCGGGGCGCACGAACCGCCCGCCGCCGGGAGCGCCTACTTCGGTGCCGTCGAAGACCTGCCGGCCGCGCAGATAGGTGAGGCCGACGGTCCAGGGCAGTTCGATGCCGTTATAGGGGGACCAGCCGACGACGTTGTGACCGCTTTCGGCGGCGTCGTAAATCCTGGGCCTGGGGAAGAGCACAGTGATGTCCGCATCGCGCCCGACGGTCAGCGCGCCCTTCGCATGATCGATGCGGAAGTGCCTCGCCGGGTTCTCGGCCATGAGTTTTGCGGCCCAGGTGAGGGGGATGTCGCGGGCCAGGGCGCCCTTGACAAAAAGCGGGACCATGACCTCCAGCCCCGGCACGCCCGAGGCATTGGCCAGCATTTCCGGATTGTCCTTGCGGCTTTGCGACCAGCTCACATGATCGGTGGACACCAGCGTGACATTGCCCCGCCGCACCTGTTCCCATAATTTCTCGACCTCGGCGCGCGGGCGTATCGGCGGGTTGATCTTGGCCTTGCCGCCCAGCCGCCTGACGTCGTTTTCTTCGTCCAGCGTCAGATAATGGATACAGGCCTCGATACTGGCCTGGAACCCCTGATCGCGGTAGCTGCGGGCGATGTCGTAGCCGCGCGACAGCGAGCAATGGACCACATGGGCCGGGCAATCGGTCTGCGCGCCGATCTCGTATATCTGCAGCGACGCCAGAAGCTCGCTCAAGGGCGGCCGGCTCAGCGCATGCGCCCGATAATCGGTAATTCCCGCCGCTTTCACTCTGGACATGGCGTCGCGCACCATGTCGTCGTCTTCGTTATGAACCCCGGCGGTCAGGCCGGTTTTCGCTATGGCGGCAAAGCATTCTTGCAGCAGGCCCGGAGAGATGCGCGGAAAGCGCACCGGATCGGTGCCGAAGGTGGAGAACTTGAAGGCGGCCACGCCGGCTTCGGCCTGTTCGGCGATGCGGGCGGGCCCTTCCGCCGGATCGATGGTTCCATAGAGGGCGAAATCCACCCGCGCCTGCGGGCGTGCATGCTCGACCTTCTTGCGGATTGCGGCGGCGGAGCAGACCAGATTGCCCTCGTCATAGGGCATGTCGACAATGGTGGTGACACCGCCGGCGGCAGCGGAGCGGGTGGACCAGATGAAATCTTCCTGATCCTTCTGGCTCAGGGAATGGACCTGGGCATCGATGGCGCCGGGCAGGATCAGGGCGTTGCCAAGACAATGGCGCTCGCGAGCCGAGGGTGCGGCGCCTTCACCGACGCGTGCCACCTTGCCGTCGCGCACCGCCACATAGCCGTCTTCGACGAGCCGGTGGGGCAATACCACCCTGCCGGAGAGCACGAGATCGAAATCGGACATTGATGGCTCTCGTTTCCAGTTGGTCGAGCATGGTCGGACAGGTGATGCACCGCTCATCCTAGGCCGAAATGTCGATGGTCAGGGAAATCCCAAATGCCGAACACGTGCTGCCGGCCGGCCACCGCTTACATTGCCCGGGCTGAAGCCACGAAATGATCCAGCGGGCCATTCCTCACCCCGAAACCAGACTGAGCCTGCCGGGCAGGGGGCGATATTATGGCGCTGAGGGGCCCGCATGGTGGGACTTTCGGGAACTTTGTGCCGGGCGCTCAAAGCGGTTGACACGGCGGCAACAGCCGAGCCAAATTGCGTATGTAAAATCCAAATTCGATGTGCAAAATTTGCCTCGGATATGGCAGTGCCCGGACGCGAGCTCGACCATGATCGTTGACGTACATTCCCACCTGCCCCAATTCCGCGACGAGGTCCCCGAAGGCCTGCGGCAGAACAATCCCGCCTGGCGGCCGGATCGTGCGGTCGAGTCGGTCTATACCTGGTCCGAATTCATGGAAGCGGCGGCGCCGGCGGACCGGTCGATCGTCTTTCCCATCAAGTGGCATCCGGGCGAGCGGACGGGGAGCGTCAATGGTGCCGACAAGCCGGGCGACTGGGACGATGTGAACCTGGCCACCGCCCAGTTCGTCCGGGCCTTTCCCGAGAAGCTCATCGGCTTCATGTCCTTGCATCCGAACGATATCTACGCGCTGGAGGAGCTCGAGCGCTGCCGGACCGATTTCGGTCTCCGTGGCATCAAGCTGGGGGCGAATTACCAGATTTTCGATCCGCTCGAAGCGCGGGCCCTGGCCATCTATGCCGAGGCGGAGCGCCATGGGCTGCCGATCCTGTTCCATATCGGCACTTCGCCGGTCCGCATGGCCCCGATCCGCTACGCGCATCCGCTGGTGGTCGATGAAATCGCCCAGCGCTACCCGAACCTCAAGATCATCATGGCCCATATGGGCCATCCGTGGACGGCGGATACCATTGTCGTGGTGCGCAAGCACCCCAATGTCTTCACCGACATTTCCGGGCTTTTCTATCGTCCCTTCACGCAATGGGAAGCCCTGGTCCGCGCCACCGAATGGAACATCCTCGACAAGGTGCTCCTCGCCTCGGATTTTCCGATCACCACGATAGGGGAAACCATCGACGGGCTGCGCCGGGTCAATGACATCGTCGCCGGCACCGGGCTGCCCCGCATACCCGAAGACCGCATCGAAGACATCATCAACAGAAACTCCCTGCCCCTTTTGGGGCTGGAATGACCAATGCCGAGACCAAGATGAAGTTTGACAATTCCAGGCGCCTGCATGAACGCGCCAATACGGTAATTCCCGGCGGCGTTAATTCCGCGACCCGCCGCCTGCCCGGGCCCTCGAGCTGGGAATGGGCGGAAGGCGCCTATATGCGCGACGTCGACGGCAATACCTTCCTCGACTATCACGCCGCCTTCGGTCCCATCGTGCTGGGGCACAACGATCCGGCGGTCAATCGCGCCGCCGCCGAAGCCATGCAGGGCCCCGATCTGATGGGTATCGGCATCAGCGAGGCCGAAATCCGCCTGGCGGAAAAAGTCGTGGAACACGTGCCCTGCGCCGAGCAGGTTCTCTGCTTCAACACGGGATCGGAAGCCACCTATATGGCGGTGCGCCTGGCCCGCGGCGTGACCGGCCGTACCAAGCTGATCAAGTTTCAGGGCACGTTCCATGGCTGGCACGATTACCTGCTCATGAACATTGCCAGCCCCGCCGACAGGATCGGCAGGCAGGATCCCGGCTCGGCGGGTCAGTTGCAGGATGCGATCGACAATACGCTGATCGCCCGCCTCAACGATCTGGAGAGCGTCGAAGCCCTGATCCGCGAAAACCCGGATCAGGTCGCCGCGATCTTCCTCGAGGCGATCCCGCACAATATCGGCTGCGTGATGCCCCGGAAGGACTTCGTCGAAGGGCTTCGCCGCCTCTGTGACGAAAACGGCATCATCCTGGTCTTTGACGAGGTCATCACCGGCTTCCGCCACGGCCTGGGGGGCTTCCAGAGCCATATCGGGGTCACCCCCGACGTCTCCACCATGGCCAAGGCCATCGCCAATGGCTATCCCTGCGCGGTGATTGCCGGCAAGCGCGACGTCATGCGCCATTTCAGCACCGAGCCCGGCGGCAAGGTTTTTGTCGGCGGCACCTATAATGGCCATCCCGTCGGGGTCAATGCGGCCCTGGCGACCATTGCGGCGCTGGAAGACGGCACCATCCACGAGCGCACTTTCCGCCTCGGTGACAAGATGCGCGCCGGCCTGGCCGAGATCGCCGAACGCCTTGGCATTCCGATGATTTCCGCCGGCTTCGGCTCGGTGTTCACGCCTTATTTCATGGAAGGCGAGATCAAGCATTACGAAGACCTCTTGCGCAACGACACCGCCAAGGACATCGGGTTCCGCCAAGGCATGTGCGATAACGGCATTTACATGCTGCCCCTCGCCATCAAGCGCAATCACGTCAGCGCCGCCCATAGCGAGGCCGATATCGACCGCACCCTCGACGTCGCCGAAACAGTGCTCAAGACGCTGGTTTAAGGGAGGGGCGATACCTGCCCCCTCTCGCGCTCATCGCCTGTTTCTCGGATCGTCACCCTCGCGCTTGACGCGAGGGCTCTTGCGGCAGCCTCCCACAGACAAAGAACCCTCGCGTCAAGCGCGAGGGTGACGAGCGGTGGTTTGGGCAGCGCGAGCGGTGGTTTTTGGGCAGGGCCGTGGCGAGCCGGCCTCTTTTGAAGTGCTCCCAGCTTTCACGGGAGCGGTGATGACCCCTCCCTCCCCCTTGAGGCGAAATGTTTACGACCTCGAGCCAAGTTGCCTCGGGACGTGAGACGTTTAGCCCCCTCCCCCTTGAGGGGAGGGTCGGGGAGGGGGTGCTGCGGTTCCTACATAGTCGGGAGCCTCGTCCTCGCTCCGCCACCCCCACCCTCAATCCCTCCCCTCAAGGGGGAGGGAGGCGCAGGAGCCGCCGATTCCGTCAAAGCCGGTAAAACTCTAAAGCTGCCGGAGCAAGCGCTCCGCTTCCCCCGGCGTCTTGGCGCCGAAGCGCATCCGGGCTGTGTAAACCTGGCCGGGTTCTAGATACAGTAAATGCCCCGCTTTTCTGGCGGCGGCCCGGCCTTCCGGGCCCGCCGTCGCCGGCAGGATCAGGCCCAGCGCCTGGCGTTCGGGAGCGCGGGTCATCCAGCGCACGCCGAAGGGCAGTTCGGGGGGACAATAGCTGACATAATCGGCGCCGCCATCCGGCAGCACCTGCATGGCATGGGCCCAGCCATCCTCTCCGGCGGGGAGTGCGAGGGTTTGCACGAATTCGGGCTCGACACGGTCATCGGCCTCGATGTCGCGGTGGCGCGCCCAGTCCGCGGCCACCGCGTCGTGCCAGGCATGAATGGCCGGCGGGGTTCCGGGCGGTAGCGCCGGCTTGTGCCAGCAAGGATTGCCGGCGCGGGGCAGGGCGTCGGCGATGCGGCCACCGGCGACCGGCCGGAAATTGATATGGCCGAGATACATGAACGGCATGGCGCTGCCGCCGATATTTTCAACCTCTATCTCGGCCTCGACATCGGCCCGGCCCGCCGCGAAGCGCAGGCGGGGCCGGAAGGCATAGGCGTGTGAAAACGCCTCCCGATCATGGGCCAGGCCCGTCAATTCCACAAATTCGCGCCCGCCGGCCTGCCCCAGAATCAGGCTGGCCCGATCGAATGGGATATTGGGCAATTCCCCATGCGGGAGATGGGTCTCGCCCGCTTGTGGCGCGCCCATCGCCGTCGCCCCGCAATGCACGAAGAACGCGCCATAGGTCTTGCGGAATTCCCGCGTCGGGATGGGTTCGGGGAATACCGATTGCATCGTCAGCCGCCGGGTTCCGGCCCAGGCATCCCATATCTGCTGGCCCTGGAACGGCAGCAGCACAAACCGCGCCGTGCCGGTTTGTAGGTCCAGCGCTTCCACCCCGGTGGCAAAGCGAAAGGTCTCGACCTGCAAGCCGCCATGATGCAGCAGCGGCCGGCATTCGGCCGCAAACATATCCCGGTGCAGGGTGATCTCGGTCGTCAGGGGCCTTCGCTCCTATTGGGCGGCGACCACGAGCCGCGGCCCCGGTTCGGGAATGGGCGACACGAGCGGGGCGAGCTTGCCGCCCATGGCCATGGAAATGCTGTCCGCCGCTTCATGAAGCATGGCCGTCACGATCGGCAGCGGCTTGGGAGCTCCATAGGTGCCCAGATAGGGCACGGTCACCGCCGCCAGGGCATTGCCGCTGCTGTCGAGGACCGGAAAGCTGATATCGATGACGCCGGGTAGCAGCCGTCCCTCGACGATTTCGCAGCCATTGGCAATGATCCTGCCGACGCTGTCGCGGGCATAGGAGACTTCGGCGGCGCTGAGATGGGTGGCGGCCTGGTCGAGATACCAGTCGCGGACCGCGTCAGGCTGGAAGGCCACCAAGGTCCGGCCCGACGAGCCGAGCACGGCCGGGCTATGCGCGCCGACGCGCAGGCGCACGCCGATGGGCTGCGGACTGTCCACCTGAGCGATGATGCACATGCGCAGACCATCGAGCACGGCAAGGTGCACGGCTTCGCCGCTGGTGATCGCCAGGCTGTTGATGATCGGCTGGGCGACGTCGACGACTCGCCTGAAAGGCGGGAAACGGGTGGCAAGGCCATAGAGCTGCGTGGACAGGACAAGGGCCTCGGTGCCGGGCGGCCGGACGATGTAACCGCGCGCCTCCAGCACGAGAACGATGCGATAGACTTCCTGGAGCGACCGGCCCAGATGCTGGGCGATCTGGCTCGGCGTGACCGGCTGGGACAATTCCGACATGAGTTCGAGGACGTCCAGCGCCTTGTCCAGCGCCGGCACCGAATAAGAGGTTCCGGCCCCGCCGCTGCGGGTCACGGCGGCGGCGCTGGCCTTCTTCTCGGTAACGGCCTTACTCTTGGCACTCGTCTTCTTGTCCATCGCCCCTCAACGCCCGTCGCCACCGCTCTCGGGCTGTCCATAAACCAGTTTACCGGCCCCCGCGAGGGGCAGCCCTACCCTATTGTGTGCGCGTGCAGCCAGCCGGCGCCGTAGCAATCGAAGAGCGGCTGGGCCTCTTGCGGAATTCCGTCGCTGAGCGGCATGGAGACGACGCTGGCCGAGTCCCAGCCCGCGATCAGCAGATGGCCGTCCCGCACCAGGATGTGCTGCGGCCAACGCACCTTCGTATCGCGTTCGGAGACCAGTTCGGGCACGGCGCCGCTCACCTCGAACGTGGCGAGCGTGTCATGCGAGCGGTTGGCGAAATAGACATGCCGGCCATCGGGCGAGCGGCGGATATCGCCGGGATAATTCCGGGTCCAGCGCGTCTTGGCCGGCCCGCTGAGCCGGGTGCTGCGCACATTGGCCCAATCGTCGGCGCCGCCGCCGAGCCGCCCCACGATCAGGTTCTCGCCCAGTTCTCCGCTGATCGCCAGGCGCCCGTCAGGGAGCGCCACGCCATGGCGCGGCCCGGTACCGGCGGGGACGGGGGTGGTGCGGATTTCGGTGAGGATATCGCCGCCCTGGCCGTCGAGCCGCAGTGCAAATTCGCGCACCAGATCGGCGCCCAAATCGATGACGATCAGGATATCGCCGACGAAGAACGCCTGATGGGGATGGGCATCGTCCTGCCGATCGGTTTCCGGTCCATTGCCGGAGAGCCGCAGCAGGGAAACGGGACCTTCGAAAGCGCCGGCCGCATCCAGCCGCTGCAGCGCCAGGGTGCTGCTGGTATAATTGGTGGCGATCAGCAGGCGGCCGGAAGGATCGACTTCGAGATCGCAGGGCTCGGCGCCTTCGCTCGATGTCTCCGACAGCTTGACCGCGCCATCGGCGTCGATCCGCCAGGCATGCAGACTGCCATCCTGCCCGGTGCCGGCCGTGCCATAGACCACAGGCAGGTGCGGATGGCCGGTCAGCGAGGACAGCTGGCGCACGGCGCCGATCTGACGCCCCGCCCAGCTCCCGTCCTGATCGCTCCAGAGCCAGAGGCCATGATGCTGCTCGATGCCCCTCGAGGCCACCAGCAGAACTTCGTCCTTTGCGAACCTGATCTTGCTCATATCTTCACTCCGATGCACCAGGACCGAAACCTTGCCAGGTATCTATAACCTGTCCAGCCGAAAGCACCGCCGCCTTTCGCAGCAGGGCGAAGGGCATGCATACATGGTTGGGGACGATTTCGATGCGGCTGCCCACCGGCAATTCGCTCGGCTCGCCTTTGCCCTTCCAGCGCAGCCAGCCATGTTCTTCCGACATGCGGTCGAGCACCCAGCCCGGCGCGTTCACGAGCAGGCCGTGGCCGGGATAGTCCTCGCGATGCGCTCCGGCCGGCACCAGGTCCGTCGACAGGGCCTTGGAGCCGGCGTCGATGCAGGCCCGGCCGGGATCAGGATGGCTGGTAACGGTGGCGATGACCCTTATGGCGGTGGTGTCGAGCGAGGCATTGCCCAGGGCGATCTGGCCCACATCGTTGAAGGCGAAGATGCCGGGGCGGATCTGGGTCACGCCCGGCACCTGCGCCACGGCCCGGGCCGAAGCCGAGGCGCCGAGCGACACGATGGGCAGAGCTATGCCCCGCGCCCGGATCGCCTGGGCGATGCCGACCATGAGCTCGCCGGCGGCCACGGCGCGCGCTTCGAGATCGGCGCGGTCCTTGGCGCCATAGGTGGTGCCTTCATGGGTATAGATGCCGACCAGCTCCACCCCGGGAACCGCGGCGATGGCTGCGGCGACATCCACCGCCTTTTGCGGGCTCACCCCTTCGCGGCCCAGCCCGGTATCGATCGCCAGCATCAGCTTTATGGTCTGGCCGGCGGCGGCGAAATGGCTGCCGGCCGCCCGCGCGGCGTCGACGCCGTCGGCGGCAAGGGTCAGCTCCGCGCGCTGCGACAGCGCCAGGGCCCGATCGAGCTTGTCGATGCCCATGACGGGATTGGCGACGAACAGATAATTGACGCCGACATCGGCAAAAGCCTCGGCCTCGCCGATCTTGGCCACGCAAAGACCATGGGCGCCCCGCTCGATCTGGCGCAGGCCGATAGCGGCCATGCGATGGGTCTTGGCATGGGGCACCAATTGCACTCCGGCGGCGCTGGCGAGGGCCGCCATCTCGTCCATATTGGCGTCGAAAACGTCACGGTCGAGCACCAGGCCCGGCGTTGCCACCGGCAGGGCGGTCCAGTCGCGTCCCTGGATTGCAGCGGATTGATCAGTCATCGCAAAGACCTCAATTCAGGTTGCCGAGGCGGATAACCCGCCCGGAGCGCTCGCCGGAGACCTTGCCCTCCCACAGCGCGAATATGCCGTTGACCATAACATGCTCGATACCCGTGGCGCTTTGCCGGGGATCGGCATAGGTCGATTTCTCGGAGACGGTTTCGGGGTTGAACACCACGAGATCGGCCAGCATGCCCTCCTCGATAGCGCCGCGATCCGTCAGCCGCAGGCGCCGGGCGGCCGAGCTGGTCATGTGCCGGATGCATTCGGACAGCGTCAGCACTTTCTCGTTGCGCACATAGGTTTCGAGCATGCGGGGGAACGTGCCCCAGCTGCGCGGATGCGGGCGATCCCCGACCAGGATGCCATCGCTGCCCACCGTATGGACCGGGTGCTGCATCAATTCGCGGATATGGGCTTCGATGCCGATGAAGAACACGCAGGGCGCGGCGCGATCGGTCGCCAAAAGGATGTCGAGTGCCAGTTCGGCGGGCTGCTTGCCGACCTTGGCGGCGCAGGCCGCCAGATTGTCCTCCATCAGCCATTCGAGTTCGGGCGCACCCGGTACGCCTGCAATGTGCACGCCATGCCAATTGACCGTCAGGCCCTGGTGGCCGTCCGACCCCGAGACATCGAGGGCATCGATGATGCGCGCGCGCGTCGCCGGATCGCGCAGCCGGGCCAATTGCTCGTCGCCGCTGCCTTCCAGCGCCCAGCTCGGCAATTGCGACAGCAAGGTGGTCATGCCGGCCAGGTAGGGATAGCTGTCGAAACTGACATCGACACCTTCGGCGATGGCCGTATCGATCATGGAAATGAGCGCCGGCAGCTTTCCCCGATTGCAGTCGAAGCTCAGATGGCAATGGGCCAGATGCAGCGCCACGCCGGCGCGGCGGGCGATCTCGAAGCACTCGCGATAACCGCCCATGGCGTCGGCGCCGTAATTGCGGTGATGCGGACAGTAAAATCCGCCATATTCCGCCACGACCTCGCACAGGGCCACCAATTCGTCCGTGTCCGAATACATGGCCGGCACGTAAGTGAGGCCGGTGGAAAGTCCCACGCCGCCCTCTTCCATCGCCTGGCGCAGCAGCGCCTTCATTTCCTCCAGCTCATCGGGCGTCGCCAGCCGGTCGGCATTGCCCATCACCATCATGCGCAGATTGCCATGGGGCACGAGATAGGCGCAATTGGTGGCGGTGCGGCCGTCCAGGCGCGCGAGATATTCGCCCACGCTGCGCCAGTTCCAGTCGAAGCCCGGCGGATCGTCGTTCCAGCCTTTGAGCTGCGACCGCAATTCGGCCAGGGTCGCATCGTTGACCGGCGCATAGGACAGGCCGTCCTGGCCCAGAACCTCGGTCGTCACCCCCTGGGAGAGCTTGGCGGTGTGGTCGGGATTGCACAGGATCTGCAGGTCGGAATGGGTATGCATGTCGATGAAGCCGGGCGCGATGGTCAGGCCCGAAATATCGATCACCCGGTCGGCCGAAATGGCTTCGGCCCCGTCGGTTACGCGCGTGATCTTGTCGCCTTGGACCAGCACGTCGCCACGGCGGGGTGGCGTGCCGCGACCATCGACGATGGTGCCGCCCGAGAACAGGATGCTGGTAGTCATGGAATGTCTATCCGGAGTTTGCCGCCGCTGCGGGCGCTTTCGTAGATTGCATCGGTGACGGCCACCACTCGGGTCGCGAGGTGAGCGTTGAGCCCGGCGGGTGCGTCCGCCCCCCGGGCACAGGCGATCAGCGCCTTGGTCGGGGCACCGGCGTCATAGACACCGGAGGCTGCCGGCGCTTCGAAGGTGACGATCTCGCCATTGGCGCGGACCAGCCGGAGATGATCGGCGATCGAATCCAGCCAGAGCTGTCCCTGATTGCCATACAGCGCCAGATGCCATTGCGGCCGCGCCAGATAGGGATGGGTCGAGGCGCTGGAGATCGCGGCGGAGCCGCCGCCCCTGAGCTCGGCATTGACGCTGGCATGCAGGTCGATCGGGGCTCCGACCGGGAACGTGCTGGCCTGAACCGCGACGATTTCATCGCCGGTCAGCCATTCGAGCAGGCCGAGCTGATGCGACATGGAAACGGCCACGGAACCGCCGGCGGAAATGCGCGGATCGGTATAGGTTGCGACATTCGACGCCTCCTCTCCGCCCCAGCCGCCATCGGTGCCGCCGGAGAGCAGCGCCCGGGTATTCACCGCCAGATGGAAGGTGAGGTGTTCGACCGTGCCGATTTCGCCTGCCTCGACCAGGGCGCGCGCCTTGGCGAAGATCGGCGCGGCGGGCCAGCCGAAGCCGATCAGCAAGTGCCGCCCGGCGGCCAGCGCCGCATTGCGCATGCGTATCGCCGAGGCCGCATCGAGCGCGAACGGCTTTTCGACCAGCACATGGGCGCCGGCCTGGAGCGCGCCGATCACCATCTCCTCATGCGCCACGGGCGGCGAGGACACGACGACGATATCCGGCGCGCGGGCCAGCGCCTCGCGCCAATCCGTCGACCAGTGCGCCGCCCCGAAGGTGGCGGCCGATTTTTCGGCACTCGCACCATCCGGGCTGGTCACCGAGATGATGTCCACGTCCGTATCGGCGGCCAGGGCGGGCAGATGGCTCGATTGGGACCATGCGCCGGCGCTGAGGACAGCAGCCTTGATCGGGCTCATTTGCCGACCCCGGCGGTGAGCGAGCCCACGACATTGCGCTGGAAGATCATGACCAGGAGGACGGGCGGCAGCATCGACATCACGGTCGCGGCGGCCAGGGCATTCCAGTTGAATTGCTGCACCGACTGGAAACCGGCCAGCAGCGGCGGAACGGTGAGCTGGTTGGTGAGGACCAGCGAATAGAAGAATTCGCTCCAGGCTTCGAGGAAGATCAGCACGCCAGCGGCCACCAGGCCCGGCTTGGCGATGGGCAGGATGATGATCCAGAGCGTCAGCAGCCGTCCGGCGCCATCGATCTTGGCGGCCTCCTCGATCTCGCGGGGCATCTGATCGAAGTAGTTTTTGAGGATCATGATCGCCAGCGGCAAGGTGAAGACGTTGTAGCTGATGATCAGCGCCCAGGGGGAGTTGAGCACCCCGATCACCCGGAACGCCACGAAGAACGGACCGATAATGGCGATGGCGGGGACGACGCGGGTGGCGATCACCGCCAGCTCGAACTGGCGCGAGCCGGGGAAGGGATAGCGCGACAAGGCGTAGGCGGCGCTGCCGGCAACGAGCAGGTTGAGCACCACCAGAACGGCAGACACGAAGAAGCTCTGCCCGATTGCCGGCAAGAGGCGGGCGCCCACATCCGTGCTGCCGAAACCCGCCCCGCCGGTGCTGCCGGTCAGCACGGACAGATAATTGTCGAAGGTGATCGAGCTCGGGAAGAAGCTGAACGAGCGCGAACCGAGCTGCTGCGGCGTGATCAGGCTGGAGACGACGAGATACCAGACCGGCAGCAGGATCCACAGCGCGAAGACGATCAGCGCGCCATAGAGCGCGATCGACTGGGCCAGACTGCGCGAGCCGCGCCCGCCCGGCTTGCCGAAGAACAAGGAGCGAATGGTCATGTCGCCGATTCCCCACGATAGAGCAGCTTGACGGTCACGAGGCCGCCGATGAGCGCCGCGACGCCGAGCACCACGGCCAGGGCGGAACCGAGGCCGATCTGGGTCACCACGAAGAGCTGGCGATAGATCAGGACGGAGAGCACCTGCGTGGCATCGCCCGGACCGCCCTGGGTCATGGCAAAGATCACGTCGAATTGCAGGAAGGCATAGATGATGTTGAGCACGGTTACCGTGATCAGCACCGGCCGAAGCCAGGGAATGGTGACGTTTTGCAGACGTTGCAGCCAATTGGCGCCATCGAGCTCGGCGGCTTCATAGAGCTCGCTGGGCAGCGTCTGCAATCCCGCGAGCAGCAGGATGCCGGCAAAGCTGGCCTGACGCCACACCGCCGCGATGATGGCGATGAACAGGGCCGTGTTCGGGTCGGCGAGGAAATTCTTGTATTCGCTGGTGAGCCCCAAGCCGACCAGCAGGGCATTCAGGCCGCCAACGCTGCCGTCGGCATACCATTTCCAGAGGATGCCGATCACCAGCCAGGGCGTGGCCCATGGAATGATCAACAGGGCGCGGGCCACACCGCGGCCGAAGAAATTCTGGTTGAGCAGCAGCGCCATGGCGAAGCCGATCACGGTCGAGAGGACCACGAACCCGACCGAGAAGACCAGCGTCACCCAGACCGAGCGCCAGAAGACGCTGCTGGTGAAGATGATCTCGTAATTCCTGAACCCGACGAATTCGCCGAAGCTCGAACCATTGGCCGGCACATTGTGCAGGCTGTAGATCACCGTAAGCGCCGAGGGGATTACCAGCAGGGCGGCCATCATGAAGGCCGCCACTGAACTCATTTTGAAGCCGAACCAGGCGTCATCCCGAACCAGCGACCCGTTAGAGTATGAAGTTGTCATGTCCGATATCCATAACGGGCCGCTGGCCCATGAGGCCCTGATCTAGAGGCTTGGACCGCTCTGGGCCGCATTGGCGGCGGCGGTCAGGGCATCAACGGTTTCCTGCGGCGTGGCCTGGCCCAGCAGCATGGCGTGGATCACATCGCCCACGCGGGCCTGGAAGTCGGGATACCAGGGCATGGTGCGGGCCGGCACCACCTTGGACCCGCTGTCGAAGATTTCCGACAGGCCATCGAGGTCGTAATAATCCGCGAAGGCGGCGATCACGTCCGGGTCGGTGAAGAAGCCCGGATAGGGCGCGGCCAGGCCGGCGGCCTCGGCCCAGGAGCGGAACACCGTGAACTTGCCCTCGCTATCCTTCCAGCCGTAATATTTGGCCAGATCCCAGGCGGCCAGGCGGCGCTCCTCGTCGTCGATCTGGCCCAGTTGCAGCACTTCGCCGATCTGCAGGGTGTAATTGTCGCCACCGATCGGCGCGAGCTTCACATTGGCCGATTGCGGGCCTTCGAGCGCCCGGATCGAGGTCAGGAAATAATGGTGCAGCACGTAGAAGGCGGCGCTGCCCTGGGCCATTTCGTTGGAGAGCTTGCCCGGATCGTCGGTCAGCACCGAGGACGGCGCCAGCCCTTCGCGATACATCTTCTGCCACCATTCGAAGACGCCGACGGTGCGCGGATCGTCGCCGAAGATCGGCTTGCCGGCGGCGTCGAAGGCCTCGATGCCTTCGTTGAGCAGATAGGTGTGCAGGTATTCCTCGCAGAATTCCTTGACCCAATAGGCCAGGTAAGGCGCCTCGGCGACGCCGGCCTCGCGCAGCTTGACTGAGGCGTCGTAGATCTCGGCCAGGGTGGCCGGCACGTTCTCGATTCCCGCCTCGGCGAGATAGCTCTCATTGTAGTGCAGCGTATGCACGGCGGAGAAATAGGGAATGGAGATGATGTCGCCGGCGGCGTTCACGTGACGGGCGCGGGCGCTTTCGAACATGTCGGCCAGCAGATCGTCGACGCCCGGCAGGCCGTTCAGCGTCGTGGCCCAGCCCTCATCGATGAATTTCTGCGAATTGTAGGCGAAGTTGTAGAACAGATCGATCCTGTCGCCGCCGCGCAGGCGGGTCTGGATCGCGGGGGAATAGCCCACATTGGGGATGACGGCGAGGTCGACGCCGGCATTGCCCTGAGCGGTCCAATCCTCCACCAGCACCTTGATCATGTCGGGCTGGAAGTCCCAGGCCAGCATGTCGAGCGTGCCGTCGAAGGCGGCATGGGCCGTGCTGGACATCAGGCCGGGCACGATTGCGAGCCCGAGCGCCGCAGCGGTCGAGCCGCGCAGGAAGGAGCGGCGATCCATGCCGGTCCTGGTCTTGTTGTGGTCGATAGTCATTAATCCCTCCATTCGTGACTTATGCAGGCAATATGTCGGTGTTACCGACGGGAAGATCCGGGACTTACCCCTCGCCCGGATCGGGGATGAAGACGGCGGGACGCCGTCAGGGCAACAGCGCCACGGCGGCGATTTCCACGCGCAGGCTTTCAATGGCCAGGCGGGCTTCGACCGTCGCGCGGGCAGGCTTGTTCTGCGGGTCGATCCATTGGTCCCACACGCGGTTCATCGCTTCGTAGTCGCGGATATGCGGCAGGTAGATGGTGACGGACAGCAATCGGGACTTGTCGGTGCCGCCCTGGGCCAGCAATTCGTCCAGACGGTCCAGCACTTCTTGCGTCTGCACTTCGATCGAGGCGTCATGGGTCCGGGCAATGGTGCCGGAAATGTAGAGATGCCCGCCGCCGGCGACGGCAGCGGCGAAGTGCTGGCCCGGTTCGATACGCTGGATCGTCATGCTTGATATCCTCGATAGATTTCAGGAAAGGCGCTGGCCGCTGGTCTCGTCGAACAGATGGACCTTGTCGGCCAGCGGCTGCAAATGCAGGCGATCGCCCGCCGCGACGTCGATGCGGTCGCGGAACGAGACGAGAATGTCGTGGCCCGCCACCCGGGCGAGAATCTGGGTTTCGGCGCCGGTCGGCTCGACCGTCATGACCTCGGCCGCCAAGCCATTATCGGCGATGACGAAATGCTCCGGGCGGATGCCGGCGATGAGCGATGCGCCGGTGCCGTCAATCGGGCCGTCGAAGGGCAGGGCGGTGCCGTCGGTCAGGCGCAATTGCCCGGCTGCAGCCGCGACCGGCAGGAAGTTCATGGCCGGGGAGCCGATGAAGCCGGCCACGAACAGATTTGCCGGACGGTCGTAAAGCTCGAGCGGCGAGCCGACCTGCTCGATGCGCCCGGCATTCATCACCACGATGCGGTCGGCCATGGTCATGGCCTCGATCTGGTCATGCGTCACATAGACGGTGGTGGTCTTCAGGCGGGCATGGTTGAGCTTGATTTCGCTGCGCATCTGCACGCGGAGCTTGGCGTCCAGATTGGAAAGCGGCTCGTCGAACAGATAGACCTGCGGATTGCGCACAATGGCGCGGCCCATGGCGACGCGCTGGCGCTGCCCGCCCGACAATTGGCGCGGCAGCCGCTTGAGCAACGGGGTCAGGCCGAGGATTTCGGCGGCCTGGGCCACCTGGACGGCCCGATCTTGCTTGGAGACGCCCTTGAGCCGCAGGGCGAAGCTCATATTCTCCTCGACGGTCATATGCGGATAGAGCGCATAGGACTGGAACACCATGGCGATGTCGCGATCTTTCGGCGCCACGTTATTTATCAGGCGGCCCGAGATCGAAATATTGCCCGAGCTGATATCCTCAAGGCCGGCGATCATGCGCAGCAAGGTCGACTTGCCGCAGCCGGACGGCCCGACCAGGACCAGGAACTCCCCGTCCCTGATATCGAGGGACAGGTCCGGAATGACGGTCAGCTTGTTATAAATCTTCTGGATCGACTGGATGCTGACTGCGCCCATGGATCAACTCCGGCTCAATAGGTTGCGCGACCGCCCGACAGGTCGAAGACCGAGGCGGTGGTGAAGCTGTTTTCGGCACTGCACAGCCAGGCGATCATGCTCGCGGCCTCCTCGACTTCCAGGAAGCGCCCGCGCGGAATGCGGTTGAGCATGTAGTCAATGAATTCCGGTTTGAGTTCGTTGAGAATATCGGTCTTGGCGGTGGCCGGAGTGACGGCGTTGATGGCGATGTCGTATTTGGCGCATTCCTTGCCCACCGCCTTGGTCATGCCGATGACGCCGGCCTTGGCGGCGGCATAGGCGCTGGCATTGGGATTGCCTTCCTTGCCGGCAATTGAGGCGATGTTGACGATGCGCCCGTAATCGCGCGCCTTCATTCCCGGCAGCACCGCGCGGTTGACGAAGAATGTCCCGTTCAGGTCGATCTCGATGACGCGGCGCCATTCCGCGATCTCATATTCGTCGAGCGGCGCGTTCTTGCCGGCGATCCCGGCGGAATTGACCAGGATATCGATGCGGCCGAAATGCGCCTCGGTAGCGGCCACGGCCGCCTCGACGGAGGCGTAATCGGCAATGTCGACGATATAGGTCTCGGCCTGGGGAAGCAGGGCGCGGGCCGCCGCGAGCGCCGCTTCGCTGACATCCCAGAGCGCCAGCCGGGCGCCGCCCTCCGCCAGCTTCTTCGCCACCGCAAGGCCAATGCCGCCCGCCCCGCCGGTGATGACGGCCACCTGGTCCGCGAAGCGCTTCTGCATGCCAATCCTCCCTGTTCAGCATCCAAAGATCATCACAGGGACTATCACCTGTCAATACTAACTTTTGCCCACGAAAGCGGTGCCCTGGATTTGCCGATAGGTGCTTTGTTTTTCCCGGTGTCACCCCCGCGCAGGCGGGAGTGGTTACGTCGGTCGCTTCGAGCCAGTTTGTCTCGGGACGTGAGGCCCCTCCCCTTCCCTCCCCCTTGAGGGGAGGGAAGGGGAGGGGGTGCTGCGGTTCCTACACATCCGGCACCCTCGCTCCGCCACCCCATCCTCCCGGATCGTCACCCTCGCGCTTGACGCGAGGGCTCTTGCGCCAGGTCCATAAACACAGAACCCTCACGTCGAGCGCGAGGGTGACGAGCGAGGGTGACGGGGCTTGGTCACTCAGTCCATTTCGCGCGCTATTGCTTCGTTTCCCCGGTGTCACCCCCGCGCAGGCGGGGGCCTCCGTTTACCACGCCGCGGTCAGGCAAGGCGCCGGCATAGGGGCAGGCGTGTTCGATGCGCTGGCCGACAAGCGCGCGACAGGCTGGCCGGGATCGGCCATGGAGATGGGGAGGTCAGCAGACGCCACTATCGCCCCGGCGGTCCTCTGACCGGCCGGAGCGCGGGATTGTCGCGGGCAGGGAGGGCGTTCCGTCCAATTACGAAACGCCCCGAATGTCCTATTCGGCGGCGCTGCCGGTCAGGAAGGCCGGAAGCTCCGGCGTGTCCGGCTGCGGGGCCTCGGCCGGATCGGCGGCGCCTTCACCGCCGGCAGGGCGGCGGCGGCGGGGGCGGCGCTCGCGCGGCTTGCGCGCTGTCTGCTCGCCATCGGCCGGCGCGGCCTCGCCCTCTTCGGCAGGCTGCGGAGCCGGCGCTTCGGCCGTCTCGCCCTCATTCTCATTGCTCTGCTGAACCGGCTGGGCCGGCTGCGGCGAGGAGAAGCGGGAATTGACGTCCGACACGTCGTCGTCGAAATCGACCTCTTCGCTGACCTGGCCCTCACGCGGGTTCAGGGCCTGCTGGGCCGAGGAAACGATGCGGAAATAATGTTCGGCATGCTGCAAGTAATTCTCGGCCATCACCGAATCGCCCGAAGATTGGGCATCGCGGGCCAATTGCAGATATTTCTCGGCCACATGGGCGGCATTGCCGCGCACCTTCACGTCCGGGCCGTTGCTTTCGTAATTGCGCGATAGCGGATTGACATGCTTGCGTCCGCCGTTCCGGCCACGCTGCCGGTTCTTGTTCTGGTTTGGTCTCATCGGGTCGCTTTGTCTAACTCTAAAAGTTAAGCGTCATCATTGGGGGCGGACCGGGTCACAGGCCCGATCTGGCCGTGGCTCCGACGGTTGAATAATATGCCGTCCGGGGCCCTAACTGGCTTCATGAAGACCGAATGCTCTCGGCAGCGACCTTACGGAAAATCCGCCCCGTCCTCGCGTCGCCCCGGCTCGCCGGAACAGCGCTGCTTCAAGCAGCATTTTCGCAAATTGATCGGGTGTGATCGCTGCGGCGCTCATGATGCACCATTGACAGCACGATCAAAATATCCGTTTCGGCCGCCTTTGGCCAGCACAAAGTGCAATCGAGGATTATCGCCTATCGGTCGTAGCTTCTATCTGGTGTGCCGAGACCACCCGGTCAAGGCCGGCCAAGTCCTTGTGAACGGCGATTTCGGCAAATCCGGCCGCCCGGAACAGCGCCGCGACCGCCGCGCCCTGGTCATAGCCGATTTCGACCAGAACCCGCCCGCCCGCCCGCAGACAGGGCAGCGCTTCGCCGGCAATGATGCGATAGGGCGCCAGGCCATCGGTTCCGCCATCAAGGGCAAGCAGCGGGTCGAAGCGTTTCACCTCCGGGGCCAGGGTATCGATGACGGCGCTGGCAATATAGGGCGGATTGGAGACGATGAGGTCGAATGTGAGACCGTGGCGTTCGCGGCCGGGCAGGGGAGGTGCTGCTGGCGCTTGGGCAGCGGCAAGGGCTTCGAACCAGTTTCCCAGCCCGAAATCCAGCCGCTCCGCCACCCCGTGCCGTCCGGCATTCTGTCGCGCCATGTCCAGCGCTTCGGCATCGAGGTCGGTGGCCAGGCCGGTCGCGTCCGGCCGGTTGGCCAGGATCGCGATGGGAATGCAGCCGGTGCCGGTCCCCAGATCGAGCAGGCGGCCATTGGCCGGCAATGCCGCCAGCGCCAGGTCGACCAGCAATTCGGTATCGGGTCTGGGTTCGAGTGTCGCGGCATTGAGGCCGAAGGCGAGGCCGTAAAATTCCTTCTCGCCGATGATGCGGGCCACCGATTCCCCGCTTATGCGCCGTTGCAGCAGATCGGCGACCTCTGCGGCTAACAATCTGTTAACCAATTCGCCCTCGCGGGTAGCCATGGCCAGGCTGTCATGTCCCAGCGCATGACCGGTCAGCAGCTTGGCGTCGAGGGCGGCATTTTCGAAGCCGAGCCGGGCCAGGACGTCGCGCCAGCCGCGCCAGAGCTTGCCGATCGTGATGGTGTCGGTCAGTTGACCTGCTCCATGGCGGCCAGTTGCGCTGCCTGGTTCTCGGTGATCAGCGCCTCGATCAGCTCATCCAGCGCTTCGCCGGCTATCACCTTGTCAAGCTTATATAAAGTCAGATTGATGCGGTGGTCGGTGACCCGTCCCTGCGGGAAATTATAGGTGCGGATGCGCTCCGAGCGGTCACCCGAGCCCACCTGTCCCTTGCGCTCCGCCGACCTGGCGCTGTCGCGTTCCTCGCGCTGCATCTCATAAAGCCGCGAGCGCAGCACGATCATGGCCTGGGCCCGGTTCTGGTGCTGGCTCTTCATCGCCGAGGTGACGACCAGACCGGTGGGAATATGAGTGATCCGCACCGCCGAATCGGTGGTGTTCACGTGCTGTCCGCCAGCGCCGGAAGCCCGCATTGTATCGATACGGATGTCCTCATTGCGGATTTCGATGTCGATATCCTCCACCTCCGGCAGCACCGCCACCGTGGCCGCCGAAGTATGGATGCGGCCCGAGCCCTCGGTCGCCGGCACGCGCTGCACCCGGTGCACACCCGATTCATATTTCATCCGCGCATAGACGCCCTTGCCGGAAATATTGGCGATGATTTCCTTGAACCCTCCCATTTCCCCGGGGCTTTCTTCCACCACGCTCACCTTCCAGCCATGCTGGGCCGCGTAGCGCTCATACATGCGGAATAGATCGCCGGCGAACAGCGCCGCCTCGTCGCCGCCGGTGCCGCCGCGGATTTCCAGGATGATGGACTTCTCGTCGGCCTCGTCCCGGGGCAGCAGCAGGATGCGGATCGACTGCACCAGGCCGTCGATCTTCTCGTCCAGCTCGGTGATCTCGGCCTCGGCCATTTCGGCCATTTCCTTGTCGCCGCTTTTCAGCAGCGCCTCGGCCTCGGCCCGGTCCCTGAGGGCTTTCTTATAGGCGCCGATCTCACCGACAATGTCCGACAGATTGGCATGCTCCTTGCTGAGCCTGGCGAATTCATCGGGGCTCGCCCCACCGGACAAGGCCGCTTCGATATATTGGAAACGCGTTTCTAAAGCGTCGAGCTTGTCCTGCGGCAGGCTGGGCATGGGCGGGTCTTTCAGGATATGCCCGGCAGGCGCCGGGCGATTTCGGGGATGTAAAGGCCATGAAGGCCAACATCAAGCGCGCAATGACGCCCTATCCCATGGGCAGGTTCTGTTTTTCCGCCCATTTGGTCAGCAGCGCCCGGATGGTCCCGCCATTGACGCCAATGCTCAACGCTTCGGCCACGGCAGCCTGGATCGGCTTGATCTCCAGATTGAGCACCATTTCCTTGATCGGGCCGATAGAGGCCGGCCCCATGGACAGCCGGGTCATGCCGATGGCCATCAGCGCCAGGGCTTCCATCGGCTTGCCGGCGAGTTCGCCGCACATGGTCACCGGCTTGTTGTGGCGCGAAGCCGCATCCACCACCAGCCGCAGCGCCCGCAGGCGCGGTAGGGCGATCGGGTCATAGGTCTTGGAAACCCGCGGATTGGCCCGGTCCGCAGCGGTCAGGAACTGCACCAGGTCGTTGGAACCGATGGAGACGAAATCGGCCTCGGGCATGATCTGGTCGAGTTCGAACAGCAGCGAGGGCACTTCCACCATGGCCCCGATCTCGAGCTGCGCCGGCGGGGGATGGCCGGACCGTTGCAGCCGCTCGATTTCCTTGAAGATGACCTTCTTGGTCTGGCGGAATTCGAAGGTCTCGGTGACCATGGGCACGAGGATCTTGAGCGGCCGTCCATTGGCGGCCATCAGCAAGGCCCGGATCTGCGTCCGGAGCAGGCCGGGCCGATCCAGCCCCAGCCGGATGGAGCGATAGCCCATGGCCGGGTTTTCCTCGGCACTGGCGCGCAGATAGGGCAGGACCTTGTCGCCGCCGATATCGAGCAGACGGAAGACGATGGGGCGCTTGCCGGCGATCTGCATGGCCTCGGCATAAAGATCGGCCTGCTCCCTGAGGCGTGGCAGGCGGCTGGCGATCATGAACTGCAATTCGGTGCGGAACAGCCCGACCCCGACAGCGCCGGTATCCTCCAGCATGGGCAGGTCGGCGACCAGCCCGGAATTGTGCAGCAGCGTGATCTCGACCCCATCCCTGGTCACGCTTGGCCGGTTCTTGAGGGCGGCAAAATGGGCGCGGCGCTTGGCCGAGATGCGGACCTTGTCGATATAGGTCTGCTCGACATCGGGGGAGGGGCGCAGATGCACCTGGCCGATCGGGCCGTCGATGATGATATTGTCGCCAGCCTCGCACATGGAGACGATGGACTCGGCCTGGCCGACCGCGACCAGGCCGAGCGAGCGAGCGACGATGGCGACGTGAGCCGTCGCGCCGCCCTCCTCCAGCACCACGCCGCGCAGCTTCTTGCGGTCATATTCCAGCAATTCCGCCGGCCCCATATTGCGGGCCACCAGAATGGCATTGTCCGGCAGGTCGCGCTGCGCCGGCTGGCTGCTATTGGTCAGAACCCGCAGCAGCCGGTTGGCGAGATCGTCGAGATCATGCAGCCGGTCGCGGATATAGGGATCGGTCTGGCGCAGCATGCGGGCGCGGGTATCGTTCTGCACCCGCTCGACCGCGGCCTCGGCGGAGAGGCCATTGTCGATGGCCTCCATCATCCGCTTCACCCAGCCGCGATCATTGGCGAACATGCGGTAGGTTTCGAGGATTTCCCGATGGTCCGAGCCGCCGGCCATGTCGCCATGGTCGAGCATGGCGTCGATTGAGACGCGCATGGTTTCGAGCGCCGCGTCCAATCGTCCGCGTTCGGCATCGGTGTCCTCGGCGATGAAATTGGTCACCACCACGCGCGGGTCGTGGAGCACCACCGTGCCCAGCGCGATACCATCGGTGAAACTGACGCCATTGAACATGCGGGGCCGCCTGAGGTCGATATCCGAGCCCGGCTTGATGAGACTGTCGAAATCGCTTGTCGCAACCATCTCGGCCAAAATCGTGGCCGTGGTCAGCATGGCCTCGGTTTCGTCCTCGCCATAATGGCGCCGCTCGGCGTTCTGGACCACCAGAACCCCCAGGGTCTGGCCGGCCCGCAATACCGGCACCCCGAGGAAGGAATTGTATTTTTCCTCCCCGGTTTCCGGACGATAGGCGAAAGCGGGATGGCCGGTGGCGTCATCGAGGCTCAGCGGCTCGGCCTCGGCGGCGATGAGACCGACAAGTCCCTCGCCCAGCCGCAGCGTGGTCATGTGCACCGATTCGGCTTTCAGGCCGCGCGTGGCGAAGAGTTCGAGCGCGCCGTCGTCGCGCAGCACGTAGAACGAGCAGACATCGGCCCGCATGTTTTCGGCGATGAGACCGACGATCTTGTCGAGCCGCGCCTGCGAAGCCAGCGGCTCCGCCATCACTTCGCGCAATTGCCGCAGCAATATCCTTGGGCCGCCTATGGTCGTGACCATCGCCTCAATAAGGCAGCCCGCAAAGCCGCCCCCCTAATCTGAGGACGCGGCCCACTCTCCTCGACCGGGTCAGGCGTCCTTTTTGTCCAAACCGTAATAGGTGTGCAAAGCCCGGACCGCAAGCTCGGCATATTCCTCGTCGATCAGCACGGAGGTCTTGATTTCCGAGGTGGTGATCAACTGAATGTTGATGCCCTTGTCGGCCAGCGCCTTGAACATCGAGGAGGCGACCCCGGCATGGCTGCGCATGCCCACGCCCACAACCGACACCTTGGCGCCGCCCTTGGAGCCGGAAAGCCTGGCATATTCGAAGCGCCCGCCATTGTCTTCCAGCGCCTTGACCGCCTTGTCATATTCGTTGTCCGGCACGGTGAAGGTGATGTCGGTCGTCGCGCCATCATCGGCAATGTTCTGAACGATCATGTCCACAATGATGCCCTTGTCGGCGAGCGTGCCGAAAATGGCGGCAGCGACGCCGGGGCTGTCCTTGACCTTGCGCAGGGTGATCTTGGCCTCGGCCTTGGCGAGCGTCACGCCCGAAACGATCTGCTTTTCCATGATCTCATCCTCATCGCAAACGAGCGTACCCGGAATTCCCGGCGAGCCATCGGGCGCAATCTGGGGCGCATCCGGGTCATCGAAACTGGAACGGACGGTCAGGCGCACCTTGTGGGCCATGGCCATCTCGACGGCGCGGATCATCAGCACCTTGGCACCCAGCGACGCCATTTCCAACATTTCCTCGAAGGAAATCTTGGTCATGCGCTGCGCCTTGGGAACGATGCGCGGATCGGTCGTGTAGACGCCGTCCACATCGGTATAGATGTCGCAGCGCTCCGCCCCCACCGCAGCGGCCACCGCCACGGCGGACGTGTCCGAGCCGCCCCGGCCCAAAGTGGTGACGCGGTTATTGGGGGAAATGCCCTGGAACCCGGTAATGACCGGCACCCAGCCATTGCTCATCCGGTCGTCGAGCTCGGTGGGATCGATCCCGACGATACGGGCGGCGCCATGGGAATCGTCGGTATGGATCGGCACCTGCCAGCCGGAATAGGAGCGGGACTGGATGCCCATATCGCTGAGCACCAGGGCCATGAGGCCGGCCGTTACCTGCTCGCCGGAGGCGACCACCGCGTCATATTCGCGGGCGTCGTGGAATTTGCTGGCTTCATTGACCCAGCCGACCAGTTCATTGGTCTTGCCCGACATGGCCGAGACGACCACGGCAACTTCATTGCCGGCCTCGACCTCGCGCTTGATATGGCGTGCGGCGATGCGGATACGCTCGATATTGGCGACTGAAGTGCCACCGAACTTGACGACGATACGGGCCACGTGACTTCCCCGCTGACCGGCAGAACCCGGCGGTACGCTTGTGTTGGCGGGGGAATGCCACAAAGGTGGGGCGCAATCAATGGGCGTTACGGACGCATTTCTCATATGCGGCGCGACTGTGTCGGATGAGCGGCACCATCGACGCCCAAACTGCGACACGCGGTGACTTGCCCCTATCGGCGCCAGGGAGTCATATGGGGCCGAACGGAGCCCGCCCATGACCCAGACCACCGTCAACGATGCCGAGATCGCCAAGTTCACCGCCATGGCCGAGGAATGGTGGGATCCCAAGGGCAAGTTCAAGCCGCTGCACAAGTTCAATCCGGTGCGGCTGGCCTATATCCGCGATCATCTCGTTCGCCATTTCGGCCGCGACGGCAATGCCATCCGGCCCTTCGAGGGCCTGACCATCCTCGATGTGGGCTGCGGGGGCGGATTGCTCTGCGAACCGCTGACCCGGCTGGGCGCCACGCTTGTGGGGATCGATGCGGCGGAGCGCAATATCGCCATTGCCAGCATTCATGCCGAACAATCCGGTCTCGACATCGAATATCGCGCCACGACCAGCGAGGCCCTGGTGGCGGCGGGTGAGAAATTCGATGTGGTGCTCAACATGGAAGTGGTCGAGCATGTCGACAATGTTCCGCTCTATATGAAAAGCTGCGCCGACCTCGTCGCGCCGGGCGGGCTGATGTTCACGGCCACGATCAATCGCACCGCCCGTGCCTGGGCCCTGGCGGTCGTCGGCGCCGAATATGTGCTGCGCTGGCTGCCGCGCGGCACCCACGACTGGAACAAATTCCTCACCCCCGAAGAGATCAGCGCGCAATTGCGCCGCAATGGCCTCGCCGTCATCGATCAGACCGGCGTAACATTCAATCCACTGGCCGACGAATGGCGTACCGCCCCGGATATGGGGATCAATTACATGGTGTTGGCAGCGCGGCCACAAGCCTGAGGGACATGTTCCATCCCAGCGATAATTGTGATCGGCTGCGAGATGGAACAAAATGACGAAAGCGCTATTGTTGATCTCGAACACATCCGAGTGACCATAGATGCCATCTTTCGCCCGCGCTGCCATGGCGCTTGGAATAGTCTTGTCTTGCCTTGCCCCCGGCGTCCAGGCCCAGCCCTATAATGCCGACACCGACGAAAACCTCTTCATCATGGGCGGCCCCTTCACTACCGGGTTTTTCGGGGACACTTTCCTGTTCTGGCAGGATCATTACGAATCCAATCTCTTCGCCGGCATCGGCTATCAGCGCTTCTTCTACCAATATGAGAGCTTCAAGCTGGGCGTGGAGGCCGGGCTCGGATTGCGTCTGGGTACGCCGAGTTCCGCCGAAATCTGGGGCGGCGCGGTGGCCCGCATCACCGAATTCACCTTTGGCGACCTCACTATCACCCCGGCACTGTCCTTCGGCCTCTCGCTGGTGACCGATACGATCGGCATCGAGGCCCAGCGGGCCGAAGCGCTCGGCCATGACGTGCCGGTGCTGTTCTATCTCAGCCCCGAAATCGCCATCTCCAACGCAGCCCAGCCACAATGGGAGGCGTTCGGACGCATCCAGCACCGTTCCGGCGGCTTTGGCACCATTGCCGAAATCGACGGCTCGAACGCAGCAGTCATCGGCCTGCGCTACAAGTTCTAAGTCCGCAAAGCCGCAAGCTCCCGCCGGATAGCCCCCATATCATCGCGCAAGCTCGCCCAAATGCCTGTACCGTACCGTACGGTACGGAAAATTCTTGCCGTTGTGTTGGAATGGGTCTAAACAGGAGGAAATAAAATCCGGCTCCCACCGGCAGCATTTCGAGGATCCCCCGCCATGCCCGCCTATCGTTCCCGCACCACCACCCATGGCCGCAACATGGCCGGCGCCCGCAGCCTGTGGCGCGCCACCGGCATGAAGAATGCCGACTTCGGCAAGCCGATCATCGCGGTGGTGAATTCGTTCACCCAATTCGTGCCCGGCCATGTGCACCTCAAGGACCTCGGCCAACTGGTCGCCCGCGAGATCGAGGCGGCCGGCGGCGTCGCCAAGGAATTCAACACCATTGCGGTGGATGACGGCATCGCCATGGGCCATGACGGCATGCTCTATTCCCTGCCCAGCCGCGACATCATCGCGGATTCGGTGGAATATATGGTCAACGCCCATTGCGCCGACGCCATGGTGTGCATTTCCAATTGCGACAAGATCACCCCGGGCATGCTGAACGCTGCCATGCGGGTCAATATTCCGGTGATCTTCGTCTCCGGCGGCCCCATGGAAGCCGGAAAATCCATCGTCCAGGGCAAGTTGCAGGCGCTCGATCTGGTCGATGCCATGGTCATGGCCGCCGACGATCATTATTCGGACGAGGACGTGCAGGCGGTGGAAGAAAATGCCTGCCCCACCTGCGGCTCCTGCTCGGGCATGTTCACGGCCAATTCGATGAACTGCCTCACCGAGGCTTTGGGCCTGTCGCTGCCGGGCAATGGCTCGACCCTGGCCACCCATGCCGATCGCAAGCAATTGTTCCTGGAGGCGGGGCGTGTGATCGTCGATCTGGCCCGTCGCTATTACGAGCAGGACGACGAATCGGTGCTTCCGCGCTCCATCGCCACCAAGGCAGCCTTCGAGAACGCCATGGCGCTCGACATCGCCATGGGCGGCTCGACCAATACGGTGCTGCACATCCTGGCCGCCGCCCATGAAGGCGGGGTCGATTTCACCATGGACGATATCGACGCCCTCTCCCGCAAGGTGCCGGTGCTGTGCAAGGTGGCGCCCGCCAAACAGGACGTCCATGTCGAGGATGTGCATCGGGCCGGCGGCATCATGTCGATCCTGGGCCAGCTCGATCGCGCCAAGCTGATCAATCGCAGCGAGCCGACCGTGCATTCGGCCTCCATGGGCGATGCCATCGACAAATGGGACATCACCCGCACCAATGCGGAACATGTGCGCCAGTTTTTCATGGCGGCGCCGGGCGGGGTGCGCACCACCCAGGCCTTCTCCCAGTCCAATCGCTGGGCCGAACTGGATACCGACCGCGTCAACGGTGCCATCCGCTCGCCCGACCACCCCTTCTCCAAGGATGGCGGTCTGGCCGTGCTCAAGGGCAATATCGCGCTCGACGGCTGCATCGTGAAGACGGCCGGCGTGGACGAAGCCATTCTCAAATTCACCGGCCCGGCCCGGGTATTCGAAAGCCAGGACGCCACGGTGAAAGCCATTTTGTCCAATGAGATCAAGCATGGCGACGTGGTCGTCATCCGCTATGAAGGCCCGCGCGGCGGTCCCGGCATGCAGGAAATGCTCTATCCCACGAGCTATCTGAAGTCGAAGGGCCTGGGCGCGGCTTGCGCGCTGCTGACCGATGGCCGTTTCTCGGGCGGCACGTCCGGGCTTTCCATCGGCCACGCTTCGCCGGAAGCTGCAGAAGGCGGCGCCATCGGCCTGGTGCGCGAGGGCGACATGATCGAAATCGACATCCCCAACCGCAGTGTCAACGTGCTGGTTTCCGATGCCGAACTGGCGACGCGCCGGGCCGAGCAGGACAAGCTCGGCTGGAAACCGGCCCAGCCGCGCCAGCGCAAGGTGACCACCGCGCTCAAGGCCTATGCGGCCTTCGTGACCTCCGCCGCCACCGGCGCGGTGAGGGATTTGAGCCGGCTGGACGACTGACCTAGGCAAAAAGCCCCGGAGCGATCCGGGGCTTTTTCTTTTCGGCATGTCCGTGACAGGGCCGTGGTCTCGTGCTACAGCCCGCTCAGCCAATCAGCGGCCTGCCAAGGCTTGCTGGCTTGGTCAGGTCCGATAGCGGGGATTCCACCCTCCCTATCGGACCGACCCAATCCCCCAAAATTATTGTGACGACACCGGCGCGGGCTTTATCGGCCCAGCACCGCGCTCAGCTCCGGCACCAGACGATCGATCGACCACGGGATCGAGAGGACGGAGGGAGCCGAGGTCGCCATGACGAAGCTGTTGTCGACCAGGCCCACATGCCGGCCCTCGCGCACCGGCGGAAACAGGTCCACCAGCGGATTGGTCCTGAAGGCGTCCAGTTCTTCCTGGCTCGAATGCCAGGTAATGAAGACATCGGCATCCATGCTGTCGAGCAGTTCCAGGCTGGTATCGACATAAAAGCCGCTATTGATCGGCAGTGCCGCCGAGCCGGGGGACATTTCCAATCCGAGATCGGTCAGCATCTGCACACGCGGATCGGTGGCGACATAGATGCCGACATTGCCGGAATTGGGCTCGTAATAGCCGAAGGTGAAGCTCTTGCCGGCAAATTCGGGATGTTCGGCCGCGATTGCTGCCAATTGTTCACCGACGCCGGCAACCAGCGCCGCCGCCGCATCCGGCTGACCCAGGGCCGCGCCCACCACCAGGGTGATGTCCTGCCAGGTGCCGCTCCAGGGGCCTTCGGCATAGGCGAGAGTCGGGGCAATGGCGCTCAAAATCTCGTATTGGCTCTGGTCGAGATCGCTATAGGGCGCCAGGATGAGGTCCGGCTCCAGGCCGGCGATTTCTTCGATGGGCAGGCCGGAATCGAAATTGATCCGGGCCGGCAAAGCCCCGCCCAAGGCCGCGACGGCGTCATTGACCCAGGGCAGCACCCCGTTTTCGTCTCCGCCCCAGCCCTGATAGGGGATGGCCACCGGCACCTGGCCCAGCGCCAGAACCACGTCCTGGGTCATCCAGCCAATGGTCAGGATACGCTCCGGCGCCGCCGCGATCACCGTCTCGCCCAGGGCGTGAGGAATGGTGACGGGAAATGCCCCGCCATCCTGGCCCAGGACCGGCACGGCAATGCTCGCAGCAACGAGCCCGATAAACGCGCGTCTTCTCATGACGAGACCTCCAACAACCGATGCCGAAGGTCTATTTTAAGTGGACTGTTATCGTCAACTATAAATGATAGAAGGCGCCGGTCAGTTATCTTCGCTCATATCGGGCAGGGGCAGGAAATCGATGCCGTCTTCGATCAGGCCGGCGAGGTCGTCGCGGCTCGCCTCGCCATAAATGCCGCGCGCCTCCACTTCCTCGAAATGGATCTTGCGCGCCTCTTCGGCGAACCGGTCCCCGACATAATCGGCTTCGGTCATGACCTTCCGGCGATATTGCCGCAGCATTTCGCGGAATTTCGCCGCATCGGGATGGGCGGAAGACAAAGGCAGGCGCTCCTGGCCGGAGCGGGCGACATTGGGGGCCATCGGCGCCTTTTCGACCTGGCCATCGCCGCATTGCGCGCAGGTCACGATACCGCGCGCCTGCTGCTCGTCATAGGCAGTGGCGCTTTTGAACCATGCGTCGAAGCGATGTCCCTTCGAACATTGAAGCGAATACTGGATCACGTCTCTTGTCGTTTCCTTGCGGCGCCGGGCCGCGCCTTTATGCGAACCATATAGGGTGCCGGATCAGTTCTGCAAACCGGGCGAAGCGAAGTCGCGGGCATTGGCCAAGGCCGGCACCCGGCCGCGCGCTTCGCTCACCGCGGCTGGATCGATCTCGGCGACGAGCACGCCGGGCTCGTCATGATCCAGTTCGGCAATGACCTTGCCCCAGGGATCGACGACCAGCGAATGACCATAGGTGGAGCGTCCATTGGCGTGGTTGCCGCCCTGCACTGCGGCGATGACATAGGAGCCGGTTTCGATGGCGCGGGCCCGCAGCAATACGTGCCAATGCGCTTGCCCGGTCGGCACGGTGAAAGCCGCCGGCACCGCCAGGAGAGTGGCGCCGGCATTGGCCAATGCGTTGTAGAGACGCGGAAAACGCATGTCGTAGCAGATGGAAAAGCCCAGGGTGAAATCGCCCAGCGCTGCAATCACCGCCTTGTCGCCGGCCGTGTAGGTTGCGCTTTCGCGATAGGCGTTGAGCCCGGCAATATCGGCGTCGAACAGATGGATCTTGTCATAGCGCGCCAACTGATCGCCATCCGTCCCGAACAGCACCGAGCGATTGGCAAAACGGCCATCGGCCAGCGGAATGGCAAGCGAGCCGATATGGACGAACATTTTGTGGTGCCGCGCCAGCTCCGCCATCCGGGTCAATTGCGGATGCCCCTCGAAAGGCGCCGCCACAGAGCGCAATTGCTCCCCATTTTCCGGAAACAGCATCGTGACTTCCGGGGTAAGCGCGTAGGACGCGCCCTGCCGGGCGGCCTCGGCCAGCAGGGGTTCGAGCGCGGCGAGATTGGCTCGCGGGTCGAGTCCCGACCGCATCTGGATAGCGGCGATCTTCATCGGCGCTAACGCGCCAGCAAGGGATCGAGCCCGCCCCGGCGCTCGAGAGCGGCCATGTCGTCATAACCGCCTACATGCAGGTCGCCGATGAAAATCTGCGGCACCGTTCGCCGGCCATGGGCGCGCTCGGTCATCTTCTGGCGCAGAGCGGGATCGAGCACGCTGATCTCTTCAAAATCCACACCCTTGTCGCGCAGCATGGATTTGGCGGCGTGGCAATAAGGGCAGGTGGGAGTGGTGTAGATTTCGACCTCGGCCATGGGAGCATTCTTCCGGACAATAAGGCATCACGCCTTTATATGGGCATATCCCCGCCAATGACAACGCGAGCGAAGGTCAGGACATCCACCCTGTCCATGCCGCCGCGCTTCAGCGCCCGCGCCACTGCCTTGACCGTGGCGCCGGTCGTATAGACATCATCGATCAGCACCAGAGGCCGGCCGCGCCAGCGCTCCAGGGCCCGGTCATGCAGCGAGAACGCGCCCTGCACATTGCGCAGCCTGCTATCGCCGGAAAGGCCGACCTGCTGGCGGGTTTTTCGCTCGCGCCGCACCAGATGGGCATCCACGGCCAAGCCGGTCAGCCGCCCCAATTCCCGCGCCAGCAGCGTCGCCTGGTTGTATCGGCGAAAGCGCAGGCGGCTCGGATGCAGCGGCACCGGCACCAATAGCGGTTTCTCGGCCCAGAATTCCCGGCCCGCTCCATGCATCGATCGGGCGCAGAACCGGGCCAGTTCCACCCGATCGCCATATTTGAACCGTCCCACCAATGTGCTCACCACCTCGCCATAGGCGAAGGCGGCGCGCGCCCGGCCAAAAGGCGGCGGATCGGCCAAGGCCTCAGGCGAATAGGTGTCGGGTCCGGGGTCGCTGTCGAAGGGAAGGCCCAGGACCGGGCAGAATGGCGCGCTGATCGGGCGCATGCCCAAAAAGCAATCCGCGCAGAGCACATCCCCCATCACCAAAGGGGCGTTGCAGGCAATGCAGCAGGGCGGATAGAGCTGGTCGAGCAGGGCATTGCCCAGCCAGCCCAATCCCGGCCTCAGCCGGGCGAGCAGCCGCCCCCCTTTGACTTCCCCGTCTCCGCTCTTCATAACGCCATTATTGCCACGACCCGGCCCCGGCGAAAGCCCTTTCCATGTCCAGCCCGCCCCGCCTTTTCGACGCTGCCCGGATCGCCCGGAATCTCGCCCGCCGCGCCGGTCCCGAAAATTTCCTGCGCGATCTGGTTCTGGACGATCTGGCCGACCGCCTCAGCGCCTATAAGCGCGACTTCGCGCGCGCGGTGGTGATCGGGCCCGATGCCGATCTGCTGCCCGAAACGCTCTTCACCGCCAATGGCCCGGTAAAGGTGCAACGGGTCGAAGCCTTTGCCGGCGAGACCTTCCCCGCCCTGCCCGGGGACGAGTACGACCTGATCATCTCGCTACTGCATCTTCAGGTCATTGACGACGTGCCCGGCCATCTGGCGCGATTGCGGCGCCTGCTGAAACCTGACGGTCTCCTGATGGCCGCCTTTATCGGTGGGGAAAGCCTCACCGAATTGCGCGAGGCCTTTCTCGCCGCCGACCTCCAGGTCACGGGCGGCGCCTCGGCGCGCATCGCGCCCATGGCCCAGGTCCGCGACGCCGGGGCGCTGCTGCAACGCGCCGGCTTCGCCTTGCCCGTCGCCGATGTCGAGACGCATCGCGTCCGCTATGCCACGCCCTTCGCCTTGATGGCGGAGCTGAAAGCCCTGGGTGCCTCCAATCCGCTGGCTGACAGGCCGAAGCGCTTCGCCACGCGCACGCTGCTGGCCGCCGCCGCCCAGGCCTATAGCGACCGCGATAAAGATGCCGATGGCAGGATCAGGGCCACGCTTGAGATCATCTGGATTGCCGGCTGGGCGCCGCATGAGAGCCAACAAAAGCCGCTGCGTCCCGGCAGCGCCACGATCAGCATGAAGGACGTGCTGGGAAAAGACTGAGGGATCAGGCGCCGGGTCGGCCCGGGGGAAGATGGCCCAAGATGAAACAAGGCCGGTGTCTCCACCGGCCTTGTTCAAATTCATATCGGCAATCCGCTTACGCGGCTTCCTCGTCGCTTTCCGCCTCGGCCGCATCGGCCTTGGTCCGCTTGGGGCTCTTGGCGAGCTGCTTCTCGATAAGCTGGACGGCTTCGGTCAGGGTCAGCTTGCGCACGGCGCCGACTTCGCGGCTCATGCGGTCCATGGCCTGCTCGAAGAGCTGGCGTTCCGAATAGGACTGCTCGGGCTGCTCTTCGGAGCGGTAGAGATCGCGCACCACTTCGGAAATGGCGATCAGGTCGCCCGAATTGATCTTGGCTTCATATTCCTGGGCACGACGCGACCACATGGTGCGCTTGACGCGGGCGCGGCCGGTGACGGTTTCCAGCGCCTTGTGGATTTCCTCGTCCTCGGCCAGCTTGCGCATGCCGACGGACTTGACCTTGGCCACAGGAACGCGGAGCGTCAGCTTGTCCTGCTCGAAGCTGATGACGAACAGCTCAAGAACAAGACCGGCGACCTCCTGCTCCTCGATACCGACAATCACGCCGACACCATGGGCGGGATAGACGACAAATTCGCCCGTCTTGAACCCAAGCCGCTGCTGCTGCTTCTTGGCTACCATATGCTGGAACTCCTTATTGACGCCCCAAATGGCCGGTTCCTTGCGGCAAGGACCTGCCATTCCTACTCGTTGACGCCCGATCTGGGCGCTTACTGCGCAGTAAAGCCTCACGCCGTCCGGGTCCGCTTTGTCCGGAACGCCATGCAACAATGGATGTTTGTCAAAAAAATCGTGCCTTGCGGCACGGGCTGGGTGACGGGCTCAACTGCATATGGCCAGACCATAGCACAATTTTTCAGCAGAATCAAAAACGACGAATCAGGCCAGCACGACGAGGCCGCGAAGCCGGCGGCGTCCTGCTAGCGGCGTCATGGTAAGCCCTTGTCGCGCCTCACCGATTTGCGGCCGGAATGCCGGCGCCTCAGTCGCCCTCGCCAGGGGCGTCGGAGAAATATTTCTCCAGCTTGCCGGTTTCGCCATCACGGTTGTCGGCTTCGGGCATCGGGTCGCGCCGCTCGGTCAGGTTCGGCCAGATAGCGGCGAATTTGCGGTTGAGTTCCAGCCAGTCGTCCAGGCCGCTTTCGGTATCGGGCTTGATCGCCTCGGCCGGGCATTCGGGCTCGCAGACGCCGCAATCGATGCACTCGTCCGGATGGATCACCAGCATGTTCTCGCCTTCATAGAAGCAGTCCACCGGACACACTTCCACACAGTCGGTATATTTGCAGGCGATGCAATTGTCGGTGACGATATAGGTCATCTCGGAGGCGATCCCGTCCAAAGGCGATCCGACCTGGGGGGAAGTCGGTCCGCCTGTCTCAACATCCCGGTTGCTAAACCCTTTTGACCCCCGCCGCAAGGGCGGGCCGGGGGACGGTTTGGCGCAGGTTCGCCGTGAAGCGGAATGCTCTGCCAAGCGGCTTCGCCGGCGGGGATTTCCCGCTCCGCCAGGCCGCGAGATGGCCGCTATTGCTCCCCGTCGTGCAATTTGTCCGTCTCCCGCCGCTCCTTCTTGGTCGGCCGTCCGGCTCCCGGCAGGCGTTCGGCGATGGCCGCTTCATAGGGCGACAGTGCGGGCCTCGGCAGCGATGGCGGTGACAGGTCCTCATAGAGCCCTTGCGCCTCGCTGGCCGGACCGCGCCGCGTTCCGGGATCGAGAATGCGCCAGATCAGAATCCGGCCATGGATGGACATGGTCAGCACATCGCCGGCGCCGACCTTGTGATCGGAGCGTCCGGTTTTTTCGGAATTGATGCGAATGGCGCCGGATTCGATGATTTTCTGCGCCAGGGTCCGCGATTTCACGGCGCGCGAAAAGAACAGGAACCGGTCGAGCCGCTCCTTGCGGAGCCTTGCCTCGGCCGGCCCTGCCAAATTCTACTCCGTCTTGCCGCGCAGGGCGGCAAGCGCGGCGAAGGGACTGTCCGGATCGAAGACGGGCTTGCGGTCCTCCCGCGCCGGACGCCGATCCTTGGTCTCGCCCTTGCTCGGGCGATTGCGATTGTCTTCGCGGCCCTTGCCATTGGGTCTGGGGCCACGCGGACCGTCCTCGGCCTCGGGCCGGCGCGGACCTTTGCCGGTGCGCGGGCGCTCGTGGCGACGACCCTGCTGGTTGTCGCCCTCGGCCTCGCGGCGGCCGCGCGGCTCATGGCGGCGCTGGTCGTTGTTGCGGCGGCCCGGGAACCAGACCTCGTCGAATTCCGGCTCGGCCGGAACCGCCGGCTCCACCGCTTCGGCTTCGGCAGGAGCGGCATCGGCAATCGCGCCTTCCGCGATATTCTCCACCGGCGCCGGGATATCGACTGCCTCACCCGCTTCATTTTCGGGCTCGATGCTGGCCGGATTGTCCGCCAGCACCTGGTCCAGCGCCGGCGCTTCCGCGGACGCTTCCTCTGGCGTCACCGGTGCCGGCGCCTTGGGGGTGCGGCGCACCCGATAGCCCAGCGAATTGAGGATCGAGGAAAAATCCTCGCCCGAACAGCCGAGCAGGCTGGTCATTTCCACGGTGACGCGGAAACCATTGCCCTCGGCCGCGCCGGCCGGCAATTCGCCCTGATAGGGACGTCCGGCATCCAGGGCGATCAACGGGCGGATGATATCGGCCAGGCGTTCGAGAATATCGACGCGCACCGCCCGCTTGCCCGCGACCTTGAAACCCGCGACCTCATAGAGTCGGGGATCGACTTCCGGGTCGACCAGGAAGGACGTGCGGCCCGAAAGCACGATATGGGGGATATCGGTCACGCCGGCCTGGCGGATGCCGCCATGCTTGAGGGCGAACAGGATCAGCGCCAATTCGCGCGGCGCCGGCTTGAGCGAGAGCGGCAGATAGATGTGATAGGCGCCGAATTTGAGCCCCAGCTTCCGCAGCTTGCCGCGCACCTCCTGATCGAGGCCCTTGACCTCGTCGGCCACCGCCGCGCGCGGCAGCAGGCCCAGATGCTCGAACAAGCGATAGGCCAGGCCTCGCGCCGTGCCCTCGATATCGGCCGGCGCTTCGAGCGCCATCACCTGTTCGAGCACGGTATTGATATGGTGGCGCAGCCAGAGCGAGAGACGGTCCTGCACCTTTTCCAGGTCCGGCCCGGTCAGCGTCTCGTCGGCCAGCATGATGATGCGCGGTCGATAAAGGCTGTCGCCTTCGGCCAGTTCGGCGACGATTTCGCCACGCCAGCGCAATCTTCCATCGGTGGCCAACACGAATTCTTCATTTGGCGAACCGGCCAATCTGTCGGCACGATTGCATATCTCCGGCGCCACCACCGAATCGGCGGCGCCCCGCAAGCCTTTGGCATCCAGCTCGCCGTCATTGCGGGCCAGAGTAAAACGGAAGCCTTCGAGCGTGCCGATGAGGTGGCCTTCCAGCCTGACTTCGCCGCGCTCATTGATTTCGGGAGATACCATACGTTTGTCTTTCAGGTGGCGGAGCAGTACGCTGGTGCGTCGGTCGACGAAGCGCTGGGTGAGACGCTCATGCAGGGCGTCGCTCAGGCGGTCTTCAATATCCCGTGTCTTTTCGCGCCAATAGCCGGGGTCTTCAAGCCAGTTTTTACGGTTCGCGACGAAGGTCCAGCTACGGATTTGCTTGATCCGGTTGCTGAGTGTGTCAATGTCGCCCTCCGCATTGTCGCAAAACCGCACCTGCTCGGCAATCCAGTCGGCGTCGACTCGATCAATTCGTCTCAAATCCGAATAGATGCGGGTGACGATTTCCCCATGCGCCGCCGGGGAAATCCCCTGATAATCCGGAATCTGGCAACATTCCCAGAGCAGTTTGACCGCTTCATGGCCGCGCGCCAGGGCGCCGGCTTCATTTCGGGCAAGAAATTCCAGCGCCAATTGATCGGTGGCAATGGGCACGCGGGTGAGGGTTCGATCCTGCGGCGCCGCTTCCAGCGAATTCCGCAGCCGCTCGATGGACGAGAAATCCAACAGGCTGTTGCGCCATTGCACGACCCGGACCGGCTCGAAATCATGGGTTTCGAGCTGCACCACCAATTCCTCGTCGAACCCTTCAGTGCCCCCGGTCACCCCGAAAGTGCCGTTGTGCCGGTGACGCCCGGCGCGGCCGGCGATCTGGCCCAGCTCGGCGGGGGTCAGCGGCCGGCTTTGACGGCCATCGAATTTGGTATCGTCGGCGAAGGCGACATGGTGGATGTCCAGATTGAGCCCCATGCCGATGGCATCGGTGGCCACGAGAAAGTCGACGTCGCCATTCTGGTAGAGGTCGACCTGGGCGTTGCGGGTGCGCGGTGAAAGCGCCCCCATCACCACCGCCGCTCCGCCGCGCTCGCGGCGGATCAATTCGGCAATGGCATAGACCTGCCGCGCCGAAAAGGCGACGATGGCCGAACGCGGCGGCTGGCGCGACAGTTTCTTGCTGCCGGCATAGGTGAGCTGGGAAAATCGCGGCCGGTCGATGATTTCGGCATGGGGAACGAGCTTGCGCACCACGCCGGCCATGGTAGCCGAGCCCAGCAGCAGCGTCTCCTGCAAACCCCTCGCCTTCAATATCCGCTCGGTGAACACATGGCCGCGGTCGAAATCGGTGGCGGTCTGGATTTCGTCCACCGCCACGCAATCGACATGGATATCCATAGGCATGGCTTCCACGGTCGCCACCCAATAGCGCGGCCTGGCCGGCACGATCCGTTCCTCGCCGGTAACCAGGGCCACGGCCTGTTCGCCCACCCGCTCCACCACCCGTTGATAGACCTCGCGCGCCAGCAGCCGCAAAGGCAGCCCGATCATCCCGGAGGGATGGGCCAGCATGCGCTCGATGGCGAAATAGGTCTTGCCGGTATTGGTCGGGCCCAGAATGGCCTTGACCGAATGGGAGGGTGCAAACGTCATCGTGGGCCCTATGTAGGCAATCGGCGCTGCCGATGCGAGAGGGCGCGGGGGCTTGTCCCGCAAAAGGACAATCCCTGCCGCCTTTTTGCCACCATGATTAACCAGCCGAACGGATGCGGAACGAAACAGCATCGAATCGGCGCGACTCACCGAATCCGGTTTCGTTCTCTACGAGATATGGTGGGCTGGACGGGACAGGCCCACAAGAAGCGGCCCTGACGGTCACTCCGGCGCCGAAACCCGTTCAGCTTGGTTACGATCTGGTAAAAACCGGCGGAAATCGGGAAGAGATGAAGGGGCGGTAAACGCCGTCGCCGCGCAGATTTTTCCCGCGTTCAGGATAAGACCCAGGCTGCCCGGCCTCTCATTCGGCGGATTTTGACGAAATAGCTGATTGACGTGCCAGGATGGCACAGGGGCGTACTGGGATTTCTCGGTCGGGCTCTTCACGGTGAGCGAGAATTGCCGGCCGGTATCGCGCAGTCCTGTTCCGGCACATTTTTCACCGAATAATCCCGGCGCTCTTAACTTGGGGGCCAAACCCGGAACAAAGCAGGACAGAATCGCGTCAATCGGGGAAATGCGGCTTTGTTCTCCACCATATCTGGTAGGTGCGCGCCGGCAGGTCCACAAAGAGGCCAAGGGGAGCCGTGGAAACCGCGGAAACCCGGTCATCATGGTAAATTTGGAGTTAATAAAGCGTCGAGGCACCCCATTCCTGCCAAGACCTTGCACAAGCAGAGGGCCAACGGGCTACCGGCATTAACCGATGCAGGAAGCATTTCCGGCAGCGGGCGCGACAAAAATTATCGAAAAAGCCGTTGACCGTCCGAAAGCGGGACAGCTCAATCGGCGCGGGCGCTGGTCAGCACCATGGACAGATCGCCCATGCTGGTGCCGATAATGACGCGATAGGGCACGAAATAGCCGGAGGCGCCCAGTGGCGCATACCAGAGGATGATGCGGCTGGTATCGGCCAGATATTGCGTCATTTCCGAACTGTCGAAATGGCCGGAGACCGGCTGGTACTTCACCGAGCAGGCGACCAGCGGCCCCTGATAGCCGGTGCGCGGCGAGGTCGCCTCGTCATTATCGAGAAAACCCATCCTGATATTGAAGCGCTCCACGCCGGTGAAGATCTTGAAGTCCTGCTGGCACAGCGATCGGTCGAGTGCCCGGCCCTTGAGCATGAAGGACGAGAGAAAATCGCCCACTCCGGTCAGATGCGTGCGTTCCAGCGGCACCCGGTCATAGGAATCGAGCACCGGCGGGTTCACCTGGAACGAGCCGACATTGCGCCCTACAAAGCCGACATCGACATTGAACAATTCGCCATTGGCCCGGGTTTCGAGCTGGAAGCGCTCCGATTGCAGGACGGATCCCGACGAGGAGCCGTCGACATTGGCCTTGGCCGTGCCGCTGGCGACGACATTGCCCAGCCCGGTCACCCGCGCCGAAAGCTCGAAGCCATAGCGGCGGCCGTCATCATCGAAGTCGATATCGACCAGGGCCACATTGATGCCCCCTACGGTAACGACATAACTCACCCGCGCATCGACGGGCGCCGCCAGCACGGGCTGGGCGGCAAGGGGGGCAAGCAGGGTAAGCAAAGCGAGGGCGGAACGGATCACGACAAGTTTCTCGGCTGGGGCGCCCGCCGGAGGCGCTGGCCGGACGGGAGCGAATCATTTTCAGCTGTCACCGTGCCGTCGCTCCCGGCGTCGCGCAAGGCGCTCGCGCCTGTTTGAATCGGCGTTTGGCTTGACGAACCGGGCTGTTTTCTCTACAGAGCCGGCAGATTTCATCACAATCGAGGCCCGTCGCGGATATTCCGCCACGCAGGACCTTTACACAAACAGGATATCGACCAAATGGCACGTCGCTGCGAATTGACCGGCAAGGGCGTAATGGTGGGCAACAATGTTTCGCACGCCCTCAACCGCACCCGCCGCCGCTTTCTCCCCAATCTGGTGAACGTCACCCTGCTGTCCGATGCGCTGAACCGCTCGGTCAGGCTGCGTATCTCCGCCGCCGCGCTGCGCACGGTCGAGCATCGTGGCGGTCTCGACGCTTTCCTGCTCAAGCAGGACGACGCCGACCTCAGCCCGATGGCCCAGGGCATCAAGAAGGAAATCCGCGCGGCCCTCGCCGCCTAAGCGATTTTCCGCTACAGTTTTCGCCGCGTGGAGTGAGCTGCTCCGCGCGGTTTTCTTTTCCGCACCGGTCCGATGCCGGCCCGCGGACATAAAGGATGGTCAGATGCTGTCTCGTTTTCTGGTGGCCGTGGCCGCCATGGTGGCCGTAGTCGCCGCCTCCAATTTCCTCGTGCAATTCCCGGTCGATGTGACCCTGGGCGCCGTTCATATCGGCGACCTGCTCACCTGGGGCGCCTTTACCTATCCGGTGGCGTTCCTGGTCACCGACCTGTCCAACCGCGCTTTCGGCCCGCAACGGACCCGCCTCGTCGTCGTCGCCGGCTTCGCCGTCGCGGTGGTGCTCTCCATCTGGCTGGCGACGCCGCGCATCGCCATCGCCTCCGGCTCGGCCTTCCTCGTGGCCCAATTGCTCGACGTGTCGATCTTCCACCGATTGCGCAACGGGCCGTGGTGGCATGCGCCGATGTTCTCGTCGCTGTTCAGTTCGGCGCTCGATACGGCGATCTTCTTCTCCCTCGCCATGGCTCCGGCCTTTGCCGGCATCGACACCTGGTTCGGGCTGGAGGATTCCTCGCTCGCCTTCCCCGCGCCCTTGCTCGGCCTGGGGCCGCAGGTCGAACTCTGGCAATCCCTGGCTTTGGGCGATTTCTTGGTAAAGCTGGTCATGGCCGTGCTGATGCTGGCGCCCTACAAGACCATTCGCGATCTTGTCTTGCGCCGCATGCCGGTGGCCGCCTAGCACTCCGCGCCGGCATAGCAGGACGCTCACTCGGGCAGGGCGAATTCCAGCAGCAGCGTCCGCTGCCAGCCGTTGAAATTATTGTCGGAGCCCATGAAGATGCGCGTCTCGCCGCCCGGCGTGGTGTGCACCATCAGGCTTTCCATATTGTCGATCTCGGGCCCCTGCGCCGAGAGCAGCAATTCGCCGCGCATCAGGTTGCCCGGCCGCACCTCGGCCGCCGGCACCCGCCGCAGATTCATGACGAAGGCGAACAGCGATACGCCCCGCTCCAGTACCAGCAGGTCGCCATTGGGCAGAAAGGCGCAATCGGTGGGGTTGACGATGGGCGAATTGACATAGCCGATCGGCCCCTTGTCGTTCACCCCCAGCAATTCGCCGCGATGATTGCCCTGCGCGTCCAGCGCTTCCTCGGTGAGCAGCAGGGTCGAACCGGCAATGGGCGATGCCGGCGGCGCGATACAGATCGATTCCAGCGATTCATTGGTGCGCAGATCGGTAAGCCATTGCGGGATGGCGACTTCGCGCGCCGCGCCGCCCGGACGGCCATTGGTGATGGCGAAATCGGCCACCCGCGTCAGATGTTCAAAGGAAACCCGCACCGCCGCCGGCTCCCCATCGCGCCATATCGTATCCATGCCTTCGGCATCGCGCGCATATTGGCGCGGCAGCGGTTGGCCCACGGAATTCTGCATCGCCTCGATATGGACGCCGATAAATCCGAACAGCCGATCGGACTCGTCATAAGCCAATTGTCCGGAAACGAAATGCCCCCGGTCGGAGATGAAGGCGATGCGTTGCTCCGCGCCGGTCCGGGTAACGCTCGACAATCCGCCAAAGGTGTCGTCGGGGCTTTGCAGGGTCAGTCCGCCGCGAAAGATCAGGCTGTCCACCTGCTGGTCGAGTTCGGCGCCCTTGAAGCGGGTGACCTGCGCTGCGCTTACCGTCGCCTCCACCGCCCAGGCCCCATTGGCCAGGCTCAGCAGCAGCACGGCAAGGGCGGCGCGCAGCATCATCCCCGTGACCGCCTTCGCGTTTGAGCCGGCAATTCCTCATCGAACAAAGCCGCCAATTCGTCGGTCAAGGCCCCGGCCAGCTCCTCGGCATCGAGCAGCGTCACGGCGCGGCGATAATAGCGGGTCACATCGTGACCGATGCCGACGGCGACCAATTGGATGGGCGAGCGCGTCTCGATATCCTCGATCACCTGGCGGAGATGGGCTTCGAGGTAATTGCCGGCATTGACCGATTGCGTGCTGTCATCGACCGGTGCGCCATCCGAAATCACCATCAGGATGCGCCGCTGCTCCGGCCGCGCCATCAGCCGCTTGCGGGCCCATTCCAGCGCCTCGCCATCGATGTTTTCCTTCAGCAATCCCTCGCGCATCATCAGGCCCAGATTGCGCCTTGCATGACGCCAGGGCTCGTCGGCGGCCTTGTAAATAATGTGACGAATATCGTTGACCCGGCCCGGATTGGCCGGGCGATTGGCCTCGAGCCAGGCTTCGCGGCTCTTGCCGCCCTTCCAGGCGCGGGTGGTGAAGCCGAGGATTTCCACCTTGACCCCGCAGCGCTCCAGGGTGCGCGCCAGGATGTCGCCGCAGATCGCCGCAATGGTGATCGGCCGGCCGCGCATCGAGCCGGAATTGTCGATCAGCAGCGTCACCACGGTGTCGCGGAAATCGGTGTCGTTCTCGACCTTGAAGCTCAGGGCCTGCATGGGGTCGGTGACCACGCGGGTCAGGCGCGCCGTGTCCAGCACACCCTCTTCGAGGTCGAATTGCCAACTGCGGTTCTGCTTGGCCATCAGCCGCCGCTGCAGCTTGTTGGCCAGCCGCGCCACCGCGCCGGCGAGATTTTCCAGCTGCTTGTCGAGCAGCGCCCGCAACTGGTCCAGTTCGTCCGGCGGGCACAGCTCGGCGGCCTTGACGATCTCGTCGAATTTGGTGGTGAACACCTTGTAGTTGAACTGATTGGACAGGCGCTCACCGCCATCCTTGGCCGGCGGGGGCATGGGGGCATCTTCGCCCGCCTCGGCCTCGGCATCCTCGTCGGCATCGGCCATATCGGCCTCCATGCCTTCGACATCGCCGGCTTCCTCGCTCTCGCTGGCCTGCTGGTCTTCCTCGCTGTCGGCCTGCTCGCTCTCGCCTTCGCCCTGTTCGGGCGTCTGGTCCGATCCCTGCGCCTGTTCGGGCTGGTTATCCTCGCCTGCCTCCTCGTCGCCATCGGCGGGATCGTCCATGTCGCCCTCGGCGATCAGGTTGAGATCGCGCAGCACGGCGCGGGCGGCCCTGGAAAAGTCGTCCTGGCTCTCATAGGTGTCGAGCAATTGATCGATCGAATTGCCGGCCTTGGCTTCGATCTCCTGCCGCCACAGATCGACGAGCGCATGACCCGATGGCGGCACCTCCACCCCGGCCAGCCGCTCGCGCAGCATTAGGCCCAGCGCCTCGGCCAGAGGCGCATCGCCCTTGTCGTCGATTTCGGCGAAATTGGCGCGGAAGAGGCGATCCTCCAGCATTTCGTGGATATTGCCCTTCATCCCCGGCATGCGGATGCAGCCCAGCGATTCCACCCGCGCCTGTTCCAGCGCGTCGAACGCCGCCCGCGCCTGCGGGTCCATGGGACTGCGTTTGCGATGGGCATCGGGATCGTGGCTGGCCAGCCGCATGGCCATGGCGTCGCCCTGGCCGCGGGCAATGGCGATGTCGCGCTTGGTCGGCAGGCGCGGCAGATTGGCGAGGCGCGCCTTGTCGGAGGTCAGCAGCGGCCGGTCGGCGGTGAAGCTGACTTCAAGCTCGGGCTTGCCGCCGATGGCGCGCACCGTCGCGCCCATGGCGCTCTTGAACGCCTGCGTCTGGTCCGGCTTGTTGGCTTTGCTGCGCGGAGGATTGGCCATGATCTGTCATTTCCGTGCCCGCGACCTCATGGTTCGACAAGCTCACCATGAGGTCTACGGAATATCGCAGAAATCACAGTAGGCCCCATGGTGAGCTTGTCGAACCACGAGGCCGAACGCGCTGGCGCTCAGGCCATCACTGCCAGATTGGCGGAGCTTTCCGGCAGATCCTCGCCGAAGACACGCTGATAGAACTCGGCGACCACCGGCCGTTCGAGCTCGTCGCATTTGTTGAGGAAGGTCAGGCGGAAGGCAAAGCCGATATCGCCGCCGAAGATCACGGCATTCTCGGCCCAGGTGATGACGCCGCGCGGGCTCATCACCGTCGAGATATCGCCATTGATGAAGGCCGAACGCGTCAGGTCCGCCAGCCGGACCATATTGGCAATCTGCTTCCTGCCTTTTTCGGTTTCGCCATAGCTTTTGTTCTTGGCGAGCACGATGCCGACTTCCTTGTCATGCGGCAGGTAGTTGAGCGTGGTGACGATGCTCCAGCGGTCCATCTGCCCCTGGTTGATCTGCTGGGTGCCATGATAGAGCCCCGACGTATCGCCCAGGCCGATCGTATTGGTGGTCGAGAACAGCCGGAAGGCCGGATGCGGGACGATGACGCGGTTCTGGTCGAGCAGCGTCAGCCGGCCCGATTGCTCCAGCACGCGCTGGATCACGAACATCACGTCGGGACGGCCGGCATCGTATTCGTCGAATACCAGGGCCACATTGTTCTGCACCGCCCAGGGCAGGATGCCGTCGCGGAATTCGGTGATCTGCTTGCCATCCTTGAGCACGATGGCGTCCTTGCCGACCAGGTCGATCCGGCTCACATGGCTGTCGAGGTTGACGCGCACCAACGGCCAGTTCAGCCGCGCCGCCACCTGCTCGATATGCGTGGACTTGCCGGTGCCGTGATAGCCCTGCACCATGACGCGGCGGTTATAGGCAAAGCCGGCCAGGATCGCCAGCGTGGTATTGCGGTCGAACAGGTAATCCGGGTCGATCGGCGGCACGTGGCCGGTGCGCTCCTTGTAGCCCTTGACCACCATGTCGGTATCGATGCCGAAGAGTTCCCGCGCCTGGTATTCGGTGTCGGGCAAGTGGGCGAATTCAGTCATGGCACGGCTCTTGATAGGGGGAAAGCATAAGGGAGGGCGGTGGCTCTATAGCAGTATTGTAACATTGCGGGTAGCCTCAGGATGCGGGCTTTGCCGCCGCGCGGGCAACATTCAGCGGACCACGAATCCCATCTTTTTCAGATGGGTATAGGCCGCGATCACCGAGCGCAGCCGCTCCTCCGAAGAGGCGTCGCCGCCATTGACGTCGGGATGGTGCTTCTTGACCAGGCTTTTATAGGCCGCCTTGATCTCGTCGGACTTGGCCTGCTTGGTGAAGCCCAGCGTTTCCAGCGCCCGGCGGTCCGGCTCGTTGAGCGGCCTGACCCGTTCGGTCGCCGGACGCTTGGATTGCTGATAGCGATACCGGGCAAACACACCGAACGGATCGCCGTATTTGTCACCCGGCTGCGCCGAGCGCAGGCCGGCGGCGCGCGCCGCATCGGCGCTGCCGGTGGCGAAGCTGGATCGCGTCTCCGCCTTGGGCGGCGCGTGCAGCGCTTCGTCCAGTTCGTCCGGGCTCATCCCGGCAAAATAATTGAACGCCTTGTTGTAATGCCGGACATGTTCGAGGCAGAAATTATGATACTGGCCCTCCGAACGCACCCCCTTGGGTGCGCGGAACTCGCCCGGCGCCTCGCAGCTTTCCCAGTCGCACTTGACTGCCGCCGGCTCGGGCCGTTCCTCGCGCCGCGAACGGATGCGAATGTTATCGAAGAGCTTGGATTGCAGTTTCATTGCGCCTAATTACATCTCGAACAATATTCGGAGCCGCCCCATGTCCATGACGGACACAATCAGAGCCAAGCTCACCGACAAATTCTCGCCCCTCCATCTGGAGGTGATCGACGAGTCCCAAAGCCATTTTGGCCATTCCGGCTGGCGTGAAGGCGGTGAAACCCATTTTCGTGTCAGAATCGCGACCTGCGATTTTGACGGGCTCAGCCGTATTGCGCAACACCGCGCGGTCATGGAAGCGCTTGATGACGAATTGAAGGCGCGCGTTCATGCTCTGGCTATCGAGGTTCTGCCCGCCAATCCAGCCTAGATTAAGTATTTCCACGAACTAGGCGGAACCTCGGCAAGCTCAAAAGGTTGATCCTGGCTTGGCAGGAGATTCCCATGAAAGCGCTCAATCTCGTCACCCTGTTTCTCGTTATCGTCGGCGGCCTCAATTGGCTGCTGGTCGGCGCCTTCCAGTTCGACCTGGTCGCCGCCATTTTCGGCGGTCAGGCCGCCGCTCTGTCCCGTATCGTCTATGTGCTGGTCGGGCTGTCGGCCATCTACCAGCTCATCCCGTTCTTCAAGGCCATCTCGTCGGACGAAGTCTACGCCGAGCGGGGGCCGCGCTGATCTTAGGCGGGCGCTGCGCCAGCCGCGCCCGCTTCAGGCATTGCGCATGCCATCCATGAAGCGGGCAATTTGCGCTTCGTCCACCCGGTTCTCGATGAAGGCCTGGCCGATGCCGCGCGTCAGGATGAAGGTCAGGGCGCCGCGCTGCACCTTCTTGTCCTGGGCCATGGCGGCCATCAGCGTCGCGGTGGAGCCGAGCGTTCCGGGAATATCGGACAATCTGGTGGGCAGGCCCGCCCGTTTCAAGTGGGCCGCCACCCGTCCGGCATCCTGGCCCGGCGCCAGGCCCAATTCGGTCGAGAGCCGATGCGCCAGCACCATGCCGATGCTGACCCCCTCGCCATGCAGGAGACGGCCGGAATAGCCGGTATCCTTTTCCAGGGCATGCCCGAATGTATGGCCAAGATTGAGCAGGGCCCGCACCCCGGTCTCCTTCTCGTCCTCGATCACCACCCGCGCCTTGTGGGCGCAGCAGCGGGCCACCGCCTCGCCGCGCGCTGGCCCGCCGGCGAAGATGTCATCGAGATTGGCCTCCAGCCATTCGAAGAAATCGGCATCGTCGATCAGCCCATATTTGACCACTTCGGCATAGCCCGCGGCGAATTGCCGGCGGTCCAGCGTGTCCAGCGCCGAAAGATCGGCCAGAACCAGCCGGGGCTGATGAAAGGCGCCGACCAGATTTTTGCCGTGCGGGGAATTGATGCCGGTCTTGCCGCCGACCGATGAATCCACCTGTGCCAGCAGCGATGTCGGCATCTGCACGAAATCCATGCCGCGCCGGGTGATCGCGGCGGCGAAGCCGGCGAGGTCGCCGATGACCCCGCCGCCCAGCGCGATGACCAGATCGCCGCGCTCCAGCCGCGCCGCCAGCAGGCCTTCGACCACCTTTTCGAGCATGGCATGGCTCTTGGTGCTCTCGCCCGCCGGCACCGTGATCACTGCATAGTCCAGACCGGCCGCATCGAGCGATGAAGTCAAGCGCGGCAATTGCCTGTCGGCGACCATCGCATCGGTGACGATGCCGAAGCGCCGGCCCGGGAATTTCTCCGCCAGGATCGTTCCGGCCGCATCGATCAGCCGCGGACCGACCAGAATGTCATAGGCCCGCTCGCCCAGCGCGACATGAACCTGGTGATCGATCTGGGGCATGGCCGGGTCCTATCGGTGCTGGAGATGGTTGAGAAGGGCGCCGACAATGTCGCCGGCAACATTGTCTTGCGGGACGTCGCGGCTTTCCACCGTCACATCGGCATCGGCATAAAGCGGATAGCGGTCGGCGATCAGCTTTTCGAGCGTCGCCCTGGGATCGGTGGTCTTGAGCAGCGGACGATTGGAGCGCCGCGATACCCGCTCGAACAATATGTCCAGATCGGCCTTGAGCCAGATCGAAACCGCCTCTTTCTTCACCAAGGCCCGCGTCTCGGCGTTGACGAAAGCCCCGCCGCCCGTCGCAAGCACGATGTCCCGTTCGTTGAGCAAACGCGCGATCACCCGCATCTCGCCGGCGCGGAATTCGGCCTCTCCGCGCTGCTCGAAGATTTCCGGAATCGACATCTGCGCGGCACGCTCGATCTCCTCGTCGCTGTCGACGAAGCGGCGTCCGAGCCGGTTGGCGAGACGCCGTCCCACCGTGGTCTTGCCGGCGCCCATCATCCCCACCAGCACCAGCGGTTTTCCGGCAAGCCTGTTGGCCAGCGCCCGGGCGCGACCCTGCCGCGACCCGCCTTCCGTCCTGCTCACCTGCCGCGCCCTCCGCTCATCGCCGCTATCAAGCGGTCTGGCTCCTGCCTGTCAAGCGCGGTGCCGGCAATGGTTGATCCGCAGCGCTATTTCCGCGAGATTTGCCACAAGGAACGCGCTGGCAATCTTTTTCGGCCTAAGCTAGGGCCGACACGGCAATCAGGACCATCATGCCCACCCTTTTTCGCTTGCTCATCACCCTGCTGTTTCTCGGCGGCCTCGCCTTTGCCGGCATGTTCGCGCTCGTCACCTTTGTCGAGGTCAAGCCCAGGGAAGTCACCCAGCGCATTCCGACCCGCGACCTGTTGGGCGAGCCCGGAACGATCGGCGGCGGCGGCGTCATGCTGCCGCAGCCCAATGTGACCTCCACGCCGAGCGAAAATGCAGCGCCATGAGCGGCGGCCATCTCATCGGGACCTTCCTCGAAATGATGAGCGCCGAACGCGGCGCGGCGGCCAATACCATCGAGGCCTATCGGCGCGACCTGGCCGGTTATGCCGGCTTCGTCGCCGGTAAAAAGCAATCCCTGCTCGATTGTCCGCGCGAGACCGTGACCGCCTGGCTCGATGACCTGAAGAACCAGGGCCTGTCGGCTTCCTCCAGCGCCCGGCGGCTCTCGGCCATCCGGCAATTCCACAAGTTCCTCTGCGCCGATGGCCTGCGTGCCGACGATCCGACCCGCATTGTCGCCAGCCCGAAATCGCGCCGGGCGCTGCCCAAAGTGCTGTCTGTGGCGGAAGTGGACCGGCTGCTGGCCCAGGCCGAACAGGAAGCGAATGCGCCGGCCAGCCCGCAGAAGCAGCTTGCGGCGCAAAGGCTCTATGTGCTGCTGGAAATGCTCTATGCGACCGGGCTGCGCGTCTCGGAACTGGTGAGCCTGCGGCGCGCCGCGGTGATGCGCGACGCAACCTTCCTGACCGTCACCGGCAAGGGCGGCAAGGAGCGCGTCGTGCCGATGAACGACCGCGCCGGCGATGCGGTGCGCAAATGGATCGAGACCCTGCCGCCCGGCCCGTGGCTGTTTCCCGCCAATGGCGAGGATGGCTATCTCGCGCGCCAGGTCTTCGCGCGCGATCTCAAATCACTGGCCGGCCGCGCCCAGATTGCCGCGGCCCGCGTCGCGCCGCATGTGCTCCGCCATGCCTTTGCCAGCCATTTGCTGGCGGGTGGCGCCGATCTGCGCGTCGTGCAGATGTTGCTCGGACACGCCGACATTTCCACCACGCAAATCTATACCCATGTGCTGGACGAGAAGCTGCGCAACCTTGTGGAAAGCCACCATCCACTGGCCGGCGGTTAAGTCCGTCGCCACCAATCCCGACGATTTCACTGCCGAACCTTGACTTGCGATTGCGCCCTCGCCACTTTCCGGCCACTTTAGGGCGCAAGAGCAGCGGCCATATTCCAGGGTCCGAGCGCGACCCGCAACGGGCGGATTGGATGCAGTCTTATCTCGATTTTGAAAAGCCGGTCGCCGATCTTGAAGCCAAGATCGCCGAACTCAAATCGCTGGCGGCTACCGACCAGGCCGTATCCATCGATGAGGAGGTGAGCCGGCTGTCGGCCCGCGCCGACGAAGCGCTGGTGGAAATCTACCGCAAGCTCACCCCCTGGCAGAAGACCCAGGTGGCCCGCCATCCGCAGCGCCCGCATTTCTCCGATTATGTGAAATCGCTGATCACCGAATGGACGCCTTTGGCCGGCGACCGGAAATATGGCGAGGATGCCGCCCTCCAGGCCGGCTTTGGCCGGTTCAACAATGCGCCCGTCGCCATTCTCGGCCAGGAAAAGGGCAGTTCCACCGAAACGCGCCTCAAGCACAATTTCGGCATGGCCAATCCGGAAGGCTATCGCAAGGCCGTCCGCATCATGGAAATGGCCGATCGCTTCTCCATCCCGGTCCTCTCCTTCGTCGACACTGCCGGGGCCTATCCCGGCATCGGCGCCGAGGAGCGCGGCCAGGCCGAGGCCATCGCCCGTTCCACCGAAAAGGGCCTGGAGCTGGGCGTTCCGAACCTGGCCATCATCATCGGTGAAGGCGGCTCCGGCGGCGCCATCGCCATCGCCACCGCCAATCGGGTGCTGATGCTGGAAAACGCCATCTATTCGGTGATTTCTCCCGAGGCCGGCGCTTCCATCCTGTTCCGAGACGCCGGACGGGCGCAGGACATGGCCACCGCACAGAAGATCACCGCGCAGGACCTGCTCGGCTTTGGCGTCATCGACGGCATCATCCCCGAGCCTGCCGGCGGCGCCCACCGCCATCACGGCGCCATCATGGAGGCCGCCCGCGCCGCCATTGCCAGCTTCCTCGGCGATTTCGACGGCAAATCGCGCCTCGAAACCCGCGAACACCGCCGCGAAAAATTCCTCGCTATCGGGACGAGCCTTTAGCAGCCCATCATACCGAATATTGAAAGGGCCACCCGGCATACGCGGTGGCCCTTTTGCATTTGACAACAGGGCGGGCCGATACGCACAAATTCGCGTGAACATTCCTGGTTTCCGGGTAGAATATGCCCGTGGTAAAGGCTTCATTCACCGCGCTGGGTCATGCTGCGTCAACCATTCGTCACCGGGCTTGTATCCTTGACTGCTTCCTTGTTTCGCCGCCTCGGCGCCATCGTCATCCTGCTCTGGCTCGCGGTCGGCCTGGCTGCCTGCTCCAGCTTCGTCAAGGGCGGCGATAATCGCCATAACCAGCCGCTGTCGGGTGGCGTGGTGCAGGGCCTGCGCAATATGGGGTCGTCGCCTGCCGAAGGCATGGTGGTGCGCATCTTCAAGGAAGAACAGGTTCTCGAAGTGTGGAAACGCAGTTCCTCGGGCACCTATAAGCTTTTCAAATCCTATGAGATCTGTGCCTATTCGGGCGATCTCGGCCCCAAATTCCGCGAAGGCGATCGCCAGAGCCCGGAAGGGTTCTACACCATCACGCCGGGCCTGATGCATCCCAGGTCCAATTATTACCTGGCCTTCAATACCGGCTTTCCCAACAAGTTCGACCGTGCCCATGGCCGCACCGGTTCCGATCTGATGGTGCATGGCGACTGCTCCTCGCGCGGCTGCTACGCCATGACCGATGATGGGATTGCCGAAATCTATGCCTTGGCGCGCGAGAGCTTCAAGGGCGGCAATGCCAGCTTCCAATTGCAGATCTTTCCTTTCCGCATGAGCGCCGCCAATCTCGCCCGACATTCCTCCAGCCCGCATCTGGAATTCTGGAAGGACATCAAGGAAGGCTATGACCTGTTCGAGCTGACCAAGACCCCGCCGGTCTGGGATGTCTGCGAGAAGCAATATATCTTCAATCCCGCCGCCTCCGGTCCGCTCGACGCGCTGGGCGCCTGCCCGCCATCCATCGCCAATGCCGCATTGACGGCCCGGCAGCAGGCCGATGAAATCGCTTTGGCGAGCCAGACCAGCAATGCTCAGAAGGCGGCGGAGCGCAAGGCGGCCGAGCAGGCGGCGATCAAGGCGCGCGGCGAGGCGGTCGGCGGCTTCATTTCCGGCATCGGCAATTTTTTCGGTGGCAATCCGGGGCAGGCCCCTGATATCGCGCCGGTCATCAGCGGCAAGCCCGCCAGCCTGCCAACCCCGGCGACACAGCGCCCCTGATCCGGCGGGCCAAAGTTCGGCCCCACTTTGATGGGATGGCCCGGCGGCGCCCAATCGGAGAGGTCACGTGCAACAGGCAGAAGGCGAGCGCCCCGATGACGGCGCCCAGATCACGCTGACGCCCGACATGCGGCCCAGCCGCTCCGCGGACCCGGATAATGGTTTTTCTTCCGCCGCTTCCCGGAGACCGGGAGGCCGGCTGGCGATCTGGCTGGGTTTGCTCGGCCTCCTGACCGGCCTGGCGGGATTTGCGGCGGCGGCATGGACGTACACGGAAGCCCGGAGCGAGAGCCGGCGCATCGCCTCCGAAATTGCCCAATTGCGGGTGAGCCTGGAGCTCTATGGGCGCAATAGTGGCGCGATGGATCAGACAGGCTTGATCGAGCTGGCCAATCGCGTCGCCGTGCTGGAGCAGGATTGGCGCCGCGATCCCGCGCCCGCCGCCGCGGTCAATGCGCCGACCGGTCCCGCGCCTGGCGACGAGGATTGCCTGCCCCCGGGCATGCGCATTCTGGTGGCCGAAGGCGATAGCTATCCGGTATGCGGGCAATCGGCGGCGATCGATATCGCCCAGGTGGCCAATGGCTATGTCATGCTGCTCGACGGCACCACCATAGCCTCGGGCGGCTCGATCCTGCTGCCGGACAGCCCTTGCTCAATCAGCGTCACCTCCAGCGGTGACGAGGGCTTGACCGGCTATGCCGAAATCCGCGTCACCTGCTGAAGAAAAAACCCGGCATCGCTGCCGGGCTTTTGAAAATACAGGCTGATCCGGCGCTTATTCGGCGTCCGCTTCGGCGTCCTGCGCCTCGAACGCGGCCTTGAGTTCCGCGTCCTCGATGGTGATCTCGACATCCGCCATCAGCTCATCCATCCTGGCCGTGAAGGAGCGCATCAGGAGCTGGTTCTGAATCTGTGCCGCCACCTGCTCGAAGCTTGGCGGCGCCGATTGGCGCTTTTCGGTCAATTGGATGATGTGCCAGCCGAATTGCGATTGCACCGGCTCGGAGACGTCGCCGGCATCGGTCAGCGCGAAAGCGGCCTCCTCGAAGGGTTGCACCATCATGCCGCGGCCGAAAAAGCCGAGATCGCCGCCATTGGCGGCGCCGGGATCGATGGAGTGCTCGCGCGCCAGCGTCGCAAAATCGGCGCCGCCATCCAGTTCCGCTTTCAGCGTATCGGCCTGTTCCTCGGTCTCGACCAGGATATGGCTGGCATGCACTTCGTCTTGCGGCTGGAACTGCTGGATGAAGGCATCATATTCGGCGCGCGCCGCCTCTTCGGTGATCGTGCCGGCAATGGCTTCGTTGAAATAGGCCCGGCGCAGGGCGCGTTCTTCGAGATATTTCTGCCGCTGGGCGAAAATCTCGGTCTGGTCCATGCCGGCATCGCGCGCCGCCTTGGACATCACCTTCATGTCGATCAGGACGCGCACCAGGAAGGCCCGGCGTTCCTCAGGCGGCATCTGCGCCAGGTCTTGGGCCATGTCCTCGGCGGCAAAAGCCAGGTCCGCCTCGGTAATGCTGTCATCCCCTACCATCGCCACCACCGCATCGGCATTGGCGATGGCTTCATCCTGAGCCATGGCGCCGGTCAGGGCAGAGCTGCTCAGCAGGACGGCGAGGCCGACGGCGCCTATCAGGCGCATGTTGGATTTCCGCATGGGTCGCTTGTCTCCTTGGCCGGCGGCGTCGGCGCCGGCATGGTCAGTTTGGTGTCCCGCTCCGGCTCGCACGGCAAGAGGGCCAAATTGTGCCGAACCGCAAGACGATCACGGCGTCTTCACTTGTGCCTGATATGCCCGGAATACTTGAGACAACAAGTGGTGTGGCGCAATTCGCATACGTTGACAAGACCGGACCTCACTCTTACATCTCACCCGCTTTTCAAGAGCATGGATTGTTGCCGCGCCCCTTTTGAGCGCGCACAGGACGTGCAGGACTGATACAAGGGAACCCGTGGGGTTTACCGATCTGTGACGAGGCAAATGGGCCGGCTGTCGCTCCCATGATATGACACGCCGCCTTATCCGGCCGCCCCGCCGCCGACACAAAAAGGACCAGAAATATGGCACTTGCTATGCTTGCCCGAAAGATTTTCGGGACACCCTCCGACAGGCAGGTCAAGCAGTATCAGGGCAAGGTGGCGGCGATCAATGCGCTCGAGCCCGAGCTCGCCAAGCTCACCGATGACGAGCTCAGGGCCCGTACCGCCGAGTTCCGGGCGCGGCTGGATCAGGGCGCCAAACTCGCCGATCTCGTCGTCCCCGCCTTCGCCACCGTTCGCGAGGCATCCAAGCGCGCTTTGGGCATGCGCCATTTCGACACTCAGCTTATCGGCGGCATGGTGCTGAACGACCGCGCCATCGCCGAAATGCGCACCGGTGAAGGCAAGACCCTGGTGGCGACCCTGCCGATGTATCTCAATGCCCTGACCGGCAAGGGCGCGCATCTGGTCACAGTCAACGATTACCTGGTCAAGCGCGACGCGGCCTGGATGGGCCAGATCTATGCTTTCCTCGGCCTGACCACCGGCACGATCGTGCCCGGCCTCAACGATGCCGAGCGCAAGGCCGCCTATGCCTGCGACATCACCTATGGCACCAATAACGAGTTCGGCTTCGACTATCTGCGCGACAACATGAAATATACCCGCGCCCAGATGGTGCAGCGGGGGCATGAATTCGCCATCGTCGACGAAGTGGACTCCATCCTTATCGACGAGGCCCGTACGCCGCTGATCATTTCCGGCCCCTCCGAGGACCGTTCCGATCTCTATATGAAGGTCGACGCCCTGATGCCGGCCATCGGCGAGGACGATTACGAACTCGACGAGAAGCACCGCTCCGCGACCCTGACCGATCAGGGCGTGGAAAAGCTCGAAGCCGCGTTTGCCGAAGCGGGCCTGCTCAAGGGCGGTTCCATGTATGACGTGGAAAACGTCATCCTCGTCCATCATGCCAATTCGGCATTGCGCGCCCACAAGCTGTTCCGCAAGGACAAGGATTATATCGTCCGCAACGACGAAGTGGTGATCATCGACGAATTCTCCGGCCGCATGATGCCCGGGCGCCGCTATTCGGAAGGCCTGCACCAGGCGCTCGAAGCCAAGGAACACGTCAAGATCCAGCCCGAAAATCAGACGCTGGCCTCGATCACCTTCCAGAATTATTTCCGCCTCTACAAGAAGCTGGCCGGCATGACCGGCACGGCGGCGACCGAGGCCGAGGAATTCGCCGACATCTACAGCCTAGGCGTCACCACCGTGCCGACCAATCTGCCGGTGCAGCGCATCGACGAGGACGACGCCATCTACCGCACCGCGGCGGAGAAGTTCGACGCCATCGCCGATCTGATCAAGCAGTGCCAGGAACGCGGCCAGCCGGTTCTCGTCGGCACGACCTCGATCGAGAAGAGCGAAATGCTCGCCGATATCCTGCGCAAGAAGAATGTCGGGCAGATGAACGTGCTCAATGCCCGTCACCACGAGCAGGAAGCCTTCATCGTCGCCGATGCCGGCCTGCCCGGCGCCATTACCATCGCCACCAATATGGCCGGTCGCGGCACCGACATTCAGCTCGGCGGCAATCTCGAAATGCGCATCGAGCGCGAGACCGATGGCCTGGAAGGCGAAGCGCGCGAGCGCAAGATCGAGGAGATCAAGGCCCGGATCGCCGAAGACAAGCAGCAGGCCCTCGCGGCCGGCGGCCTGATGGTCATCGGCACCGAGCGCCACGAATCCCGCCGTATCGACAACCAGTTGCGCGGCCGCTCCGGCCGCCAGGGCGATCCCGGCCATTCGAAATTCTTCCTGTCGTTGCAGGACGATCTGATGCGCATCTTCCCCATCGAGAGCATGGATTCCATGCTCGGGAAGCTGGGGCTCGAACAGGGCGAGAGCATCACCCATCCCTGGGTGACCAAGGCGATCGAGCGCGCCCAGGGCAAGGTCGAGGCCCGCAATTTCGACATCCGCAAGAACATCCTCAAATACGACGATGTGATGAACGATCAGCGCAAGGTGATCTTCGAGCAGCGTCTCGAATTCATGGATGCCGAGGATGTCAGCGAAACCATTGCCGAGATGCGCCATGACGTGGTCGGCAATGTCGTGGCCAAGGCCATTCCGCCCCGCGCCTATCCCGAACAATGGAATACCGAGCAGCTCGCCGCCGCGGCCAAGACCTATCTCAATATCGACATTCCCGCCGCCGAATGGGCCGCCGAGGATGGCATCGACGCCGAGGCCGTCGAGGAGCGCATCGGCCAGGCCGCCGACGCGGTGATGCAGGCCAAGGAAGAAAAATACTCGGCCTCGATCATGCGCCAGGTGGAGAAATCCATCCTGCTGCAATCGGTGGACGGGCTCTGGCGCGAGCATCTGGTCATGCTCGACCACTTGTCCAAGGTCGTCGGCTGGCGCGGCGTCGCCCAGCGCGACCCGCTCAACGAATACAAGCAGGAAGCCTATGAGCTGTTCCAGGCCATGCTGGGCAATTTGCGCGAATTGGTGACCACACAGCTCAGCCATATCGAGTTGCAGCTCCGCCAGGAGCCGCCGCCGCCCCAGGCCCCCGACATGAACCGGCTGACCTCGACCCATATCGATCCGACCACCGGCGAGAATGATGCCGGCGGCGATGCCGTTGCCAGCCGCGACGGCCTGCCGCCCATCGACCCCAAACTGCTCCAGGGCGTTTCCCGCAATGCCCCCTGTCCCTGCGGCTCGGGCAAGAAGTTCAAGCATTGCCACGGTGCCTTCGCCTGACTTTTAAGAGAATGCGAAAGGGCGGCTTCGAGCCGCCTTTTTTCTAGCATCTTGCGCCTGCCGCACCTTTCGGGCACATCCAATCGCAATAGACTTGCCCACAAGGTTCTCCATTATGGCCGCCCTTCCGGTTTCCCCCCTTGCCCCCAAAACCTATCCGGATCTGCCCCCCATTGCCGGCGTGCGCTTCGCCACCGCCGAGGCGGGCATCAAGTATAAGAACCGCACTGACATATTGCTGATGGCCTTTGACGAGGGCACCATCGTCACCGGCGTCCTCACCCGCTCCAAGTGCTCTTCCGCCGCCGTCGACTGGTGCCGGGCCAACCTGCCGGGCGGCCTCGCGCGCGGCCTGGTGGTCAATTCGGGCAATGCCAATGCCTTTACCGGGATCAAGGGCAGGCACAGCGTCGAAATGACGGCCGAAATCGCCGCCAGGGCCCTTGGATGCACCACCGCCGAAATCTTCCTCGCCTCCACCGGCGTCATTGGCGAGCCGCTCGATCCCGGCAAATTTGTCGGCGTGCTCGATGAAACCGCTACCCGCCTGGCCGAAACGCCCTGGATCGAGCCGGCCAGGGCCATCATGACCACCGATACCTATCCCAAGCTCTCCGGCGCCGTGCTGGAGATCGACGGCGTCGAGGTCAGGATCAACGGCATCGCCAAGGGCTCGGGCATGATCGCGCCGGACATGGCCACCATGCTGGCTTTCGTCGTCACCGACATGCCCATCGCCGCTCCCGTCCTTCAGGCATTGCTCGCCAGGCACAACCAGACCAGCTTCAACGCCATCACCGTCGACAGCGACACCTCCACCTCCGATACCCTGCTCGCCTTCGCCACCGGCAAGGCCCCGGTGGACGCCATCAACAGCCTCGATGATCCCCGCGCCGAAATCTTCGGCCAGGCGCTCGCCGATGTGCTGTTCGAACTCGCCATCCACGTGGTCCGCGACGGTGAAGGCGCCACCAAGCAGGTCGCCATTCACGTCGAAGGCGCGGTTTCCAATGGCAGCGCCTTCCGCATCGCCAAGGCCATTGCCGATTCTCCCCTGGTGAAGACCGCCATTGCCGGCGAAGACGCCAATTGGGGCCGGGTCGTCATGGCGGTGGGCAAGGCCGGCGAACCCGCCGACCGCGACCGGCTGGCCATCCGCTTCGGTGACCTGGTGGTGGCCAGGGATGGCGAGCGCGCGCCCGGCTACGACGAAGCCGCCACCAGCGCCTATATGAAAGGCGAAGATCTGGAGCTGACCGTCAGCCTCGGCCTGGGGGAGGGGGGCGCGACCGTCTATACCTGCGACCTCACCCATGGTTATATCAGTATCAACGGCGATTATCGCAGCTAGCCATGATGTCCGAAAAGCCGCTGCTGCTCGTTGTTGCCTGCGCCCTGGTCGATGCCGACCGCCGCGTGCTGATCGCCCAGCGCCCCGAGGGCAAGGCCATGGCGGGACTGTGGGAATTCCCCGGCGGCAAGCTCGAGCCGGGCGAGACGCCCGAGGCCGCCCTGATCCGCGAATTGCGCGAGGAACTGGCGGTCGAAACCAGGCAGGCCTGCCTGGCGCCGGTCTCCTTTGCCAGCCATGCCTACGAGAATGTCCACCTGCTGATGCCGCTTTATGTCTGCCGCAAATGGCAGGGAACCCCGCAGGCGCTCGAACATGCCGCCCTCAAATGGGTCAGGCCGCAGCTCCTGCGCGATTATGCCATGCCGCCGGCGGACGAGCCGCTGATCGCGGCGCTTTGCGACCTCCTGTGACGGTTGGTCAGCGCGGCGCCACGATCTTGTAGCGTTGCCCGGCCACGACCGGGTCGCCGGGCAGCAGATTGTTGAGAATGTAGAACAGGTCCCGGCCGCCGGCGATATCGGCCATCTGCCGTGCCAGATTGTCGGCATTGTCGCCGGCTTTGGCGGTCACCAGCCGGATCGAGAGCTGCCTGATCTGGTTGAGATCGGCGGGATCGGTGCGCCGGAAGCTCTGGATCGTGGTCTCGGCGCCCTGCTCGAATCTCTGGCTGTCGGCCTTGGCGGCGAAGATGAACCGGTAGACTTCGCCATCGAGCCGCATCACCGCCACGCGGAAGAACCATTGATCGGTCTGGGCCAGGCCCGAGGCCATGTCGATGCCGTTGTAATTATGGGCGGTGACGCTGTCGGCCTTGAGGCCGGCGATCCAGCCCGATTTCAGATAATCGGTCAGCGCCATATTGGGCTGCACTGCGGCGCTGTCGAAGCGAACGGCCTCGCCGTCGCCGGCCACGCCCACCACGGCGCTCTGCGAATTCTGCAGCGTATAGCCCTGCGGCACCGAGAAGGTGAATTTGGACGCCGAATGGATGAAGCGCTGGCCCACGATCGTGCCCTGGGCCGGGCTGTCGCCGAAAGCGAGGCCGGAAATGGCCGACAGATAGCCTTCCCGGTCGGTTTCGCCGCCGCCGGCATTGCCGAACATGCCGCGCGCCGTGCTCATCGCGGTTTCGATGCGCGAGGGAGTGGAAGGGTGCGAGGACAGGAAGCCGTCATCGCCCTTGGTGGTGCCGGCCGAAAAGGCGGCGAAGCGGCTCATCACTCCGAGGAACCGCGCGGCGGCCTGGGAATCGTAGCCCGCCTTGCCGGCGAATTTGATGCCCTCGCGATCGGCCTCCAATTCCTGGTTCTGGCTGAAGGCGGCCAGCGATTGCCTCGTGCGGTTGGCGGTGGCGTCGGTGGAGGTGTCGCCGCCGAAAATCCCGGTAATGACCCGGTCGACGATCTGGGTATTGCGCGTCTTGTCGGTGCGCGCCCGCGCGTGGCGCAGTGTCACATGGGCAATCTCGTGCGCCAGCACCGCGGCCAGCTCGCTGGTGTCGGACGCCAAAGCCAGGATGCCGCGCGTCACATAGATATAGCCGCCGGGCAGGGCAAAGGCATTGACCTCCGAGGTATCGAGAATGGTCACCTGGAACTGGGCATTGGGCTGGTTGGCTGCGGCCAGGAGCCTGCCGACGATCCGCGCCACCATGATTTCGGCCTGCCGGTCCTCATAGACCCCGCCATAGGCGGCAATGATGCGCGGATGCTCGCGCCGGCCGATGACTTCGTCGTCCGGCTCGGTGCCCGCCGGCACGACATTGGGCGCCGGATTATCGCCGGTCCGCCCGACGCTGACATTGGAGCCGGTCAGCGACGAACAGGCGGCGAGCGCCACCAGGCTCACCGCCAGCACAGACAGACGCAGCACCTTTTTGCCCGGAAGCGCTTTCATGGCCTGGCCACAACCTCGATCTGCTCGGGATGGGTCACTTCGATGCGCGGACCATCCCGATCGTCCACCCATCCGCGTATGCGCACCAGCGCGCCTTCCAACAATAAGGGATCGAGCCCGTCGCGCTCGAACAGGCGGAGCGCCGGCGCTTCGATCACGGCGGTGAAGTCTTCTTTCCAGAACCGGCCGAAATTGAGATAGACGCGCGGGCCGTTCTTGTCGGCGAGCAGCACCCGTCCTTCAACCAGTTCATAACCGCCCGCCCGGTCGAGCCACTCGTCCGGGCGATCCGCCGCACGAACGCTGTAATAGGGATCGGTCCAGATGCCAAGCCGCTCCGCCCGGGCGCGGGCTTCGCCCGCTAAAAGTTGATCGAGGCAGCGCCGGTTGTCGGGAAAGGAATAGACCCGGGCGAGGCCCGCTTCGATCATGTGCATCTGCGCCCAGACCAGGCTGTCGCCGCTGCCGACGAAGAGATGGGCCAGCGCCCGCCCGTAGCGATCCTTTTCCTCCCCGCCATAGCCCAATTGCACCTCGCGGCGCAGCGCCAGATTTTCCAGCGCCGCCTTGGCCTCCGGCGCCAATGGCCAGGCGGAGACATCGTCGCGCCCCAGGGGCAGTTTCGGCGCCTGCGTGCCGATCAGCCGCACCGCCAGCCCCGAATCGAGCAGCACGGTGTCGCCGTCCACCACTTCGGTCACCAGGCCGCCCGGCGCCATGCGCAGCCCCTCGCAGGCGGCGGCAGGGCTCGCGCCCGTCAGCAAGGCGGCGGCGAGGGAAGCGATGGCGGTGCGGTGCAAGCGACGGACCCCAAGAAAGATTTGGTTCACCATGCACCAAAATACGGCAAAAAAAGATTACCAAGCCGAAGAGTGCGCCGGCGATTGCCAATATTGGCCCATCGGTTCAAGCTTGGCCCGAAGGGAGAAACGCCATGGCCAAGCACGGCGAAGTACGGACCGGTACGGCGGGATGGGTCTATGCGCCCTGGCGCGGCACCTTCTTTCCCGCCGGCCTGGTGCAGAAGAAAGAACTGTCCTACGCGGCCAGCCGCCTCACCAGCATCGAGATCAACGCCACGTTCCGCGCCAATCAGAAGCCGGACAGCTTTGCCCGCTGGGCCGGCGAGACCCCGGACGGGTTCAAATTCTCGATCAAGGGGCCGCAATTGGTGACTCATGTCAGACGCCTTAAAAATTGCGGGCAGGAACTGGCCAATTTCTTCGCCTCCGGTCCGCTGGCTCTCGGCGACAGGCTGGGCCCGTTCGTCTGGCAATTGCCGCCCAATCTTGCCTTCGACGCCCAAGGCCTCGATGCCTTCCTCGCGCTTCTGCCCGCCGATATCGATACCTATCTCGCTCTGGCCGGCAAGAGCGACGGCGCCAAAACGCCCCCTTATCTCGATGCCAATGGCGTCACCATTATAAGACACGCCATCGAACCGCGGCATCCAAGCTTCAACAGCCCCGAAGCCGATGATCTGCTGCGCCGCTACAATGTCGCCCGCGTCGTCGCCGATACCGCCGAAAATCCCTTCCGGAATCTCACCGCCGATTTCGCCTATTGCCGGCTGCAGGGCCCGGCCCGACCCGATGCGGACGGTTATGAGCAGGCCGACATCGCCGATTGGGCCGGCACCATCGCCAATTGGCGGGACCATGGCCACGATGTCTTCGCCTATTTCGTCCACGAGGACAAATTGCACGCCCCCGCGAATGCCATTGCCCTCCGCCAGGCGCTCGGGTTCCAGAGGCCGGGCGATTGATCACGACCCCGTTGCCGTCTGGCTTTTGCCCGATCCGCAGCTTATTCGGCTTTTATCCAACAGCGTCATCTCCGAGATTTTGCCCATGATCAATGCCCGCCCCCTGGACAAGTTCGCCGCCGGTCTGGCTTTCATCCTCGGTCTTGCCACCATTCTGGGTGCCATTGGCAGCCAGCTTCTGGGCGGCTTGCAGCCCTGCGAACTCTGCCTCGAACAGCGGCTGCCCTATTATTGGGGCCTGCCCACACTGGCCGTCATCCTGGCCCTGTGGAACCGCCTGCCGCTGCCGGTCTGGTATATCGGCATGGCCATCGTCACGGCGCTCTTTGCCTGGGGCGCCTATCTCGGCCTGTTCCATGCCGGCGTCGAATGGGGTTTCTGGCCCGGTCCCGCCGCCTGTTCGGGCGTCGGTGGCAGCCTGTCCCTCGATGCGCTCAACGACCTCCAGCCGGTCATCGGCTGCGATGTGGTGCAATTCCGCTTCCTGGGCCTTTCGCTAGCCGGCTATAATGCACTGATCTCGCTGGCCATCGTCGCCCTGCTGGCGAGCGCAATCGCCTTCCAGGCGCGGCGGGGCCGGTAAGGCCGCCAACCGGCCTTAGAACTCGTTCCACTCGGCGGCAATGGCCGCACTTCCGCTGCGGGCGCGGCAGCCCGCTCCTCGGCCGCCGGCGCCGCCGCCCCGGTCCTGAACACCGCCACGATCCGGTCGAGCTCGGAAGCCTGCGCCTCGGTCTGCTCGATGGCCGCATTGGTTTCTTCCACCAAAGCTGCATTGTGCTGGGTCATCTCGTCCATCTGCCGCACCGCCACCGCCACCTCGGCCAGCGCCCCGGATTGTTCCTGATTGGCGCGGGCAATGGCGTCGATCAGGGTGGCGCTTTCATCGGCACCGGCCAATATGTCGGACAGGCGCTCGGCCGCCTTGCCGACCAATTGCGCCCCGGCCCGCACTTCCCCGGCACTGGCCTCGATCAGCGCCTTGACCTCGCTCGAAGCCTCGGCGGCGCTCTGCGCCAGCCGGCGCACTTCCACCGCCACCACGGCAAAGCCCTTGCCGGCCTCGCCGGCCCGCGCCGCCTCGACCGAGGCATTGAGCGCCAAGAGGTTGGTCTGGAAGGCGATATCGTCGATCAGCCCGATAATATTGGAAATCCTGGCCGAGGACGCCTCGATGGCCGACATGGCCTGCGTCGCCTCGCCCATTACCTGGCCGCCATCGGAAGCGTTCTGCGCCACCTGCCGCGCCTTGTCGCTGGCGCTGGCGGCGCGGCGCGCATTTTCGTTCACCGTGCTCGACAATTGCTCCACCGAGGCCGAGGTTTCCTCGATGGTCGCCGCCTGCTTGGTGGTGCGGCTGGACAGGTCGTTGGCCCCGGATAGGATTTCGGCGGTCGCCGTGCGCACGCCGCGCGATGCCTGGCGCAAGCCGGCGACGATATCGTGCAATTGACCCAGGGAATCGTTGAAGGCGCCCCGCAAGGCCTCGTATTGGCCGGTGAACACCGCATCGATATGGCCGCCGAGATCGCCCTTGGCCATGCGCGCCAGCGACATGGTCAATTCGTCGATAATGCCTTCGGCCCGCTTGCGCTCGGTGATGTCGGTGGCGAATTTGACGACTTTCACGACGCGGCCGGAGGCATCGAATATCGGATTGTAGGACGCCTGGATCCACACTTCCCGCCCGCCCTTGCCGAAGCGCTGGAATTCGGCAGCAATATAGTCGCCGGCCCGCAATTTGTCCCAGAATTGGCGATATTGCACCGAGCCGACATGATCGGGGTCGCAGAACATGGAATGGTGCTGGCCCACGATCTCGTCTGCCGCATAACCGAGCGTTGTCAGGAAGTTCTCATTGGCCGAGATGACATGGCCATCGAGGTTGAACGAGATTATCGCCTGCACCTGGGAAATGGCATTGATCTGCGCCTCGCGGTCGGCGTCCTGCTGCTTTTGCGCGGTGACATCGGTGGCAAACTTGATCACCCCTACCGGCTTGCCGGACCGATCCAGGACCGGGTTATAGCTGGCTTGAATCCACACTTCCTTCCCGCCCTTGGCGAGCCGCCGATAGGTCGCCGACTGGTATTCGCCGCGCTTCAGGCCGGCCCAGAATTGCTGATATTCGGCGCTGGCAACAAGCTCCGCATCGCAGAACAGGGAATGGTGCCGGCCGGCAATCTCGTCCAGACCATAACCCATGACCTGGAGAAAGTTCTCGTTGGCGGTGATGATGGTGCCATCCATCTCGAATTCGATCACGGCCTGGCTGCGCATGATCGCCGCCACCTTTGCCGCAGCATTGCGCCCGGCCGTTTTCCCGCCAAAAGGCAATCCCAGCATGTGCACACCCCCCTTTTGCGACCGATCGCATGCCGATCAGCAGGGTAAAGGCTGAGCCCGTGCAGTTAATACGGTGTTACGGACACTATAGTTAAGTGTACCGATCCGGTATTCGTGATTTATAGGACGCCCGCCTCTGACGGAAATATCAATGACGCGGAAAGACATGCGGAAATAACCGCATGTCCCTTGTCTGTGGCGGCGCAGTCTCGGCCGGCGATTCGACTAGAACTCGGACCAGTCCGCTGAAATGGCGGCATTGCCCTGGCTGAGATAGGACCGGGCGGCGCTGCGCACCTTTTCGGTCTCGAGCCGTGGCGGAACTGCAATGGACGCGGACGGCGTCGCGTCATCCGCCGCATCGATGGTGAAGACGTCGACGACCCGATCCAGCTCGCTGGCCTGGGTCTCGGTCTGTTCGATGGCGGCATTGGTCTGCTCCACCAGAGCCGCATTATGCTGGGTCATCTGGTCCAGCGTGCGCACCGCCACGCTCACTTCCTCGATGGCCGCCGCCTGCGCTTTGGAGGCCGTGGCGATGGATTGCATGAGGCCGGCATTTTCCGTCACCGCGCCCAGCATGTCACGCAATTGCCCGGCGGCGCTCGATACCAGGTCGGAGCCGGTCTTGACCTCGCCGGCGCTGGCCTCGATCAGCGCCTTGACCTCGGACGAGGCTTCGGCGGCGCTCTGCGCCAGCCTTCGCACTTCCACCGCCACCACGGCAAAGCCCTTGCCGGCTTCGCCGGCCCGCGCCGCCTCCACCGAGGCATTGAGCGCCAGGAGATTGGTCTGGAAGGCGATGTCGTCGATCATGCCGATAATGTTGGAGATCTTGGCCGAGGATTGAGTGATCCGTTCCATGGCTTCATTGGCCCGGTCCATCACCGCCCCGCTGCGCGCCGCGTCGTCCGAGACATTGTCGGCGCCTTGATTGGCGGCGTCGGCCATGCGGGCATTCTCGGCCACCGTATTGGCCAATTGCTCCATTGCCGCCGAGGTTTCCTCGATGGTCGCCGCCTGCTTGGTGGTGCGTTCGGACAGGTCGTTGGCGCCCGAGAGGATTTCACCGGTGGCGGTCTTGAGCGCCCGCGAGGTCTTGCGCAAGCTGCCGATCAATTCGCTCAGCTTCTCGGCCACTGCATTGGTGTCGGCCTTGAGCTTGGCGAAGGAGCCCTGGTAATCGCCCGCCATCCGCCTTGTCATGTCGGCCCGGGCCATGGCGGCGAGGACTTCGCCGGTTTCGCCGAGGCCGCGATCCACCGTTTCCACCAGCGCATTGACGCTCTCCGCCAGGCTGTTGAGCTCCTGGTCGGGGAATTGCGCATGTACGCGCTTGGAGAAATCCCCGGCAATGGCGGCGTCGACCACCTCGCCGAAGGCGGCCTGCAGGGCGACCATCATGTCGGTGCGCTCGATACGGCGGCGCTGCGAGGCGGCGCGCTCCTCCTCGGTCATCTGGCTGACCTTGAGGCCGTTCTCGCGGAAAATCTCCACGGCGCGGGCCATTTCGCCGATCTCGTTGCCGCGCTGGCTATAGGGCACCTCGACCTCGTATTCGCCAGCGGCGACCCGCTTCATAATGCCGGCCAGCGCCGGAATGGGCCGCATCATCAGCCGCGACAGCGCCCAGCCTATGGCCCCCAGGATGATCAGGGTCAAAGCGCTCACCGCCAATAGGGGACGCAGCGTATCGGCGATCATGCCGTCGACATGCGAGCGCTCGAGCCCCACGAACAGCATGCCCAGCGCCTTGCCGGAGCGATTCAGGATCGGCTGATAGGTGGTGTAGAACGGCGCGCCCAGAATGGTTTCTTCCCCGAAAAATGCCTCACCCGCCATGGCGCTGGCATAAATCGGGCTGTCGACGCCGATCCGCGTGCCGACATGGCGGACGCCTTCGGCATCGGCAAAAGTGGTCGTCAGATCGACGAAATCCGCTGCCGCCTCGTCCCAGACATAGATGGCGGCGGCTTCCCCGGTGATCAGCGCGATGGCATCGACGATGCCATGATCGGTGAACCGGCCGGGCATGGCGAAGACCGAGATTCCGGCAATGCTGCCATCGTCCTCGGACCAGGCGATTTCGGCGCCGGGCAGCTTGCTTTGCAGGATGGTGGCGGCGGTTTTGAGGTTGACGAGCTGCTGGCGCTCCGCGGTGACCTGCACCGAGCCCGACATGGTCACGAAAATGGCGGCACTGATCACCGCGATCGATACCAGAACCGCCGACACCACGAGCGTGGCGATCATGGTGGTGAGTTTGATATTGCCCAATCCCAGGCCAATCCGCTTCGGCATGCTTCCCCCAAAACATTCCCTCAGCGCCAGACGTTCGGACCTGCGCCGCGATCGGTTGATATTAGTAGATCGCGGTTAATCTTTCCTTGTTTCCCGGTCGACGCGAAGACGGGCAAAGCACAATGAAAAAGGGCGCCCTGCGGCGCCCTTTTCGATCAATGGTGCAGAAGATCAGAACTCGTCCCAATCATGTGCCAGGGCGGCATTGCCCTGGGCCCTGAGCTGGGGCGCGGCGGCGCGCAGCGCCTGTTGCTGTCCATGCACGCTCTCGGTCGGTGCCCGCTCCATCCCCTCGACGGTGAAAACATCCACGATCCGGTCGAGCTCGCTGGCCTGGGCCTCGGTCTGCTCGATGGCGGCATTGGTTTGTTCCACCAGGGCGGCATTGTGCTGGGTCATCTCGTCCATGGTGCGCACCGCTGCCGTCACCTCTTCGATCGAGGTGGCCTGTTCGCCGCTGTCACGGGCAATGGCTTCCAGCGCCGCCGTATTGTCGCGGATGGCTTCGAGCATGGAGGCGAGCTTGCTGGCCGCGTCGCCCACCAGCTTGGAGCCATTGGTCACCTCGCCGCTCGACTGTTCGATCAGCGCCTTGACCTCCGAGGAAGCCTGCGCCGCCGATTGGGCCAGCCTTCGCACTTCCACCGCCACCACGGCAAAGCCCTTGCCGGCCTCGCCGGCCCGCGCTGCCTCGACCGAGGCATTGAGCGCCAGGAGGTTGGTCTGGAAGGCGATATCGTCGATCAGCCCGATAATATTGGAGATTTTGGACGAGGACTGGGTGATCCGGTCCATGGCGTCATTGGCCGCGTCCATCACCTTGCCGCCCTCCTCGGCGGTGTGGGTGACCTTGGCGGCATTGGCGCTGGCATCGCGGGCGCGCTCGGCATTCTTGAGCACGGTGGCCGCGAGCTGCTCCATGGCGGCCGAGGTTTCCTCGATGGTCGCCGCCTGCTTGGTGGTGCGCTCACTCAGGTCGTTGGCGCCGGAGAGGATTTCCCCGGTGGCGTTCTTGAGCGAGCCGGACGTATGGCGCAATTGCCCCACCACTTCGTTCAGCTTGTCGGCCACCGCATTGGTGTCGGCCTTGAGCTTGGCGAAGGCGCCTTCGTAATCGCCGCTCATGCGCTGGGTGAAATCGGCATCGGCCATGGCGCCCAGCACGTCGCCGATCTCGGTCACGCCGCGATTGAAGGTCGCCACCAGATTATTGACGCTGCCGGCCAGGGCATTGAGTTCCGGATCGGGGAATTCGGTGGTCACCTGATGCGTGAAGTCGCCGGCGACGGCGGCATCCACCACTTCGCCGAAGGCGCTCTGCAACTCGCTCATCATCTGCCGGCGCTTTTCCTCGTCGGCGACGATGCGGGCGGCCTCCGCCTCGGTCATCTGGCTGACGCGCAAGCCGTTCTGACGGAACACTTCCACGGCGCGCGCCATGCCGCCCACCTCATTGCCCAGAGACGTATAGGGCACCTCGGCCCCGAAATCGCCTTCGGCAATGGCGTCCATGGCCCCCGCCAGGCGCGGGATCGGCCTGGTGATGAAGCGCGAGGCCACGAAGCCGATCAGGCCCAGGACCAGGGTGACGATGGCGCCGACCATGCCGATGAGACCCAGAACGCTATTGGCGGCGGCTTCGACATGGGCCATGGGCGTGCCCACGAAGATGGCGCCCATCACGTCGCCATTGGTCTTCTTGATCGGCTCGAGCGCGGCAAAATAGGTGACGCCATCGAGCGCGATCGGGCCGAGATATGGCTCGCCCGCCAGCACATGGGTTGCGGCCGGGCTGTCGGCCGGCAATATTCCGTCCACCGCCCTGGTCCCGTCGGCCAGCGCGATGCTGGTGGTCTTGGCGACGATGTCGCCGCTATCGGAGGCGATGACATAGATGGCCGCGTCCTGCTTGGTCACCCGGGTCACCGAATCGATCACCTCGGTGTCATAGAAGGGCGGGATGGCCCAGCTCTGGAAGGTGGCGATGGTGCCGTCGTCCGCCCAGGTGAGGACCGAGCCCGAAATGCGCCGTTCGAGCACGGTGGCCGCCACCCCCAGATTGGTTTCCTGCTGCAAGGTGCTATCGTTCAGAGCCTGGGCATGCAGGCTGAAATAGATCGATGCCGACACTGCGGCGATGGAGCCGATGATCGATGCCAGAACCAGCACCAGGATGGTTGTGGTCATCCGCACATTGCCCAAAAGGCGCGCGATGGACTTCATAGCTATTTTCCCCCGTACGGAGCCCGTGGCAATTCCCAGCCGGGCGCTTCCGTGCTGAATCGTGGGGTGGACGCTAAGAGATTACGGTTACCGAATGTTATACGGAAATTCCCGCAATCGATTTCACCGGCGTTTTTCTTGCGCCTCGGGAGAAAATCGACCCGGAACATTCCAATCCCGCCTGGAATTTGCCCCCCGGAAACAGCCGGCACTTCCTCAGAAGAGAGCGAGGCTCGGAGGCCGGTAATGCCGGGCAGGCGATAGAGGCGCCAATTTCGGGGATGATGCCGGGCCCGCCCGCGATAATTGTCTCGCGCGCCTCTTTTGTTCGCGCGCCAAGCACCTACATCATGCGGCGAAGGGATGTGCCTTTGGGCATTCCTCCAACGACGCTTCCGCCGTCATGCCGGTGCCTTCGGGGCCGAATGGCGGGCGAGACAAGGAGAGTTGCATGAATATCGAGAAATATACCGAGCGGGCGCGTGGTTTCATCCAGAGCGCGCAGACTTTTGCGCTCGGGCAGGGGCATCAGCAATTTGCGCCCATCCACCTGCTCAAGGTGCTGCTCGACGATGACCAGGGCATGGCCAATGGCCTGATCGCGCGCGCCGGTGGCGACGCCAAGACGGCGAGGGCCGGGGTCGAGGCGGCGCTGAACAAGATTCCCAAGGTTTCCGGCGATGCCGGCCAGCTTTATCTCGGCCGCGAATTGGCGCGGGTTTTCGACACGGCCGAACAGGCCGCGCAGAAAGCCGGCGACAGCTTCGTGACGGTGGAGCGGCTGCTGCTGGCGCTGGTGATCGAGAAAGACAATGAAGCCGGCAAGATCCTGGCCTCGGCCGGGGTGAATGCCCAAGGGCTCAATGCGGCCATCGAAACGATCCGCAAGGGCCGTACCGCCGATTCGGCGTCGGCGGAAAACGCCTATGACGCGCTGAAGAAATATGCCCGCGACCTGACCGAGGACGTGCGCGAAGGCAAGCTCGACCCGGTGATCGGGCGCGACGAGGAGATTAGGCGCACCATCCAGGTGCTGAGCCGCCGCACCAAGAACAATCCGGTGCTGATCGGCGAGCCCGGCGTCGGCAAGACCGCCATCGCCGAGGGCCTGGCCATCCGCATCGTCAATGGCGACGTGCCCGAGAGCCTCAAGAACAAGAGCCTGCTGGCGCTCGACATGGGCGCGCTGATCGCCGGGGCGAAATATCGCGGCGAGTTCGAGGAGCGGCTGAAGGCGGTGCTCAACGAGGTGACCTCGGCCGAAGGGCAGATCATCCTGTTCATCGACGAGATGCACACGCTGGTAGGGGCCGGCAAGAGCGAGGGCGCCATGGATGCGTCCAACCTGCTCAAGCCCGCTCTGGCGCGCGGCGAGCTGCATTGCGTGGGCGCGACGACGCTGGACGAATATCGCAAGCATGTCGAGAAGGACCCGGCTTTGGCCCGGCGCTTCCAGCCGGTCTTCGTTTCCGAGCCGACGGTCGAGGACACGATCTCGATCCTGCGCGGGCTCAAGGAGAAATACGAGCTGCATCACGGCATCCGCATCGCCGATTCGGCTTTGGTGAGCGCGGCGACCCTGTCGAACCGCTACATCACCGACCGCTTCCTGCCCGACAAGGCCATCGACCTGATGGACGAGGCGGCGGCGCGGCTGCGCATGGCGGTCGACAGCAAGCCCGAGGCGCTGGACGAGCTCGACCGGCGCATCATGCAGCTCAAGATCGAGCGCGAGGCGCTGAAAAAGGAAGATGACGAGGGCTCCAAGACCCGGCTGGGCCGGCTGGAGCAGGAATTGTCCGGGCTGGAGGAACAAGCGCAGAGCCTGTCGGCCAAATGGCTGGCGGAAAAGGAACGCCTGCAGGGCTCGACCCGAATCAAGGAAGAGCTCGACGCGGCCCGCAGCCAGCTTGAAATCGCCCAGCGCCAGGGCGATCTCGCCAAGGCCGGCGAACTGGCCTATGGCGTCATTCCGGAGCTCGAAAAGCGCCTGGTCGCAGCCGACAATGGCGATGGCAAGCCCGATCCGGTCATGGCCAAGGAAACCGTCGAGCCCAGCGACATCGCCCAGGTGGTGTCGCGCTGGACCGGCATTCCCGTCGACCGCATGCTGGAAGGCGAGCGCGAAAAGCTGCTGCATATGGAAAGCTCGCTCGGCGCCCGCGTCATCGGCCAGGCCGAGGCGGTGGCTGCGGTGGCCAAGGCGGTGCGCCGCTCGCGCGCCGGATTGCAGGACCCCAATCGGCCGATCGGCTCCTTCATGTTCCTCGGCCCCACCGGGGTGGGCAAGACCGAATTGACCAAGACCTTGGCGCAATTCCTCTTCGACGACGAGAACGCCCTGGTGCGCCTCGACATGTCGGAATATATGGAAAAGCACTCGGTATCGCGGCTGATCGGCGCCCCGCCGGGCTATGTCGGCTATGACGAGGGCGGCGCCTTGACCGAGGCGGTGCGGCGCCGGCCCTATCAGGTGGTGCTGTTCGACGAGATCGAGAAGGCGCATCCGGACGTGTTCAACGTGCTGTTGCAGGTGCTGGACGACGGGCGGCTGACCGACGGGCAGGGCCGGACGGTGGATTTCCGCAATACGGTGATCATCCTCACCTCCAATCTGGGCGCCGAATATCTGGTCGAGCTCAAGGACGGCGAGCCGGTGGAACTGGTGCGGGGCAAGGTGCTCGACGCGGTGAAAGCGGCCTTCCGCCCGGAATTCCTCAACCGCATCGACGAAATCCTGCTGTTCCACCGCCTGGGTCGCGAGCATATGGGCTCGATCGTCGATATCCAGTTCGGACGACTCGAAAACCTGCTGCGGGATCGCGACATCGAGCTGGAGCTGACACCCAAGGCCCGCGACTGGCTGGCCAATGAGGGCTATGACCCCGCTTATGGGGCGCGGCCGCTCAAGCGCGTCATCCAGCGCGAAGTGCAGGACGAGCTGGCCGAGGAAATCCTGGCCGGAACGGTCAGCGATGGTAGCCATGTCCTGGTCGATGCCGACGACAATGGCATCGTCCTGCAACCGGGCGGCGCGGCAGGCGCCGATTCGGCGGCCTGATCGGTCGGGCGTCACGCATCGGAAATCGCAAAGGGGCCGGTCCTTGGACTGGCCCCTTGGCTTTTTCGGCTTGCGGCCGGGCTATCGGCGTTTTAGAACAAACAAAGAACAGCGCCTCGGAGGACAGAGCATGGCCGATCGTCTCGACTATATCGAATTTCCCTCAACCAGCCGCGAGCGGAGCAGTGCGTTTTTCCAGGCGGCATTCGGCTGGGGGATCGTGAGCTACGGACCGGTCTATGACGGGCTCACTGGTGCCGGCATCGATGGCGGCATCGACGCGGCGCCGGAGCGGGTGGCGGCGACCATGGCGGTGGTGCGCACGGACGATCTCGATGCGGCGGAACAGCGGGTTGTATCCGCCGGCGGCGTCATCACCCGGGCGCAGTTCGACTTTCCGGGCGGACGCCGGTTCCATTGCCGCGAGCCGGGCGGCAATGAGCTGGCGGTTTACGTCGAGCGGGCGGCGTGATTTTCGCTTCGGGCGAGGGTTGGCTCAATCGGCCTGGGCGACATTGACCGGGGCGGGTTCGCGGGCCATCAGGTCGTTGATCTGGGCGATGGTCCGCTCGAATTCGCCCTTATGCTGTTCGGCCAGCACATTGTCCTTGGGCAGCTTGACGCTGAGCGGATCGACCAGATTGCCGTTGATCAGGATTTCGTAATGCAGGTGCGGCCCGGTGGACTGGCCGGTGGAGCCGACATAGCCGATCACCTGGCCCTGGCGCACCTGACTGCCGACGCCCAGCCCGTCGACGAAGCGCGACAGGTGGCCATAGGCGGTCGCATAGCCGTTGACGTGCTGGATCTCGATCTTGTTGCCGTAGCCGGACTGCCATTTGTAATAGGTGATGGTGCCGTCGCCGCCGGCATAGATCGGCGTGCCGGACGGGGCGGCGAGGTCGACGCCGGTATGCAGGCGCCGGGTCTTGAAGATGGGGTGGATGCGATAGCCGAAGCGCGAGCGCAGGGTGCCGCCGCCTTCGAGCGGGCGGCGATTGAGGAAGCGCTTGCCGGTCTCGCCGTCGGGATCGAAGAAATCCACGGTGCCGTCGGGGGCGGTGAAGCGGTAGAACTGGCGCTTGCTGCCGCCCAGGGTCAGGCCGACATAGAGCAGTTCGGGCGCGGCGTCCGGGGTGGCGGCGGTTTCGAGCAGTTCGATCGTATCGCCGGCGGCGACCCGCTTGGTCATGTCCAGATCATAGGCGAACATGGCGATGATGCGTTCGATGGTCTCGTCGTCGAGATCGTGCTTGCGGCCGGTTTCCCAGATCGAGCGATAGATGGTCGGCAGGTTGCCGACATTGATCTGCTCGACGTCTTCCTCGGGGAATTCCACCCAATCGGGTTGCAGGCCGACGACATATTGGCCGTTATCGCTGAGCGCCACGGTGGCGATGTGCCGCTCGCCCGCAACGTCTTCGGGCCGGTAGATCGACATGCGATAGGGCACGAGGCTGTTAACGGACGAATTCAGCGGCCCATAAAGAATGCGCAGCCTGATGCCGGCGGGCAGGCCGGCCGCGGGAATGAGATTGGCCAGCGTGCCTTCCACCATCGCCACCTGGCCGCGGGTGAAGCCGTTGCGCACCAGGGTATCGGCCAGCGGGCCGATTTCGCGCACGGTAAGGAAGCGCTCGGTGCGGCCCGGGCCTTCTTCGGAGCCGAGAATGGTCTTGGGCACCACGGTGATGTTCTCGGCCACGCCGGCGAGGGAATCTTCCGGCGTGCCGTTGAGTTCGCGCAGGCTGGGCGCCAGGGCGGCATAGGCCAGAGCCGGCCCCGAACCGTCGATGGAGAAACTGGTTTCGGCCATGCCGCGCACGAAATCGGCAGCGTTCTGGTCGGAAATGGCGCGGAGCGGCACGAAATTCGCCGGCAGCGAGGCCTGGCGGACCGCCACCTCGCCGTCGACATCGGTGCCATAGACATCGGTGGCCACGTCCAGGCTGGTAGCGGCCAGCGGCTGGGTCTTGTTGAGAATGGCGACCGGATCATAGGAGGGCACGTCGGCCGACAGGGTGGTGGCCGTGGTCGCCAGCGTGGCGGAGATGCGCATGAAGGGCTGGTTGCGGATGATTTCGCGGCCATCGACATTCTGGCGAATGGCCGCCTCGATGATTTCGAGGTCGGAGCGCGTGGCGGCCACCGGGCGCAGGCGCGAGCTTTTGGAGACGAGGTCGGTGGCCAGCGGCTGGTCGATGCGCGGGGCGGCCAGTTTGAGCGCTGCATAGGCGGTGGAGAAGGTGTCCTGTCCCTGGAAGGAGACGTAAAGCGCCGCGCCCATGAGCAGCACGCTGGTCAGGCCGGTCATGACCGTGCCGCTCAGCCAGGCAAAGCTCAATTCGCGGCCC